>DATBHD010000179.1:0-10984 GCA_036557635.1 Gemmatimonadaceae bacterium
GGATCGTGACCATTGCCGGTGCGTACCTGGCCACCTCGCTCGCCATCGGTCTCGCGCTCGATCTCCCGACGCGTGAGATCCTGAACTCAGCGGGGTTCGGCGCGCTGAACGCGCTCGTGTCCGTGCTGCTGGCGCTGCTGCTTCTGCCAATGGCGGAGTGGTTCACCGGTATCGAGACCGATCTCACGCTGCTCGAGTGGTCGGACCTGAATCGCCCGTTGCTGCAGCGCCTGAGCATCGAAGCGCCCGGCACCTACGCGCACACCATCGCCATCGCCAATCTGGCGGACGCCGCATGTCGCGCGATCGGGGCGAACGCGCTGTTGGCCCGTGTCGGGGCGTACTACCACGACATCGGAAAGCTCGTGAAGCCGCAGTACTTCGTGGAGAACCTGCCGAAGGGAGGCGGACGGAACCCGCACGACAAGCTCAAGCCCGGCACGAGCGCGCAGATCATTCGCAATCACGTGCGCGAGGGATTACAGCTGGCCGAGGAGCACAAGCTGCCTCGCGCGCTGCGCTCGTTCATTACCGAGCATCATGGCACGGGATCGATCACCTTCTTCCTCGAGAAGGCCAGGGCGCGCGACGCAGCCGCGCCCGACCCCGTCGAGTACTCCTACCCGGGCCCGCTGCCGCAGACAGCCGAGACCGCGGTGGTCATGCTCGCCGACGGCATCGAGGCGGCGACACGCGTGCTCGCCGAGCCGACGCCGGACAAGATCCGCGAGGTCGTCGATCACATCGTTAGGCAGCGGATCGAGCAGGGGCAGCTCCGCGACGCGCCCCTGACCCTCAAGCAGCTCGACATCATCAAGGACGAGTTCACGCGCGTGCTCAGCGGCATGTACCACAACCGCATCGACTATCCGACGTCGAGCGGTGGTGTGACTTCCGAGTTCGCCTCCGTATGAGCCTTGTGGTCGCCGTCGCCGATGATGGCGCGCGCGTCCCCTTGGCGCGCCGGCGCGTCACCGAGATCGCCCGCGCCGTGCTCAGGTCCGAGGGCGTCGGCGCCGCGCGGCTGTCGATCACGTTCGTCAACAATCGTCGCATCGCCGCACTGAACCGCCGGCACCTCGGGCATCGCGGGAGCACCGACGTCATCTCGTTCTGCCTCACGCCGGACGCCGCCGGCACGCCACTCGTCGGCGACATCTACATCGCGCCCGACGTGGCGCGCCGCAATGCCGCCGCGCACGCCGTGAGCGTGCGCGAGGAGCTTACACGCCTCGTCGTGCACGGTGTGCTGCACGTCCTCGGATTCGATCATCCCGAGGGGGAGGAGGACCGTCGCGCCTCGGCCATGTGGCGCCGGCAGGAGGCACTGGTCGCTTCGATCACGCGGCGCGAGCGCCGAGCGAGGTCCGCGGCGTGACGATCACTCCGTGGTTGCTCTGTGCCGCGGCTGCGTCAGTCGGCGCCGCCTGCTCGGTCGCCGACGGCGCGCTCCTCGCCTTCGATCCCGCCGGCGCCCCAGCCGAACATCCCGGTGGAGCCATCCACGAGCGGGAACGCACGCATCGCGCGCTCTCCGCGCTCCGGGTTCTCGCGCACGTCGGCGCCGGCGCGGCCATCGCGCAGGGGCTCGCCGTCGTGGGATGGTCGTTCGCGACGCGCGCATTCGTCGCCGTCGTGCTGGCGGTGGTGCTGGTTGCGCTCGTCGAAGGAATGGCGCGATCGATCGGTTATGGCCTCGGGACGCGGGCGTTCGACGCGCTCCATGACTTCGTCCGCCTGGCGACGCTGTTGTTGCGGCCGGTCGTCGTGCTCGGCTCGGCGCTCGAGCGCGCGCTCCAGCGGGTGCTCCCCGCAAGCGACGGGGCGACGCAGGACGAGAACAGCGCGGAACGGTTTCGCGAGGTCGTCGCCGCGGAGGCGGACGTCTCCAGCGCCGAGGAAGCCTTGCTGCACGGCGTGTTCTCGTTAGGCGAGACCGAGGTGCGTGAAGTCATGGTGCCGCGCGTCGACATCGTCGGCATCGCTGCGACGGCGCCCTGGTCGGAGGTGCTCGACCGGGTGCGCAGCTCGGAGCACGCGCGCTTTCCGGTCTACGACGATACGCTCGACAACGTGATCGGCATTCTCTACGCGAAGGACCTGCTCGCCGACATCATCGTCGAGTCCGAGCCGAAGGGCGGCTGGTTGCGCCTCGTGCGCGGCGCGGTCTTCATTCCGACGACGAAAACCATCGACGCGCAGCTCCGCGACTTCAAAGCGAGCCGCACGCACATCGCCATTGTCAGCGACGAGTACGGCGGTACCGCCGGCCTGGTTACGATCGACGACGTTCTCGAGGAGATCGTCGGCGAGATTCGCGACGAATACGACGTCGAGGAGCCGGACGTCGAGCGCGAAGGTGGCACGCGCTTCTGGATCGCGGGCCGCGTACCCGTCGACGAGCTGCGCGACCTCATCGGCGTCGACTTCGGCGTCGACGACGTCACGACCGTGGGAGGGCTCGTCTACGCGCTGTTCGGCCGCGTGCCGCGCGCCGGCGAGGCACTCACGCGCGCCGGTGTCCGCGTCGTCGTCGAACGCGTTAGGCGCAGACGCATCGAGCGCGTCTACTTCGAGCGGCGTCAGCCCGTGATGACCGAGGGCGCGGGAAGCCGAGGGGACGCTCGATGAACCTCGAACTGCTCGAGCGCCCGTACATCTTCCTGGTCGCGTTGATCATCGTCGCCTGGCTCACCGCCGGCGCGATGGCGGTTCGGTCGGTGAGTCGCATCTGGCTCCGTCACTGGACCGAGCGGCGGCTGCGTGGCTCCGCCGCGGCCGTGACCTACCTCGAGCGGCCCCACCGTTTACTGATTGGCGCGAGCAGCGGCGTCGCGCTCACGCTCGTCTTGTCGGGTGTGATGATCGGCCTCAAAAATTCCGGCTCGCGGTTGTTCGCGGACATCGCCCTCTTCGTCGCATTGATCGTCCTCGTGGGCCAGGTGCTGGCACGCGCCATCGCTCGCCAGTGGCCGACGCACCTTGTTCCCGTCGTCGTGCCGGTGCTTCGTCTCGTGGAGGTCATCATGACGCCGATCGTGGGGCTTGGACGTCGCGCCGCGGCGCCGTTCGAGCGGCAGCGGGGCCGAGCCTCGGTCGACGTCGAGCGCGAGGCCCTGCAGGACTTGCTGCGCGAAGGAGAGCTCGAGGGGGTCGGCGAGCGAGAGGAAAGCGCGATCATCAGCGGCGTCGTGGAATTCGGCGCGAAGCGCGTTCGCGACGTGATGACGGCGCGCGCCGACATGTTCGCGCTCGACGACACGCTCGACGCACGAACGCTGGCGCTGCGCATCGCTCAGTCGAACTACAGCCGCGTGCCCATCTATCACGGCTCGCTCGATGACGTGCGCGGTATGGTGCACGCGTTCGATGTGCTCAAGGCAGGCGCCGAGTCCGTGCCGGCGCTGCGCCCAGTAGCGACGGCGACGCCGGACGCTCCCTGCAACGAACTGCTGTTCCGGATGCTGCGCGAGCGGCGGCACATCGCGATCGTCCGCGACGCGAATGGCTCGACGCTCGGCATCGTCTCACTCGAGGATCTACTCGAGGAGCTCGTGGGGGACATTCGCGACGAGCACGATGAGCCGGAGACGAGCCGCGCGTCGAGCGGGAGCGTTGGCGGGGGAGGGGGAGGGGGAGGGGGAGGGGCGGCCGGCGGGAGCACGGCACGGGGAAGCACATGACCGCAACGACGTCGCGCGCGGAACACAATCATCTCGTCGCCGACTTCGACGCCGGCAAGAAGGCCGCCCTCGCCCGCGCGGTGAGCATCGTCGAGAACCATCGGCCCGGCTTCGAGCAGCTTTTGGCCACCTTTCACACGCGCCTCGGCCGCGCGCGCCGAATCGGCATCACGGGCCCGCCCGGCGCCGGCAAGAGCACGCTCACCACGTCGCTCGTCGCCGCTTATCGCGCCGCGGGTCAATCGGTCGGTGTGATCGCCGTGGATCCGACGTCTCCCTTCACCGGCGGCGCGCTGCTCGGGGATCGCATTCGCATGGAGGCGGTGGCGCTCGATCCCGGCGTGTTCATTCGCTCGATGGCCACGCGCGGCTCGCTCGGCGGACTCGCGGCCTCGACGCGCGAAGTGGCCGACGTCCTGGACGCCTTCGGCATTGAGCAAATTCTGATCGAAACCGTGGGCGTTGGACAGAGTGAATTGGACATTGCCCGGACCGCCGACTCGAGCGTCGTCGTACTCGTCCCCGAATCGGGAGACTCGATTCAGACACTCAAGGCGGGGCTGATGGAGATCGCCGACATCTTCGTCGTCAACAAGGCTGATCGCCCGGGCGCCGATCGGCTCCGCCACGAGCTCGAGCTGATGCTTGGCTTGCGCCGCGGACACACGCTCCAGAATGTGCCGTCGCACCACGGCGTCGATCTGAGTCGACCGCTCACCCGCGACGAGAAGCGGGCCATGAATCCGGCGCGTGCCGCTCGTGAAGCCGCGGCGAGCGACAATATGTCCTGGACGCCTCCGGTACTGCGCACGGTCGCGTCGGCGGGAGAAGGGGTCGCCGAATTGGTCGCGGCCATCGATCGGCACTTCGGTTATCTTGAGCGAAGCGGCGTGCTGCGAGAGCGCCGCCGGGCGCGGCTGCGAGCACGCGTCGTCGAGGTCGTGGAGAGCAAGGTCCGCCGTCGGCTTTGGAGCAACGACGCGACGAATCAGTGGCTCGACGGCCGCCTCGCAGAGCTGGAGAGTGGCGGAACCAATCCATTCGCCGTCGCCGATGAGTTGCTCGAGCGAAGCGCGAATCTCTTGACGAAGACGGGGAGCGAGGCACGATGACGTCCACGCGAGATCTGCGGGGGAAGTCGAGCAGCGACGGCGAGTCGCGGCGCGAGCTCGAGCGCTTGCGCGCGGAGGTGGCCGAGTGGCGTCGGCGCTATGCGGAGGGCGAGCTGCGCGACATCGGCTTCATGAATTCCGAGCGCGAGGTCGATGCGCTCTATACGGCCGTGGACGTGCCGACTGGGACGGCCACTGATATCAGCGTGCCGGGCGAATACCCGTTCACGCGCGGTATTCATCCGACGGGTTACCGCGGCCGGCTCTGGACCATGCGTCAATTCGCCGGCTTCGGCAGCGCGCGCGACACGAATGAGCGTTTCAAGTTCCTTCTCGAGCACGGGCAAACGGGACTCTCGACGGCATTCGATTTCCCGACGCTCATGGGATACGACTCCGACCACCCGCGCTCCGAAGGAGAAGTCGGCAAGACCGGTGTCGCGATCTCGAGCATGGCCGATATGGAGACGCTGTTCGACGGCATTCCCATGGACAAGGTCTCGACGTCGATGACCATCAATGGGCCGGCGATCATTCTCTGGGCGTTCTACATCGCGGCCGCGGAGAAACAGGGAGTTTCCTCGGAGAAACTGCGTGGCACCATTCAGAATGACATTTTGAAGGAGTACATGGCGCAGCACGCATGGTGCTTTCCGATCGAGCCCGCGCTGCGTCTCATCGTCGACTGCTTCGAGTGGGGCGCGGAGCACGCTCCGCAATGGAATACCATTTCGATCTCGGGCTACCACATTCGTGAGGCCGGCTCGACGGCGGCACAGGAGCTCGCCTTCACCCTCGCCGATGGCTTCACGTATGTGGAGCGTGGCATCGCCCGTGGCCTCGACGTCGATCAATTCGCGCCGAGGCTTTCGTTTTTCTGGGACATTCACAACGATTTCTTCGAGGAGATCGCCAAGCTCCGCGCCGCTCGCCGCATCTGGGCGCGCCACATGAAGGAACGCTACGGCGCGCGCAACCCGCGCTCCTGGATGATGCGCTTTCACTCGCAGACCGCGGGCGTCACGCTCACGGCGCAGCAGCCGATGAACAACGTCGTGCGCGTGGCGTACCAGGCGCTCGCCGCGGTACTCGGCGGCACCCAATCGCTGCACACGAATTCGATGGACGAGACCCTCGCGCTGCCGACGGAGCAGGCCGTCCAGGTCGCGCTCCGCACCCAGCAACTGCTGGCGTTCGAGACAGGCGTGCCTAACGTGATCGATCCGCTCGGCGGCTCGTACTATGTCGAGACGCTCACGAACCAGCTCGAGGAGGAAGCCGAGTCGCTCTTCACCGAGGTCGAGCGCGTCGGCGGCGTCGTGCGCGGACTGGAGCAAGGCTGGTTTCAACGCAAGATCGCCGAATCGGCGGCGCGCCAGCAGTGGGAGATCGAACAGCATCGCCGCGTGATCGTCGGCGTGAACGAGTTCGTGACCACCGAGCCCGCGCTGACCATTCCCTTGCTCAGAGTCGGGGAGGACGCCGACCGCTCGCAGCGCGAACGCCTCGCGAAGCTGCGAAAGGAACGAGATGACGCCGCGTGTCGTCAGGCGCTCGACGCGTTGCGCGCCGCCGCGGCTGGCAAGGAGAACACGATGCCCTTCATCCTCGAGTGCGCGAGGCGGTACTGCACGCTGTACGAGATTCGCGCCGCGCTCGAGAGCGTCTTCGGCGCGTACCGGGAGCCGGTCTTCTTCTGAGCCAACGGAACAGCGAGTGGTGGACGCGGTACTTCGATCAGGAGTACCTGCGCGAGTACGAACCACTGTTCGACCTCGAACGCGATCGGCGCGAGGTTGCGCGCATGATCGACGTTCTTGGCCTCCCCGCCGGCTCACGCGTGCTCGACGCGGCGTGCGGGCAGGGGCGGCACTCCCATCTCCTCGCCGAGGCGGGATTTCGCGTCGATGGAGTCGATCTTTCGCCGACACTCCTTGCGCGGGCGCGGGCCCGCGGCACGGGTCCCACGCTCG
The DNA here is from genome assembly GCA_036557635.1 of Gemmatimonadaceae bacterium. Taxonomy (GTDB): domain Bacteria; phylum Gemmatimonadota; class Gemmatimonadetes; order Gemmatimonadales; family Gemmatimonadaceae; genus AG2. The sequence goes on from DATBHD010000179.1 coordinate 6,769, forward strand.
AGTACCATCGCGTCGACATGCGCCGGCTGCCGCCGAGCTGGACGAACCGATTCGATGCCGTGCTGAATCTCTTCACCTCGTTTGGCTTCTTCGCCGATCCGGCCGACGACAAGCGCGTGCTCGGGGAGTTTGGCCGCGTTCTGAAGCCGGGTGCGGTTCTTCTCTGGCATGGAGGCAGTCGCGATGGAGTCATGGCGCGTTTTCTCGAGCGCGATTGGTGGGAGACATCCGATGGAACACTGCACGCGCAGGAGCGCCGCTTCGACCCGCTTTCCGGCATTCTCACGGTGGAGTCGAGCTGGCACGGTGCAAAGAGCGCCGGCGCTCGCGAGCATCGAATTCGTCTGTACACGCCGACCCGCCTCGCTGAGCTCTGCGCGAAGGCGGGTCTCATCGTAGAGGCCGCGTATGACGGGTGGCGCGACCGGCCGCTCACGCGTCTTTCGAGCGAGATGCTGCTCGTCGCGCGCAAGGAGAGCGACCCGCGCACGTTGCCCGCGCGCAAGCCGCGCCGCTAGCTTTCCCGCGCCAACGCTCGTCGCGCTACGCTCCACGCTTCAACGCCGCCCAATGCGACCAATTCGCGTACTCGTTGCCAAGCCAGGTCTCGACGGACACGACCGGGGCGCGAAGGTCGTTGCCGCCGCGTTGCGCGACGCGGGCATGGAAGTGATCTACACCGGGCTGCACCAGACGCCGGAGATGATCGCCAATGCGGCGATCCAGGAGGACGTCGACGTTGTTGGACTCTCGGTGCTGAGTGGCGCGCACATGACCCTCTTCCCGCGGGTTCGCGATTTGCTCGCCGAGCAGGGACGTGATGATATACTCATCACCGGCGGCGGTATCATCCCGCGCGAGGACATGGAGCAGCTGCACGAGAAGGGAATCGGGAAACTCTTTGGCCCCGGCACGCCAACGAGTGATCTCGTCAACTACATTCGCGGCTGGTTTGCGGAGCGGCAGCGTCAGGAAGCGTGACAGGCGCGGCGGGCAGGGGGGCACGTAAAGTCGAAGGCGGACACTCGCGGCTGCGCGAGCTCGTCGGCGCCGTGCGCGAGCTGGAGGAGCGATTGCGCCAGGGTGGCGGCGCCGATCGCATCGCGAAGCAGCACAAGCAGGGCAAGCTCACCGCGCGCGAACGCATCGCGCGCTTGTGCGATCCCGGCTCGCGCTTTCTCGAGATCGGGCTGCTCGTGGCGTACGACGAGTATGAGGGCCAGGCGCCCGCGGCGGGCGTCGTCACCGGCATCGGCATCGTCGAGGGGCGCAGCGTCGTGATCGTCGCCAATGACGCGACCGTCAAGGCCGGATCCTGGTGGCCCGAGACGATCAAGAAAATGCTGCGGGCGCAGGAGGTCGCGATGCGCTGCCGCATTCCGATTCTGTATCTCGTCGACTCGGCGGGCGTGAACCTGCCGTACCAGGGCGGCGTGTTCCCGGGGCAGTACGGCGCGGCGCGCTTGTTCTATTACAACTCGATCATGCGGCGGTATCTGCGCATTCCACAGATCGCCGCGGTGATGGGACCGTGCATCGCCGGCGGCGCGTACCTGCCGGCGCTCTCGGATCTCATCGTGATGGTGAAGGGGACGTCCTTCATGGGGTTGGGCGGACCGAATCTCGTGAAGGGCGCCACCGGTCAGACGATCGACGCCGAAACGCTCGGCGGCGCGGCGACGCACACCGAGACGAGCGGCGTCGCGCACTACGCGGTCGACGACGACCAGGCATGCCTAACGAAGCTTCGCGAGCTCGTCGCGATGCTGCCCGTGCAGGGACCGGTCGGCACCCCGTCTGGCGGCGAGCCGGATGCCGAGCACCTGTACGAGGTGTTGCCAGCCGACCATCGCATGTCGTACGACATGCACGAAGTCGTGCGCGCGCTGGTCGACGACGGCGCCATCGACGAATTCCAGCCGCGGCTGGCGAAGGAGATCATCTGCGGTGACGTGCACATTCGCGGCATCGGCGTCGGTCTCATCGCGAATCAGCGTGGCCTGATCAAGGGGCGACCGGGGGAGAAGCCGCGTTTCGGTGGCATTCTGTACGCCGAGAGCGCCGAGAAGGTCGCGTTTTTCATCGAGCGCTGCGATCGTCAGCGGATTCCAATTCTCTTCGTTCAGGACGTCTCGGGCTTCATGGTCGGGCCCGAGGCCGAGCACGAAGGAATCATCCGTGCCGGCGCTCGCTTCGTGGAAGCCATGGCGACGGCGCGCGTCCCGAAGCTCGTCCTCACCGTCAATCACGCCTCGGGCGCGGGCTACTACGCCATGGCCGGTCAGGGCTTCGATCCCGATTTCATCTTCAGTTGGCCGACGGGGCGAATGGGCGTCATGGAGGGCGAGTCGGCGATTCAAGCAGTGCACGGCCCGGCGATCGAAGACGCCAAACGGCGCGGGAAGCCTCTCGACGCCGACGTCGCGGAGGCGGTCGAGGAGATGCGCGAGGACTACGAACACCAGCTCGATGCTCGTTATGCGGGCGCGCGCGGTTTCATCGACGCGATCGTCGCGCCGGAAGAGACCCGAGACGTCCTCGCGATGGCGCTCGCCGCCGCGCTGCAGAATCCGGGACCGCACCTCGGCGCCTTCGTCCTGCCCGCGCAACTGGACGCGACATGACCGCTAAGCGCGCCAAGGACATCGTCCGCGTCGCCGCGGGCCAGGGGTTCTGGGGCGACTGGCTCGAGGCGCCGCGCCGGCAGGTCGAGGGCGGCGACATCGATTACCTCATGCTCGACTATCTGGCTGAGGTGACGATGTCGATCCTGCAGAAGCAGAAGGAGCGCGATCCGAAGATGGGCTACGCGCGCGACTTCGTCGGCGCCATCGAGAGTATCCTTCCCGCAATCGCCAAACGCGGCGTGCGCGTGATCGCCAACGCGGGCGGCGTCAATCCACCGGCGTGCGCGGACGCGATCCGCGGCGTGGCCGAGCGTGGAGGAGCGCGCGGCCAGGTGCGCGTCGGCGTCGTGACGGGCGACGATCTTCTCCCCCGGCTCGACGAGCTCCTCGCCGCCGGACACGAGTTGCGCAACATGGACACCGGTGAGCCACTCTCGATCGTTCGCGACCGGGTACTCTCGGCGAACGCGTACCTCGGTTCCGTCCCGATCGTCGAGGCGCTCGACCGGGGCGCGAACGTCGTGATCACGGGGCGATCCACCGACACCGCCCTGACGATGGCCCCGATTCGCTACGAGTTCGGGTGGGGCGCGGAAGACTGGGACAAGCTCGCGGCCGGCATCATCGCGGGACACATCATCGAGTGTGGCGCGCAGTGCTCCGGGGGCAATTGTCTGTACGACTGGCGGAACATTCCCGATCTCGCCGACGTCGGCTATCCGATCGTCGAAGCCAAAGCCGATGGGACTTTCGATATTGTGAAACATCCCAGTACGGGCGGGCGGATCTCCGTGCAGTCCGTCACCGAACAGCTCGTGTACGAGATGGGAGATCCGCGCTCGTACATCACCCCCGACGTGATCGCCGATTTCACGTCGATCGAGCTCAGTGCCGCGGGGCCCGACCGGGTACACGTCCATGGCATCAAGGGTCGTCCGGCGACGGACAAGCTCAAGGTTTCGATTGCCTATCGAGCCGGCTTCAAGGCGGTCGGCACGCTGGTGTACGCGTGGCCTGATGCACTGGACAAGGCTCGTAAGGCGGACGAAGTCCTGCGGGGCCGTCTCGCTCATCTCGGTCTCGAGTTCGAGCAATTGCTGACGGAGTTCGTCGGCGTCTCGGCGACGCACGGTCCTCTGGCTGGCGAGGTCCACGAGGCGCCCGAGGTTCAGCTGCGCGTCGGTGTCCGCTCGCGGGATCGGGCGGCCGTCGAACGCTTCACCCGCGAGCTCGCGCCGCTCGTCCTCAACGGGCCGCCGAGTGTGACCGGCTTCGCCGGCGGCCGGCCGAAGGTCGAGGAGATCGTCGCCTACTGGCCGGCCCTGATCGACAAGCGCGTCGTGGAGACGCAGGTGGAGGTCGCCTGAATGCGAGTACAGCTCGTCGACGTCGCGCACGCGCGTTCTGGAGACAAGGGGGACACCGCCAACGTCGGACTCATCGCGCTCCGGCCGGAGTGGTTTCCATTCCTCGAGAAGTACGTCACGCGGGAACGCGTGCGCCAACATTTTCGCGGCGTCATCACCGGCGACGTCGAACGATACGAACTTCCGAATCTCAAGGCGCTGAATTTCCTCTTGCACGGCGCG
>DATBHD010000180.1:0-1779 GCA_036557635.1 Gemmatimonadaceae bacterium
CGCCGCACTTGCCGATTCCGTCGACGCGACCGACGGCAACGGTTCGTGATCCTGCCGAGGCGAGAAGGCGAACACGCACTCGATGCCCGTGCTGTCCTTCGACGGTTCGATGAGGAACTCGTGTGGTGCCGTCTGGCGGAAGCTCGCGCCGCTCGTCCACGATGCGCGCGCCCAGTATTCATCGGCGTCGAGCGTCCGATGCCACGTGACCGACCGGCGATCGCTGGCCGCGATCTCGGTGCGATGCCGCTCGGGGTGCGACCAGTCCGCCGGGTCGCCGGTATGCGTCGCCCCGCCATACGGAAACGCGACGCGAATCGAGAGCCGCGCGGGATCGAGGTGGTCGGACTGAACTTGGACCGCGATCAGATCACGCTCCGGATGCGCCGTCGTGACGACGCGGACAACCCCGCCATCGAGGGTAAACGTGCTCTCGATCTTGCCCGACCAGAGGTCCAGCCGCTGCCGAACGTCGGTGAGGTCGGAGGATTTCGCGGGCGACCCGTCGGATCGAACCAACAGGAAACCGATGCGCGCAAGCGAGAGTCGATGAGGATTCTCTCGCAGCCACTTTCCGGCGGCGCTGTCTTGTGCGCTCGCGTACGATACCGGGCGTCCGTGCGCGTCGTACGGCACGAGCGCGTTCTCCAGACGGTAGCCGGCTGGATTGGGGAACGAATGCCATCCCCATTCCGCCTGCGTCGCGAGTGGCAGCTCGCGGTATTCCTCGGCGAAGGTCTGGAGCCCAGTTGCGTCGACGGTGAACGCAAATGCGCCGTTGCCGACGCTCAGCGCGGAGAATGCATCGAAGCGAGTGACGACGGGTGCGTGTCGCGCGAGCCGCGCATACCGATCGACCGGCGCGCTGGATGTCACGCGGCGTGGGACGCGAATCACGCTGGGCGCTACCGCGACTGCAGCGAGCTGCTGCGCGGCCACGTCGAGGAAAGCACGCCGGTTCATCGATCGTCACTCCGCGCGCGCGACCAGCGCTTCCGCGGTCGAGCGATCGGTGATCAACACGTGCACGATTCCCGCCTTGAGCGCAGCAGCAATCGCGTCGACCTTGTCTACGCCGCCGGCGACGGCGACGACGCGCGCAGCCTTTCGCAGTTGCGCAGTGGTGATGCCAAGAATGCGATCGTCGAGGCTCGTGCGCACGGAGTTTCCGTCCGCGTCGAAGAATCGCAGCGCGATGTCACAGACCGCGCGACCGGCCTTCAAGTCCTTCCTGTCCTGCCGCGTGAGCGTGTGGCCGTCGTTCAGCACCGCGTTCGACGCGAGCGAGCCCAGCCCGACGAAGATCACGTCGAGGGAATCGAGTTCGGTGAGGGCGGCGCGCACATGAGGATCTTTGCGCAGCACATCGCGCACGTCGGGCGTCGCGACGACGCCCGGCGCGGGCAGCAACACGACCTGCGCGTCGAGACGTTGCGCAAGTCGCCGTGCGAGGACGCCGCCGTATTCGTCCGCGTCGGGCGGCCCGATCCCACCCAGAACCTGAACGACACGCGAGCCCTCGGTCGGAATCGGCACCATTGCGTCCACCATCGCGGTGAGCGTGGTGCCCCACGCGGTGCCGATGGTTTCACCAGGCCGTATGGTCCGCGCGAGATGACGCGCCGCGGCGGCACCTAACTGATGTTGCAGCACTTTCGAGTTTTTGTCCGTGTCGCCCTCGGCGACGCGAACCGTCTGCAGCTTGTAGAGATCCTCGAGACGCGTCTCGAGATCGAGGTTGAGTCCGCGCGGGGGCGTGACGGTGATTTGGACGAAGCC
>DATBHD010000181.1:0-1972 GCA_036557635.1 Gemmatimonadaceae bacterium
CTCGCACCACAGTTCGAGCGTCCCGACTTCCGTGAACGCGACCGACACCATCACAGGCAATTCCACCTGGCGCGATTTGCGACCGTAGCGCAGCACGGTGACGAGCGGCGCGTGCTCGCGAATGGGCTCGTCCGGTGCGAGCTCCACCACGTCGCCGGTTCGATCCGAGCGGATCGTCGAGCTGTAGAGCACGAACGACACCGGCCTGTTCGTCGTCACGGTGAACGGGTGGGCGATTCGCGCGTTGGTGCCTTCGTCCGTTCCTCGAGCCAGCACGCAGACCGCCGGTGTCGGATGTTCCGCCTCCGGCGCCCGGAGGCCGATGTAATACGCATGTCCGCTGCCGGCCTTCACGAATGAGAGTGACGGCCCGACGCCGGCACGCAGTCGGCCGTACACCGCGGCGCCGAGCGCGACCGCCGTGTCGAGGCTGCCGCTGGTCAGCACTCGCGGAGCCGCGTCGAACCATGCGCTGAGCGCCTGCACGACGCGTTCACGCGCGACCGTCGGCCTGAAGAACCCGCCGTTGAACAACACGACGTCGGGCCGGACCATGCTGCGCCCGCTCACCGACGCGACATTGGCCGGTGCTGCGGACGAGGCACCCGCGAGGAAGCCCGCGAGGTGGCGTGTGATCGCCGGATCGGTTTCGAAGGGCAGGCCAAGCTCGCGTAGCCCGACGCGACGATCGCGCGGGATAGCGCATTCGCCGGCGGCGGAGATGGGCAGAAACGCCTCGATCGTTCGCTCCGCATCGGCGCGTGAGATCTCGGTGCTCATCGACCCGCCGACGACGCGATGACCGGCGCCGAGCAGCGTCACCGTGACACGATCGGGCGGCTCGTCGCCAAGGAGGCGCTCTTTTGCCGCGCTGCACAATTGCCGCAGCGCAGACCGTTGGACGATCGCCAGCCTCGAGTCCGGCCGCAGTTCGGCCAGGCGCTGCTCCGCGAGCGTCGCCAGCGCCAGATCGACGTTATCGCCGCCGAGCAACAAATGATCGCCGATCGCGATCCGCTCGAAGCTCACGCCTCCTGCGGACTTCGACCTACCTGCGGAGACGCGGATCAAGCTGAAGTCACTCGTCCCGCCGCCGACGTCGCACACCAGCGCAACCTGTCCGTGCTCGAGGCGCTCGCGACGCTGGCCGGGACGATGCTGGGCGGCCATCCAGGCGTAGAAGCACGCAATCGGTTCCTCGATGAGCGTGAGATTCGCGAATTGCGCGCCACGTGCGGCCTCCACCGTCAGCTCGCGCGCCTCTTCGTCGAACGAGGCCGGCACGGTGAGCACGATCATCTGCCGTTCGAGTCGACAGGCCGTGTCGTTCGGTGCGACGGCGGTGTTCCAGCTGTCGCGGATGTGCGACAGGTAGCGCGCCGATGCGTCAACGGGTGAAATCTTCGGACCAGGGGTCTCCCCCCACGGCAGGATGGCGGCCCGACGATCGACGGCCGGATGCGCCAGCCACGATTTCGCGGAAGCAATTTGTCGCGCCGGCGCCACCGCACCACGCTCGCGCGCGAGCACACCGACGATGGCATCGGGACGTCGAGCCCACGGCGTCGCCAGCGCACCTGAGTCGAGTTCCTGCGCGTCCGGAAAAAACAGGAACGACGGCAGTACCGGATACGGCTCGACGAGCCCGGGTGCGGTGAGCTGCGGAACGCGGAACAGCTGGACGCGCCCGCCGCGGCGCGTATCGACGAAGGCGACGGCGGAATTCGTGGTGCCGAGATCGATGCCGACCAGAAACGGCGACTGGCTACGAATCACGTATGTTCAGTTCCAGCTTCCATCGATGATCGCCGTTGCGTTCCGCACACCACAGCTCCAGCGTGCCCAGTTCGGTGACGCGGCTCTCGAGCGTCACCGGCACGACCCGGCCGTCGCCGCCGTCGTGTTCTTTGTCGAGCGTCACTTCGAGCGGAGCGAGTTCCTCGAGGTCCTCGCCCCAGTCCTCGATGAGCGC
>DATBHD010000182.1:0-5176 GCA_036557635.1 Gemmatimonadaceae bacterium
GTATTCTCACATCTGAGAACATCTGAGAAATGACGAGCCCTACCAGCCCACCTAACGACTCCACGACACGGCGCCGCACCGTGTCGATCCGCGCCCGCCAGCGTCTGCGCTCGGCGCGCATCACGCCCGCCGACATTCAGCACGCGCAAGCGACGTTCCGCGCGCTCGCGCCGCGTGCATGGCGCACGCTACTGGACGCGCGCCCGAGGAATGGCTGACGGGTTTACGTGGGACGATAGCGTCCGGCAGTACCGAGGTCCGGGCGGTCGGTTCGTCTCGCGTTCCGCGATCCGTCGCATCATCGACCGCGCCATCGCCGCCGTCTCGGGCAATGTCACGTCACTCGCCTCCGACCTCCGCTCCGGTGTGATCGGCGGCGACGAGTGGCTGGCGCAGATGGAGCAGTACGTCAAAGACGTGCACCTGTTCAACGCCGCCGCCGCGAAAGGTGGCTGGGCACAGTTGAGCGCGAACGATTACAGCCGCCTCACGAGTGTCGTGCGCGATCAGCTCGCATACCTCGACCGGTTCGCGGGGCAGATCGACGGAGGCCTCGCGCTCGACGGTCGGTTCCTCGCGCGCGCGCAGCTCTATGCGGAAGCCGGTCGTGGCACCTTCGAGGCGATCTTCGCTGATATGATGGCCGACGACGGCATGAGCGAAGAGCGGAACGTGCTCGGCTTTGCCGAGCACTGCGAAGATTGTCTCGATCAGACGGCGCAAGGATGGCAGCCGATCGGGACGCTGATTCCGATTGGCGACCGACAGTGCCTCGGCCGCTGCAAATGCTCGATGGAGTACCGTTAGGTTTTTTCCGGCTTGTCCTCGTCGCGGCTGTCCTCGTACTCGATCTCGTCGTCTTCTTCCGCGTCGTCGTCGGCATCGTCGGCATCGTCGACGCCGGCGTCGTCGGCCTTCTTCCGCTTCGGCGGCTCGAGGTCGCGGTCGTTCGGGTCGGGCAGCGCGTTGGGTTCGCTCATACGTGCCTCGCGGTGGGGGGAGGGGTCAGTCGCCGAGAACCTACTCAACTTGACGGCGCCGCGCTCGCCGATGTATTCATTGGTCGAGTTCATTTCTTGCGCGCTGCGCTCAAAAGCGCATCCCTTGCACTCAACCAATGGCGAACGAGAATACAGGCGGGACCGGCAACACGAATGACGACGGCAGCGCCGCCATCCTTGCCGCCGCTGAACTCATGCTGAATCGCCACAAGGGAAACGCGATTCGCGCCCTTCAGCACACGACCCGCGAGCTTGAGCGCGTGCGCAACCGAAACCGCGAGCTCGAGGCGTCGCTCGCCGAGGCGCGCAAGACCGTGCCCGCCGACGGGTCCGTCGTGCTCAGTGCCGCCGATGGCAAGCGCTGGGAGGCGTTCGCGAAGCTCGGCAAGGAAGCGGACGTCATTGAGAAATCGCTCAAGGATCTGGACGCACTGAAGGTCCAGAACAAACAGCGGTCGTTCGCCGAGGCCGTCGCCGCAGCGGCGGCTGACCTCGGCTGGAATCCGGACGCGCTGCCCATGATCCTCGAACGCGAACACCTCGCCGCCGAGATGCGCGAAGTGACCGTGCAGAACGACGACGGCGAGCGCGAGAAGATCGAGCTGCTGCACGTGCGCCCGGACGGCAAAGCCGATGCGCCGTGGGAGGTCGTCGATCAGTATCTCGCGCGCGAGCACGCGAAGTATTTGCCGATCTTGGAAACAGCCGCGCCACACGACGCGGGCGCGCGAGACGACGACGACGCCGCGGAGTCAGACAACGCGAATGGCAATGGCGCCGGTCGAGCGAAGCGGGCGGGGGTGTATCGTGCGGCGAGCAACGGCGCGAGTGCAGGCGCCGGCGTCCGGTTTCCGGCGCAACGCTCGCCGCGCGAACGCGCCGGTCTGACGCGCGTCGAGCAACAGCGGCTGTTGGAAGAGAAGGCGCGCAAGGGCGAGTACAACGCCTTCTAGATTCGCCTAAGGTTCGATCCCGTAGCATCCGCAGCACCAGCAGCACCCGCAGGGCCGCACGACCGAGCAGGAACCCGCAGCACTCGTCGCCTTACGCGACGGTCGCACGTAGGATCGCAGTCCGGCACGACTCCGCACGAACCCGCCCGATCCCGCCGGACCGCCCCAAACAATCCTCGCAGTCAACGCGACCCCCAAGTCGGGCGCGGGCTTTCGCCTAACGGCTCCCCGCGTGTCCGGGGAGTGTTCCACACATGGCAACCGTTACTCGCGATCCGAATGGTGTTTGGGTCGATGCGTCCACGGCGATGCCCGGTAATCAGATTACGGGACTGATCGCCGGCGCAGACATCGGCGCCGGGATGCCCTGCTACGTCAAAGCCGCCGACGGGCTGGTGTACCAGTCCGACGGCGCGGCTGCGACCGAGGCCGCGAAGTTCGACGGGTTCTCGGCACGCGCGGCGAAAGCAGGACAGCCGATCACGCTCTACCAAGCCGGCGTCCGCTACCACTACACCGCCTCGTCCGGCCTCACGCCAGGGGCGGACTTGTACCTCGACACCGGTGGCGGCTTGAACACCGCCGCGCAGACGGGGCACCCGCTCCCCATCGCCCGCGCGATCGACGACACCGACATCCGCATCACCGTCAACTCGTAACCGACCCTAACGACAGGAGGCGATATGGCTGGCAAAGTTGGCACGCTGAGTATCGACACCCTGCTCGCGGCTCGGTTCGTGAGCGCGGCAAAGTTCGGACTCGATAACATCGCGGCGATCTTGGCGAACGATCTGCAGAATCACAATCTGCTCATGCAGCAGATGATTGCCGACTTCTGCGACGTCACCGGCGATCGGCAGCGCATCTATGGCACGTCGGACTCGACCATCATGTATACGGTCGACGAGTTCGGCCGGGCACCGACGCAGAAGCCCGCGCTGGGCATCACGGTCGCCTTCCCGATGAAGCTGTTCCAGTACGCGATTGGCTGGACGCGCAAGTGGCTCGAGAACCACACGCCGAACGACATGGCGATCGCGCAGCAGGCCGCGCAGAAAGCGCATCGGCGAAAAGTGCGCTCCGAGGTGCAGCGCTCCTTCTTCCTGACGGCCAACTACTCGTGGCCCGACTATCTCGTCGACAACATCGCCCTCAGTGTGAAGCGATTAGTCAACGCGGACGGCGCCGGGATTCCCGATGGTCCGAACGGCGAAGTGTTCAACAGCGCGACGCACACGCACTACCTCGCGAATGCCACCCTGACGCCGGCGTTCGCGACGTCGGTCATCAACACCGTTGTCGAGCACGGATGGGGCGGTCAGGTCCGCGTCTACATCTCGCAGGCCGACGAGGCCGCGTGGCGTGCCCTGACCGGATTCGTCGCGTATCTCGATCCGCGCCTGACGGCGAGCGTGAACCAGAATCAGGCGTTAGGCACGCGCGTCGACATCACGCGGCTCGATAACCGCGCGATCGGCATCTTCGGCGCCGCCGAGGTGTGGGTGAAGCCGTGGATCATCCCGTCGTACTTCTTCGCGTTCGACGCCACGACGGACGCCAAGCCGCTCTGCATTCGCACGCGGTCGGGCTCGATGACGGCCGATGGCCTGAACATCGCCGCCGAGCTCGATATGTACCCGCTGCACGCGCAGTACATGGAAACCGAGTTCGGCGTCGGCGTGTGGAACCGGACCAACGGCGCCTGCGGCTACGTCGGCGGCGCGTCGTGGGTCGATCCAGTGATCCCGGGCTAGTCGAGCGTCTTTTCATTCATCACACGGAGCGACCACGATGGCCGATACGAACAAGTCCACGACGACTGGCCCGGGCGCTGCGCTGGCGGCGCAGTCCGGCGGGTCGTCGCATCAGCAGCCGGTACTGGTCGAACTGGTGCCGGCGCAACCGCTGAATCTGAGTTTGATCAATCCCGAGACCGGGAAGCGCTGGGACGAGACCGTCCCGGGCGGCGTGTACGTCGACGGCAAGTCTCTCAAGCCGCACGACGCGCACGGCAACGCGCTCGACGCCGAGTCGCTGAAAGCCGCCGGGATCGATCTGTCGGGGAAGGGCAAGGACAAGCCGAAGCATCCGCCCTACACCGAAAGCGAGTGGAGCTTGCAGTCCGCTGGTCCGGCAGCGGTGCCGCAAGCACCGGGCGAAGAGAAGGAGCCCGAAGCGAAGGAGCCCGAGCCGCCCGTCGATCCGGGCGCACCTGGGCGCCCCACGAAAGCCGGCGCCGAGGCCGGACAGAAGGCCGAGGCCGAAGCGGAGAAAGCCGCGAAGGCCGCGAGCCACAACGCGACCAGCAAGAAGTAGCGGTACAGGATTTAGTACACGCTAATGCCATCACCCTGCGCTCCCGCACCCATCGTCCCCCCGGTTCCGACCGGCGACGACTTCGGCCGGCCCCTGCTCGGCTGCGGTCTTGCCGGGGTGCGGGAGTTTGCAGCATACCTTGGCCCGCCGTCCTACGCGGTCCCTCGCGCCGCGACGGCTGCGGTCACGCTGGGCAGTTCCGGTCCGAGCGCTAGCGCCAACAGCTCGAACGGCTGAGGACAGCAATGTCCATCACGCCCGCCGATCTGCTCGCCCCCGTTGGCGAAATCGAACCGTCGTTCTTTCCTAGCGACGACGACGCCACGCTCGAGGCGCGGTTGCAAGCGTACATCGACGACGGCGAAGCACAGGCCGCGAACGCCGCTGTGCCTGACGAGGGAACCGATCAGGCTGTGGAAGCGTGGGCGTACTACCGCGCGTACAAGGCGATCTGGCTCCGACTGAGCGAGGCCCCGTCGTCGCTCTCGTTCACCGATCAAGGATCGCGGTCGCGCACCGATCAGCAGCGCGAAGCGTTTCACCAACTCTGGCAAAACTACCTCGCGATCTACAACGGGCTCACGCCCGCGCCGGCGCCGCAGCAGGCCACGACGCGCGCACCCGGCGGGGTCGCGATGAACCGTTACGTCTGGTGACTCCTCATGACGTTAGCGAACTGGTGGGTCGTACTCGTGCTGGCGATGATCGCGGGCTTCGGCTGGGCCATCGGCTCGTGGGTCGGTAATCGCCTGCTCGGCGCCTTCAGCGCCTAACGGGGTTCGCAATGGCCGGCGCCACCGATCCGATCTTCACCCAGGCCGACGTCGACGAGATGCGGCAGTTGAGTGAATCGTCACTCGACTGTACGTGCGATGTCTTGCGGCCGAGCGAGCAGGTCGTCGGGTC
>DATBHD010000183.1:0-4087 GCA_036557635.1 Gemmatimonadaceae bacterium
GTCGGCACGACGGCAACGATCTGCGTTCCGCGCGGCAACAATCCCGAGAAGAACGCGTCGATGCGTGCGTTGGGCGCGACCGTGGTGGAAGAGGGGCGAGACTACGACGAGTGCGTGAGCGCGATGGAGCGCATCGCACGCGACGAGGGACGCGTCCTCGCACACTCGACGAATGACCCTCGCATCATCGCCGGCGCGGGTACGATGATGCTCGAGATTCTCGAGCAGGCAGGCGACGGGGGAATCGACGCGATCGTCCTCGCGATCGGTGGCGGATCGCAGGCGGTCGGCGCGTTGACCGTCCTCAAACGGCTCGCGCCGGAGGTGGAGGTCTACGGCGTCCAGGCTGCCGGCGCTTCGGCACAGCACGACTCGTGGCACGCGCGGACGCCGCTGACGAAGGAGCGGGCAGACACGTTCGCCGAAGGTGTTGCGACGCGCTCGACCTACGAGCTCACCTTTCCAGCGCTCGTCGAGGGGCTCGCCGGGTTCGTGACGCTCACCGATGCCGAGGTGGCGGAAGGCATTCGCCTCATTCTTTCAACGACGCACAACGTCGTCGAGGGAGCGGGGGCGATGGGGGTGATGGGCGCCGCCAAGTTTCGCGAGCACCTAACGGGAAAGCGCGTCGCGGTCGTGTTGTGCGGCGGGAACCTGGACTCGACGATGCTGAGACGAATTCTGAATCGAGAGATGTGAGTCTGTTGTCATCCCTCGTCGCTGCGCTCCCCGGGATGACCGGCCTCAGCTCACCTTTCGCGTCTTCCGCTTCAGAAAGTCCATCAGGATGAACTGGCCGAGCGTCATCGTCGTCGTGAAGTAGGCCTTGCCGCGGCTGATCTCGGAGACGCGCTTCACGAAATCGACGAGCGAGCGGTCGCGCGCGAGCATGAAGGTGTTGATCATGATTCCGCTGCGCCGGCAATTCGCGACCTCGCGCAGCGTTTGCGCGATCACCGTCGCGTCGAGACCGAACGAGTTCTTGTAGATCTGTCCGTTCGGCATCGTCAGCGCGCTCGGCTTGCCGTCGGTGATCATGATGATCTGCCGCATGTCCTTCTTCTGCGCGAGGAGCAGGCGGCGCGCGAGCTTCAATCCCTCGGCCGTGTTCGTGTGATACGGGCCGACCTGCGCCGTGGCGAGCGCGCCGAGCGGAATCTCCTCCGCGGAATCGTGAAAGAGGATGACCTTCAGCGAGTCCCCGGGGAACTGCGTGCGAATGAGATGCGTGAGCGCGAGGGCAACCTTCTTCGCGGGCGTAAAGCGATCCTCGCCATAGAGGATCATCGAGTGTGAGCAGTCGAGCATGAGCACCGTCGCGCAGGACGAGCGATACTCGGCTTGCCGCACCATGAGATCCTGATAGTCGAGCTCCATCGGGACTTCGACCTTACCGGTCCGCGCGAGTGAGCTCTTGAGCGTCTCGTTGACGTCGAGGTTGAGGACGTCGCCGAACTCGTACTGCTTGCTGTAGCCGTCCGCCTCGATCCCCGTCGCCAGGTATTGCGTGTCGTGGCTCCCGAAGCTCGACTTGCCTAACGATCCGAGCAGCCCGCGCAGCGTCTTGTAGCCGAGGAAGTCGATTCCCTTGTCGGTGAGATTGAACTGGACGTCGCGCGCGGCCGCCCTGGCGAGACTTCCCGGGCCTTCGAGGGGTTGATGGCCGGCGGGCATCTGCGGAGGCGCGTCCATCGACAGGTAGCCCTCGTTGATGAGCCGCTGGACGAGCTCATCGAGTAGCTTCGCGAGCTTGGCCTGTCCCTCTTCGTCGCCCTCACCGCGGAGCGCCTCGAGCATCTCCGGGGTGAACTGACCGCTCTCGATCAGGGCGTTGAGAATTGCCTGCTTGAGCGCCTCGAGAGATCGGTCGCCGTCCTCGCCGAAATCCCAGCCGTAGTACGGCTGCTGATTCTTGCCGCCGGCAAACCCCGATTGCAGGAGAAAGTCGGCCAGCTTGTCGAGCAGCGACTGGAGATCGACCGCATCGGCCATCTCCGGGCTGAACTTCGTGTAAGTATGGAATCGCATCGCGAGCCTCCCCTCAAAGCATACGCGGCGACACCGCGGAAGTCACGATGTATGATGCGTCAGAGTGTCGTGATTCGCTTTAGATTGCTCGGCGAATGAGCTCCAGCGTCAATCCATTCCGCTCGCTCCGGCATCGCAATTTTCTGCTGTTCTGGTCGGGGCAGACGCTCTCGCTCATCGGCACCTGGATGCAGTCGATGGCCGAGGGGTGGCTGGCGTTCGCGCTGACGCGCAACGCCTTCCTCGTCGGGCTCGTTGCCGCGTCACAGTCGCTCCCCATTCTCGTCTTCTCGTTGTTTGCGGGCGTGCTCGTCGATCGCGCGAACAAGCTTCGGCTGGTGACGATCTGTCAAACGCTGTTCGCGATTCAGGCGACGTCCCTCTGGGTGCTGGCGTGGTCGAACCACATCACGATTCACTGGCTGATCGCGCTGGCGACGATCAACGGCATGATCAGCTCGATCGAGATCCCGGCGCGTCAGTCGCTGGTGATCGAGCTCGTCGGGCGTGACGAGCTGCCCGGTGCGATCGCGCTCAATTCGAGCGGGTTCAATCTTGCGCGCATCGTGGGTCCAGCAGCGGCCGCGATCATCATCGCGAAGCTGGGGATCGCCTGGTGCTTCGGCGTGAACGCACTCAGCTACGTCGCCGTTCTGATCGGGCTCTTTCTCATTCAGCTGCCGACGTGGGTGGCGGCGGAGCATCGCGCGTCGCCGCTCGAGGGCATCGTCGAGGGCGTGCGTTTCATGCGGAACACGCCCTCGGTGGCGGCGGTGATCGGCATCGTCACCGTGTACTCCGTGTTGGGCGTGCCGTACCTGACGCTGATGCCCGTCGTCGCCGTGGACCGGCTCGGGCTCGGCGCGAGCGGCTACGGGCTGTTGCTCGCCTGTGTCGGGATCGGCGGGCTCACAGGGGCCTTGACGCTCGCGGCGGTCGGCGACCGCCTGCCTCGCAAGTTCATCTTGTCGCGCGCGTCGTTCGCGTTTGCGAGTCTACTCATCCTGTTCGCCTTCGTGCGCTCGCCCAGACTCGCGTATCCGCTGTTGCTGCTCATGGGGTTCGCGATGATCGTGAACAGCGCGCAGGCGAACGCCATTCTTCAGCATCTCGTGCCTGACGAGTTGCGAGGGCGCATGATGGCCGCCTACTCGTTCATCGTCGTCGGACTCTCGCAGGTCGCGGGATCGTTCGTGGCGGGGGCCGTCGCGCGGGCGTTCGGTGTGGCGTGGGCGATCGGCGGCGGCGGCGCACTGATGTTGTGGTACGCCATCTGGGCATTTCGCTCGCCGCGCGCGCTGCCGGGTATCTCGATGCGGCCGTTCGCGCAGCTCGACCTCGAAGCGGAGTCGAGCGCCGAGGCGTCCGCGGCGAAACTATAACAACGTCCTTCTCGCAAGCTCCACGACCAGATCCGCGGCGTTCTCCAAGCCGAGCCAGCCGGTGTCGATGCACACGTGGTAATTGGCCAGGTCGCGCCACTCGCGATTGAAATGACGTTTGACGTAGAGCTCTCGATTGCGGTTCATCTCCGCCACGACACGCTCGGCGTCCTTGGCCGGGACGTCGAGCCGCGCGACGGCGCCTTCGATGAGCTTGGCGCGCGACGCGTAGCAGAACACGTGCAGCGAATCGCCGCGATTGGCGAGCAGGCACTGCGCGCCGCGCCCGACGAACACCGCCGGACCTTGTTGCACTGCTTCCTCGATGACGCGCCGCGTGATCTCGACGAGGCGTTCTTCGGTCATCATCACCGGCGCCTCTGGAATCGCCGGCATCGACTCCGGTGTGCCGAGCGACAGGGTAGTCGCGAGGCGCTCGACGATCGATGGGATGCGCTCATCTCGCGCCGTCACCTCCGCCCTCGTTAGGCCCGTCCGCTCGGCAACCGCGTCGATCACGGCATTGTCGAAGAGCGACCAGCCGAGCGTGCGCGCGACGCGTTCGGCGATCTCGGAACCGCCGGCGCCGTACATGCGCGAGATGGTGACGAATGGCAAAGGGCCTGGATCTTGGGAATAGGGGCGTCGAGTGCGACCTAATCCGCGAGTCCCTTTCG
>DATBHD010000184.1:0-30996 GCA_036557635.1 Gemmatimonadaceae bacterium
GAGAGTAGAGGGTAGAGGGTAGAGAGTGGAGAGTGGAGAGTGGAGAGTGGAGAGTTGAGGGTTGAGGGCGGAGCAGTGAACGCGGGGGATCACTGTCAGCCCTCAGCCCTCTACTCTCTACCCTCTACTCTCTACCCTCTACCCTCTACTCTCTACCCTCTACTCTCTACCCTCCACCCTCTACCCGAAGGGCCTGGATGTTGCTCTCTTCACCCCTCTCATGACCGACGAGTGGCACCTTGAACGCGGCGCGACGGTGGTCTCTGGCGGCGGCGTTCATTTCTCCGTGTGGGCTCCGAACGCGATGCGCGTGCGCGCCACCCTGACGAGTGGCGATACCACGACCGAGCATGAGCTGACGCGGCGAAACGACGACACCTTCGATGCGCTCATCGGCGAGGCGAACGCCGGCACGGAGTACGGCTACCTCCTCGGCGACAACGACGCGATGCCCCCACTTCCCGATCCGGTGAGTCGATCGCAGCCGCTTGGCGTGCATGGCCCCTCGCGCGTCGTCGATCCCACCGCATTCCGCTGGAGCGACGACGACTGGCGCGGCGTCGCGATGCGCGATCTCGTCATCTACGAGCTGCACGTCGGCACGTTCACGCGCGAAGGAACCTTCTCGGCGATCATCCCTTTCCTCCGCGCTCTCAGGCGCGAGCTCGGCGTCACCGCGATCGAGATCATGCCCGTCGCGCAATTCTCGGGGACGCGGAACTGGGGCTACGACGGCGTCGATCTGTACGCGGTGCAGAACAGCTACGGCGGACCCGATGGGCTGAAGCAGCTCGTGAATGCCGCGCATGCCGAAGATCTCGCGGTGATTCTCGACGTTGTCTACAACCACGTCGGCCCGGAGGGTAACTATCTCTCGTACTACGGCCCGTACTTCACGGAGAAGTACAAGACGCCGTGGGGCCCGGCGCTCAACTACGACGACGCCGATAGCGACGAAGTGCGGCGCTACATCGTCGACAATGCGCGCTTCTGGATCAGCGAGTACCACATCGACGGTTTGCGACTCGATGCGGTCCACGGCATCTTCGACTTCAGCGCCAAGCACCTGGTCCAGGAGATCGTGGAAGCCGTGCACAGGGTCGCCGAGGGACGACAACGCCGCGTCGTGGTGATCGGTGAGAGTGATCTCAACGACCCAAAGCTCATACGTGGAATCGACGCGTACGGCTACGGCCTCGATGGACAGTGGAGCGACGACTTCCATCACGCGGTGCATGCTCTGCTCACGGGAGAGCAGGCCGGCTACTACACCGATTTCGGCGCGATCGACCAGCTCGTCGCGTCACTGCGCGAGCCATTCGTGTACGATGGCACGCGCTCGCGCTACCGGCGCCGGCGTCACGGCGCCAAGTCGGAGGAGCTGCCGCGCGAGAAGTTCGTCGTCGCGATGCAGAACCACGATCAAATTGGCAATCGCGCGAAAGGTGACCGGCTCTCGGCTATCCTCACGCCCGCGCAGCTGCGTCTCGCCGCGGCGCTCCTGCTGCTCTCGCCCTACGTGCCGCTCATCTTCATGGGCGAAGAATACGGTGAGACGAATCCCTTCCAGTACTTCGTGAGCCACGACGACCCGCGACTCGTCGAGGCGGTGCGCGGCGGGCGACGCCGGGAATTCGAGTCGTTCGGCTGGGGCGACAGCGTGCCCGATCCGCAGGATGAAGAGACGCTGCGTCGTTCGGTGCTCGATCGCGCGCGGGCGGCCGAGCCGGAGCACGCGGCGCTCTTCGCCCTCTATCGCGATCTCCTCACCTTGCGCGATGAGGAGCCGATGCTCAAACCCGACGGAGCGACGATGAGCGTTGACGAAACATCCGGCTGCATTACGCTGCTTCGCCGATCGCGGCGGGGCGACGGCATCGCGGCGGTGTACAACTGTACCGCGGCGGCTCACGCCGTGCCGTTGCCGCAGTCGCAAGGCTACTGGACACTCCGCCTAACGACCGACGCGGCCGCCTACGGAGGCGACGGCCGCGCCGCGGAAGCGTGGAGCGCCGAGCGGGATGCGTCGCGCGTCACTCTACCGCCCTGGACGGCTGCGGTGTTGCACCACGCACCCAGTACTCAGCACCAACCACCCAACAGCTAGCACCTTCCCTTGCGCGTCTGGCCCGGACAACCCTATCCACTCGGTGCGACTTGGGATGGCGAAGGCGTCAACTTCGCCATCTTCTCCGAGAACGCGACCGCGGTCGAGCTCTCCCTTTTCAATCACGAGGACGACGCGGCCGAGAGCGCGACGATTACCATTCGCGAAAGAACGGACCAGGTGTGGCACTGCTACCTGCCGGACGTGCGCCCCGGGCAGTACTACGGCTACCGTGTTCACGGACCGTACAACCCCGAAGAGGGGCATCGCTTCAATCCCGCGAAGCTGCTCATCGACCCGTACGCGAAAGCGATCACCGGTCCCATCAAGTGGAGCAATGCCGTCTTCGCCTACAAGGTGGGCTCTCCGAAAGAAGACGTCGAGCCCGATCCCGACAACAGCGCCGGCGGCATTTCGAAGTGCGTCGTTGTCGACAACGCCTTCACTTGGGAGAACGATCAGAGCCCGAAGACGCCGTGGAATCGCACCGTCATTTACGAGTGTCACGTCAAAGGGATGACGGTGAAGCATCCCGACGTGCCCGAGCATCTTCGCGGCACGTACCTGGGATTGGCCGCCGATCCGATGCTCGACTACTTCAAATCGTTGGGCATCACCGCGTTGGAGCTTCTCCCCGTACACCAGTTCGTCATCGACCGGCACCTGCCGGAGAAGGGCCTAACGAATTATTGGGGCTACAACTCGATCGGTTTCTTCGCGCCCGACGTGCGATACGCGACACGCGGACTTGGCAACCAGGTCTACGAGTTCAAGTCGATGGTGAAGACGTTTCACTCGGCCGGAATCGAGGTGATCCTCGACGTCGTCTACAATCACACCGGCGAAGGGAACCATCTCGGGCCGACACTCTCCCTCAAAGGCATCGACAACGTCGCATACTACCGTCTCGAGGAGAACAAGCGCTTCTACACGGATTTCACGGGCACAGGCAACAGCCTCAACATGCGGCATCCGCGCACGATTCAGTTGATCATGGATTCGCTGCGCTACTGGGTATCGGAGATGCATGTCGACGGCTTCCGCTTCGACCTCGCGCCCGTGCTCGCGCGCGAGCTCCATGAGGTGGATCGCCTCTCGTCGTTCTTCGACATCATCCATCAGGATCCGACGCTGGCAACGGTGAAGCTCATCGCCGAGCCGTGGGACGTCGGCCCCGGCGGTTATCAGGTTGGTAACTTTCCGATCCGCTGGGCGGAGTGGAACGGAAAGTATCGCGATGCCATGCGTCGTTTCTGGCGCGGCGACAAGGGGATGGTTCCGGAGCTCGCGTCGCGGCTCACCGGCTCGAGCGACATCTATCAGTGGAGCGGGCGCGACGCGTACGCGAGCGTGAATTTCATCGTCGCGCACGACGGCTTTACGATGGCGGACCTCGTGAGCTACGAGCAGAAGCACAACGAGGCGAACGGGGAGCAGAATCAAGACGGACACAACGACAACCTCAGCCGCAACTGGGGCGTCGAGGGACCGACGAACGACAAACGCATTCTGGATCGCCGCTACCGCCTGATGAAGAGCTTTCTCGCGTCGCTCGCCTTCTCGCAGGGCACGCCGATGATCTCGCATGGTGACGAGATCGCGCGAACCCAGCGCGGCAATAACAACGCGTACGCGCAGGACAACGAGATCACCTGGGTCGACTGGGAGAATCTGGACGACCGACAGAAGGACCTGCTCGCCTTCACGCAGCGCGTCATCGCGCTTCGACAGAGCAATCCCGTGCTTCGTCGGCGGCACTTTTTTCGCGGGCGCGATCCGAACTCGGCCTCCGGGAAAGACGTGATGTGGGTGCGCTCCGACGGGCAGGAGATGCAGCAGAGCGATTGGCAGAACGCCGACAATCATTTGATCGGTATGTTCATCAGCGGCCAGGCGACGGACGAAACAGATGATAGAGGTCGCCCGATACGCGGAGACACCTTATTGCTCATTTTGAATGGCGGCGGCATGGATTGCCGTTTCACCCTGCCGCACGTGAACGAAGAGGGATTTTGGATGACACTGCTCGAC
This sequence comes from Gemmatimonadaceae bacterium, assembly GCA_036557635.1. Lineage (GTDB taxonomy): Bacteria > Gemmatimonadota > Gemmatimonadetes > Gemmatimonadales > Gemmatimonadaceae > AG2. The sequence goes on from DATBHD010000184.1 coordinate 4,139, forward strand.
AGCGCGCACTCGGAGTGCCATGGTCCACAGGACGGCGCGTCGTTGATGGTGGCGGCGCACTCACTGGTCTTGCTGCGTCACGGAACGGAACGCCGCATCGGCGGGACACCGCCCGATGGTGAGCACGTGGCGGTGCCATCGTCCGACACGAGCACCGCCTAACGCCGTGCGCGGTCGAGCGAGGAGATGAGAGATGAACCCCGACCCCAGGGATGACGACAAGGATACACGTGAAGCGAAGAGCGGCTCGACGGTCGATCCCGCGACCAAGCCGCCCGGCGCCAAGCGGCCATCGCCGCGCGCGACACCCAAACGACCGAGCGAACCGCCCGTCGCACGGGGAGACGAGTCTCCGCCGCGCGAAAACGGATCCATGACGCGGAGCGCCGAGAAGCCGGCCAAGACCGCGAAGCCGCGCGGGCGCAGCGGGGGAAAGACCGCAGCACCCGCGGCGCTGTTGCCCGACGCGAGCGATCTCGGTCGCCTGCTCGCCGGCGAGCATTCCCAGCCCCACGACATTCTAGGCGCTCACGCGCTCACGGTCGGCGGCGTCGACGGCGTCGTCGTGCGCGCGTTGATGCCTAACGCGATCGCCGCCGAGGCCGCGCTCGAGGACGGACGCGTCATTTCACTCGATGCGACGGCGTCGGGGCTCGCGAACCTCTACAGCGGTTTCGTCCCCGGGGCAACGTTGCCGCTCCGCTACCGCCTCCGCTTTCATTTCGCCGACGGCGCCGTCTGGGAGCACGACGATCCCTATCGATTCCTGCCGACGATCGGCGAGATCGATCTGCATCTCTTCGGCGAAGGCACGCATCGCCGGCTGTGGGAGCGGCTGGGCGCGCACGTGCGCACCGAGGACGGCGTACCGGGCGTGAGCTTCGCCGTCTGGGCGCCTAACGCGAAACGCGTCAGCGTCGTCGGCGACTTCTGCGGCTGGGACGGACGCATCTTCCCGATGCGATCGATGGGCGCATCCGGTGTGTACGAGCTCTTTGTCCCGGAGATCAAGCCCGGCGCGCTCTATAAGTACGAACTGGTCACCAGCGAAGGGCTCATCCGTATCAAAACCGATCCCTTCGCCTTCAAGCTCGAGCAGTCACCGGGGACCGCGTCGATCGTGCAAGCCGAGGGCACGTATCGGTGGAGCGACGCGGACTGGATGACGCGTCGCGGCAATAAGGGACATTGGGACGTACTCCACGAGCCGGTCCTGATCTACGAGGTGCACCTCGGCTCGTGGGCGCGCGTGCCCGAGCAGGGCCAGCGCGCGCTGAGCTATCGTGAGATCGCGCCTCGGCTCGCGGCGCACGTGAACCGTCTCGGCTTCACGCACGTCGAGCTGCTGCCGATCATGGAGCATCCGTTCTATGGGTCGTGGGGATACCAAGTGAGCGGCTACTACGCGCCGACATCGCGGTACGGCACGCCCGACGACTTTCGCTTTTTAGTAGATACTCTCCATCAGCACGGCATCGGTGTCATTCTGGATTGGGTGCCGGCGCACTTTCCAAAGGATGACTACGCCCTCCGGCGTTTTGATGGAACAGCTTTGTTCGAACATGCCGATCCACGCCTTGCCGAGCACCCTGATTGGGGAACGCTCATCTTCAACTACGGCAGGAACGAGGTTCGGAATTTCCTCGTCGCGAACGCGCTCTTCTGGCTCGAGGAATTTCACGCCGACGGCCTGCGCGTCGACGCCGTCGCGTCCATGCTGTACCTCGACTACAGCCGCAAGGCCGGCGAATGGATGCGCAACCGCTTCGGCGGTCGCGAGAACCTGGAGGCGATCGACTTCCTGAAGCAGTTCAACGAGGCCATAGCTGCCGAGGAAACTGGCTGTTTTACGGTTGCAGAGGAATCGACAGCGTGGCCGAATGTTACAAAACCGGCGCAGGAGGGAGGACTGGGCTTCACCTTCAAGTGGAACATGGGGTGGATGCACGACACCCTCGAGTACTTCAAGAAGGACCCGCTGTATCGCTTTCACCATCACGATCAGTTGACGTTCGCGATGATGTACGAGTACAGCGAGCACTTCATCATGCCGCTGTCGCACGACGAGGTCGTGCACCTCAAGGGCTCGCTGTACAGCAAGATGCCCGGCGACCACTGGCAAAAGATGGCCAATCTCCGGCTGCTCCTCGCCTACATGCTCACCCGGCCGGGGAAGAAGCTGCTGTTCATGGGCACCGAGCTCGCCACACCTAACGAGTGGGACCACGAGAGCAGCCTCGACTGGCACCTCCTTCAACAGCCCGATCGGGCCGCCTTCAACGAATACGTCGCCCGGCTCGGTCGTCTGTATCGCGAACGGTCGGCACTCTGGCGCGAGGATCCGAGCTGGGAAGGCTTCTGCTGGGTCGACGTCGCCGATCGCGCGAATTCAGTGATCTCATATGTGCGGCGCGACGGCGACCGACACGTCGTCATCGTCCTCAATCTCACGCCCGTCCCGCGCGAGTCGTATCGCGTCGGCGTTCCCGAAAGCGGCACGTACGTGAAGCTGCTCTCGAGCGACGATCGCGAGTGGGGAGGCAGTGGCTACGGCGCCTTCGAGCAGATCACGACGGAGCCGTCGGCCTTCCATGGATATCAGCAATCCGTGGCGCTGACGTTGCCCCCGCTCGGCGCGGTACTGATCGCGCCCAGGGAATAGGGGCGTAGGGAAACAGGGGACAGGGTGGAAATCGGAAGTCGTCCTACGGCTCTGCGAAGGTTGGCGGACGCCGTCGGTATCGTGCCGGCGTTTCTGGATCAGACCGGCACCGAGTGGCGTGAGACGTCGGAGGAGACCTGCGTCGCGCTGTTGGGGGCGATGGGGATCGACGCGTCTACCGAAGCAGCCGCTGACGCGGCGCTCCGCGCGCTGCGTACCGAGGAGCGTCGCGAGCTGATACCGCCGGTGCGCGTCGTCGAGCGGAGCGACGACACCGGCGCGCGACACGTCCCCATCCGCATGGCGTCACCGCCTAACGCCGAAGCGCGCTGGACCCTGACGCTCGAGCTCGAGTCGGGGGAGACACATATTGCCCAAGGACCCTGGCCCGACGGCAGGGGGGCCGAGCTTCCGATTCCGTGGCCCGACGATCCACTGTACGGCTACCATCGGCTGCGAGTCACCGTCGACGATCAGCAGCGCGTGCGCGCCGGGCAGCAGACGCTCATCGTCGTGCCCTCGCGCTGCGTGCTCCCGAGCGAACTGCTCGGCGACCGCCGCGCCTTTGGGCTCGTCGCCAATCTCTACAGCGTACGCAGCGAGCGGAATTGGGGCGTCGGCGATTTCGGCGATCTCGATCAGCTCGTCAAGTGGACGGCATCGCTCGGTGGGGCATTCGTCGGCGTGAACCCCCTGCACGCGCTCGCCAACGCCGGGCCGGACATCAGCCCCTACAGCCCGATCAGCCGGCTCTTTCGCAACGCCATCTACGTCAGCGTCGACCGGGTCCCCGAATTGCACGACGCGCCTAACGCGGCGGCCCGCCTCGATCGTCCGGAGCTCGAGGCCGAGCTCGAATCTCTCCGCGAGGATCCCCAGGTTCGCTACGAAGCGGTGATGGCGCTCAAGATGCCCATGCTCGAGGAGCTCCATCGCGCGTTCGCGCGCGAGCAGGAACGGGACGGTCCGCGAGCGAAAGCGTATGACGAGTTCTGGCGCGCCAACGATCCCGAGCTCACGCGTCTCGCGACCTATGTGGCGATCGCCGAGTCGCGAAGTGAATGGAACTGGCGCAAGTGGCCGGAGGCTCTCCGCGACGCGACGTCCGACTCCGTGGCCGAGTTTCAGCGCCAGCATGCCGAGCGCATCGATCTCCATCGCTGGATCCAGTTCGAGCTGGATCGACAACTCGAAGAGGTGGCGCGCTCGGCGCGGAGCACCGGCATGCCGATCGGTCTCTACCAGGACCTCGCGATCGGCACGTCGCCGACCGGCGCCGATACGTGGGGGACGCCCGATCTGTTCGTGAGCGGCGCGTCCATCGGCGCCCCTCCCGATCCCTACGCGGCGTCGGGACAGAACTGGCGATTGCCACCGATCGATCCGCGCGCGCTGGAGCGCGATCGATATCGCTACTTCATTCGGCTCGTGCAGAGCGGATTTCGACACGCGGGCGCGCTGCGCATCGATCATGTGATGGGACTCTTTCGCCTGTTCTGGATTCCCGAGGGCAAGACGGGCAAGGAGGGCGCCTACGTCCGCTATCCCGCCGAGGATCTGCTCGGCATCCTCGCGCTCGAGAGCGTTAGGCACAACGCGCTCGTCGTCGGGGAGGACCTCGGCACGGTGCCGGAGGAGGTTCCGCCGGCGCTCGCGAAGTGGGGTGTGCTGTCGTCGAAGGTCCTGTACTTCGAGCGCGAATGGAATGGCGACTTTCGCTCCGCGGACCGGTACGAGGCGCTGGCGCTCGCCACAGCCAACACGCACGACATGGCGACGCTCGTCGGATTCTGGGCGGCGCGTGACATCGACGCGCGCGACCGCGCGGGGCTGCTTGGCGCCGATGCGACGAGGGCGAGGACGGCACGTGAGGAGCGCGAGCGCGAGAAGCAAGCGCTGCTCACCCGCCTCGCCGAAGAAGGCATTCTCGACGGAGCCTCTGCGCCTAACGACGCGGTCCTGCGCGGCGCGGTCCACGAGTTCCTGTGTCGGACGCGCTCGGTACTGGTCGGCATCGCGCTCGACGACCTCGCTGGCGAGCAGGACGCCGTCAACCTCCCCGGTGCTTCCGCGGACCAGCACGCGAGCTGGACGCGCAAGATGTCGATGACGGTCGAGGAGATGCAGCAGAGTCCCGAGGTGAAGGCCGCGTTGCGATGCGCGGATCGCGGTGCGACTAGCAAATAGAGATGTCGAGAGCAGACGGCAGCGGCCCCCATACAAGAATTGGTATGCACGCCACATCTCGCCGACCTTCCACTAGTGGCACGGCCGAGTGACTAGCGACTCGCCACTGGTCACTCGCCACTCGCTCACGGCGAGCTATCGCGTCCAGCTGAACACGCAGTTCACGCTGAATGATGCGCGCCGAATCGTTCCCTACCTGGACCGGTTGGGGATCTCGCATCTCTACTGCTCTCCCATTCTCGCCGCGAGACCCGGGAGCGCGCACGGGTACGATGTCGTCGATCCAACGCGGGTCAATCCCGAAATCGGCACACTCGCCGATCTTCGCGCGCTCGCCGGCGAGCTGCACGAGCGCGGCATGGGGGTGCTGCTCGACATTGTCCCGAACCATATGGGGATCGGGCCGTCCAATGCATACTGGGAAGACGTGCTCGCACATGGGCTGCACTCTCGTTATGCAGCCTGGTTCGACATCGATTGGCAGGCCGGGGGCAATAAGGTCGTATTGCCTGTTTTGCACGCCGAGCTCGACGAAGTCCTGGCGCGCGGCGAGCTGACGCTGGACGTCGTGGAAAGGACGCCGCGCCTTCGATACTTCGACAGCTCGTGGCCAGTCGATCCGGCGACGCTCCCCGAGGAGCTGCAGCTCGCGAAGTTCGATCCCATCGCGGTCGTCGATCCGAAGATCTTTCTCTCGGGCGAAGATGGGCGGCAACGGCTGCGGTCGATGCTCGATGCACAGCACTATCGCCTCTGCTTCTGGAGGCGCTCGACAGGCGAGATCAACTACCGTCGCTTTTTCGACCTGAACGACCTGGTCGCGATTCGCCAGGAGGATCCCGAGGTCTTTTCCGCCACGCACGAGTTCGTTCTTTCACTCGTCGGCGAGGGGCTGGTGCAGGGCCTCCGCGTCGATCACGTCGATGGCCTGCTCGACCCGTTAGGCTACCTCGAGCGCCTTCGCGAAGAGGTCGAGCGGCGCGTGCCGCGGCGCGAGGTCGACGAACCCTTTCCGATCGTTGTCGAGAAGATCCTCTCTCCCGGCGAGACGCTGCGTGAAGAGTGGCCGGTGCAGGGAACGACCGGTTACGACTTTCTCAACGATGTCGAAAATGTGCTCCTCGACGCTTCGGGCTACGCGGCGATCGAGCAGGCGTATCGAACGATCCGGCGCCTGACGAACACCTCCTTCGCCGACGTCGCCCACGCCGGCAAGGTCGGCGTCCTCGAGGGAGCGCTCCACGCCGACGTCACGCGGCTCGTTCCGGCTCTTCGCGCCCTCACCGGCACACGGCACACGAGCGACGCGACCCTCGAGGCCGGAATCGTCCGGTTCATCGCCGGACTGCCCGTCTACCGCACGTATGTCGATGGCGACTCTCCGGCCCCGCACCCGGACGACGCCGCCGTCGTCAGGCGCGCGGTGGAGAACGAGCGCTGCCGCTCACCCGAGGCGCCGATGCCAGAGGTCGAGGCGATCGGCGACATCGTCCTCGGCCGCATCGATGGACCTGAGCGCCTGACGTTCGTCCAGCGCCTGCAACAGACGAGTAGTCCGGCGGCGGCCAAGGGGGTCGAGGATACCGCGCTCTACGTCTACGTGCCGCTGCTATCGCGCAATGAAGTGGGGGGCGGCCCCGCTCGCCCGCTCGGCGACGCCGTCGGCCGATTTCACCGCGCCAACGCCGGGCGCGCGTGTCGATGGCCTCTGTCGCTCACCTGCGTCGATACGCACGACACCAAGCGCAGCGCCGACCTCCGCGCGCGCCTCGACGTGCTCACCGAATGCGCGAGCGACTGGCGCCGCAGCGTCGCGCGGTGGAGGCGTCTCAACCACCGGCATCGCTCCACGGTGAAGGGGCGTCTCGCGCCCGACACGAACACGGAGTACGTCGTTTATCAAACACTCATCGGCGTCTGGCCGACGCCGCGCCCCGGACGCCGGGCCGACGACCTCCCCGACCGCGCCTGGTTCGACGGCACGCGCCAGCGACTCGAGCGATACATGCTCAAGGCGGTTCGCGAAGCGAAATCGCGAACGAGCTGGACCAGCCCCGACGAAGCGTACGAGACGGCGCTGCGGCAATTCCTCACGGCGATACTTGCCGGGGGCGAGGACGCGCCCTTCCTCGCCGACGTCGCGCGATTCGTCTCCAGGATCGCGACCCTCGGCCACTGGAACGCGCTCGCGCGGGTCGTGCTCCAGATGACCGCGCCGGGCGTGCCCGACACCTATCAGGGCGACGAGCTTTGGACCTTTGCTCTCGTCGATCCAGACAACCGGCGGCCGGTAGACTATGGGCGCCGAGAGGAGCTGCTCGAAGGGGCGAGCCTCGAATCGCTCCGCGAACTGCACCCGTCCGACGAGCGATTCAAGCTCGGAATCCTGCGGCGTCTCCTCAACATTCGCCGCAATCGCGCAGCACTTTTCAGGGGCGGGTCCTACACGCCCCTCGAGCTTCGCGGCGCCTTCGCGGAGCATCTCGTTGCCTTCGCGAGAAGCACCGCCGACTCGCACGCGATTGTGATAGCGCCCCGCCTGCTCGCGCCACTCGCTGGACCCGACGGGACGATCTCGAACTGGGGGGACACCGAGATTGTCCTGCCAAAAGCGACCCCGCGAGGTAGCTTCCGAGAGGTGTTTTCAGACACGGAAGTCCGCGTTTTCGACGACAACGCCTCTCTCAGCGCGTCGTCGGTCCTGCACCAAATGCCGCTCGCAGTATTGCTGAGTCCGTGACCGGACCGCATCGTTTCTCACCGTTGCATCGATCGTCAAAATATTTGTATAAGAATCACGCGGGACACCGACGCCGGGTCCCGTGATGACCATACAGCCGTTTCCACGGCTCGCGCTCAGGCCGGCACAGCCAATGCGCTGGCACGGAATACTCGATGGGCAACAGAGTACGATTCATTTGGGTGAATGCACGCTTCGGCCGTTCGGACTCGCTCCAACCGCTGAAGCGCCTATTCGTTCCAGGTGTATGACTAGCTCGTCGGTTCCGATCGACTTTGGGGCATCATTAAATGACTTTGGTTTCCATAAATTCGACGGTCGCCTACTTCTCGATGGAGATCTGCCTCGAGCAGGCAGTCCCCACGTACAGCGGCGGCCTTGGTGTATTGGCAGGCGATACGCTGCGTTCCGCGGCCGACCTGGCTGTTCCGATGGTCGGCATCACCCTGCTGCACCGTAAGGGCTACTTCGAACAGCATCTCGACCAAGCCGGCACACAAACCGAGCAGCCGGTTGCGTGGCGTCCCGAGGACGTGCTCGATCATCTGCCGGTCAAGGCATCGGTTCAGATCGAGGGCCGAACGGTTCACGTGCGCGCCTGGCGGTACGTCATCCGCGGCGTGTCTGGACACGAGGTTCCGGTCCTCCTCCTCGATACCGCGGTTCCCGAGAATACGCCCTGGGACCAGACGCTCACCGACTACCTGTACGGCGGGGACAGCCATTATCGGCTCTGCCAGGAAGTGGTGCTCGGAATGGGGGGGGCGGCGATTCTCCGCGCCCTCGGCTACAACGGCGAGGTGCACTACCACCTCAACGAAGGGCACTCGGCGCTCCTCACGCTCTGTCTCCTCGAGTGGCAGCTCGATGGGCGGGAGCGCTTCGAGCTGGACGAGTCGGACCTCGACGCCGTTAGGCGGCGCGTCGTGTTCACGACGCATACGCCGGTGCCGGCGGGGCACGACAAGTTTCCCGTCGACATGGTGCGCCACGTCCTCGGCGCGGACCAGGTCGCGGTGCTCGAGAGCGCGCAGTGCATCGATGAAGGAACGCTCAACTTGACGCACCTCGCGCTTCGGCTTTCGCGTTTCGTGAACGGCGTCGCGATGAAGCACCGCGAAGTGTCGCAGGGGATGTTCCCGAGCTATCCGATCAACTCGATCACCAACGGCGTGCACGCGTCGACGTGGACGTCGCCGTCGATCCAGGCGCTCTTCGACAGGCGCATCCCGGAGTGGCGCGCCGACAATTACTATTTGCGCTACGCGATCGGGATTCCGCTCCAGGAGATTCGCGCCGCGCACGCCGAAGCGAAGCGCGTGCTGCTCGACGAGATCAGGACGCGCCGCGGCGTCGAGCTCGATCCCAAGGTCTTCACCATCGGATTTGCCCGGCGCGCGACGCCCTACAAGCGCGCCGATTTAGTGATCTCCAATCCCGAACGGCTGCTCCAGATCGCCGACGCCATCGGCCCGATCCAGATCGTGTTCGGCGGCAAAGCGCATCCGCACGACGTTGGCGGAAAGGAACTGATCCGCCGCATTCACGAGGCGTCGGTGAAGCTCGCCGACGCGGTGAAGATCGTGTACGTCGAGAACTACGAGATGGAGATCGCGGCGAAGATGGTCGCCGGCGTCGATCTCTGGCTGAACAATCCGATGAAGCCCCTCGAGGCGTCCGGCACGAGCGGGATGAAGGCGGCGCTCAACGGCGTGCCGAGTCTCTCGGTGCTCGACGGCTGGTGGATCGAGGGCCACATCGAGGGCGTCACCGGCTGGTCGATCGGCACATCGAGCGCCGAAGGCGATCAATCGAAGGACGCGTCGGATCTCTTCCTCAAGCTCGAGCGCGTGATCCTGCCGCTCTTCTACGGGCTCCCGTTCGCCTACGCCGAAGTGATGCGCTCCGCGGTCGCGTTGAATGGTTCGTTCTTCAACACGCAGCGCATGGTCGAGCAGTACGTGCGGAACGCCTACTTCCCCGCGGCGAGCATGGTGGAAGAGCCTGTGGCGTGACGCGTCACGCCCGCTCCAGCTCTTCCTCCAGCTCTTCCGTCTTCCGGACCGCTCGCAGCGCCACCCCGCCGGCGATGATCGCGCCTAACGCGATGTAGATGTAGAACGTGTAGAACCGCCACCAGAGGAGCGCCGCGGGGAAGGCGTGCGCCGGGATCACGTGGCCTAACGCGGCCCGGAACGCGAGCTCCACCGCCCCGCCGCCCCCGGGGGCCGGTACCACCGCCGCCCCGTACAGGAATCCCAGCGGCCAGAGCGCGAGCGGCGCGAGTGGCACCTGCTCGGTCACCGCCGGCAGCACCAGCGCCGGCAATACACAAAGTCTCATCGCGACGTGCGCCACGGACGCGAGGAAGGCGGCCGAGGCCCACGAAAGCTTCACGTTCCGCACCGCCTCGATTGCGGTGCGCACCTTCGCCAACCAGTCGTGAATTACGCGCCAGCGGCCCGCGCGGAGACCGATGCGCTCGGCCCATCGCGGGGCCGCCGGCGCGACATTGCGCCGCGCGAGGATCAGCGCGAGCGCGGCGATGCCGAGCACGAATCCCGAGTAGAGACCGACGACGCCAACGAGCGCGCCGAGCACCTTTCCGGCGTTGTGAAAGACGATCGACACCACGACGACCACAACCGCGAGCGAGAGAGCCTCGAGCAGCATCTCGGCGAAGAGCACGACCAGCGCGCTCGCCGCCGCGATCCCCGCTTCGACGAGCACGAGAAAGCGCGTCGGCTCCGCGCCCGACCGCGCCGGCGTGATCGCCGCCGCGAAATCCCCGGCGAGACTGGTCCGCACCGAGACGCTGAAGGGGAGACGGATGTGTACCGCCTTCGCGCTCCACGACAACTTGAGTGAACGCGCAACGACCTCGACGACCACGGCGAGGCCCGCGAACACATGCGATCGTAGGGGCAACGCCAGCGACCCTTCCCACCGCTCGGCGATCATGTACGCCGAAACGCCGACCACCGCGGCAAAGGAGAGTCCGGTGAGCAGCCAGTGCTTGATTGGCGGGCGAGTGCGCGTCACCGGCCGCGCATGTCGTGCAAGGATTGCAATGGTGTCGACAGAATTGTTAGTAAATCTTCAATCTGCGGATCGTGCATCGCGGCGCGGCAGCCAGGGCTGGAAGGGATCACCTGGATGAACCCCGGATCGCTCCAGGTGGCGCGAGAGACCTCCGCAAACCTAGAGCTCTTCTTCTCGTGGTCGGCAATTCTGGGGTCAGGCGCCGTAACTGAAGTTGTTCAATAAAGGATCGTCCAGGTCATCGAGTAACGATCCTCGGACGCAAGATGATCCGGTTCATCCGAATAATCCGAGCACTACCTCCCGTGAGTCAACGGCGGAGTCTTCGAGAAGAACGCCGCGTTCCGCGGCTTAATGGGCCCGATTTTGCCTTTAGCGGGCCTGCTATGAGGCGGGTGAAAGCACCGATCGCTCTGCCCGGCGTCGTGACAGCCAGCCGCGACGTCCCGGGTGGATATCGCATCGACATCGAGCTCGAGACAGAGCGCGAGCGAGTTCCGGGAATTCTCGTCGTTCCCGATCCTCCAGCCTCGCGCGAGACACCTTGCGCGGCGGCGTTGCTGCTGCACGGATGGACCTCACGCAAGGAACGCATGGCCGAAGGAATCGGCCGAGCTCTGCTGGCGTTCAGCGTTGCGACGCTCTCGATCGATCTGCCGATGCACGGCGCGCGCGGATCGGGGACGGATGAGGTAACGCGAAACCCATTACAGATGGTCGCCACCTGGCGCCGCGCATTGAACGAAGTGCACTGTGGGTTGGACTATCTGAGCAACGTCGCTGCCGTGGACTCGCAGCGACTCGCGATCGTCGGCTATTCGCTCGGAGCGTATCTCGCGGTCGCGGCCGCTGGGGACGACAGCCGCGCGCGCGCCCTCGTGCTCACGTCGAGCGGCGATCTTCCCGAGCAGATTCCATTCGTGTCGATCGTGCGCGCCGCCCACGATCCGCTTCGCGCCGTGCGCAGGCTCGGCGGCCGCCCGCTGCTGATGGTCAACGGCCGCTTCGATCGCACGATCAAGGCGGATCAAGCCGAGCGTCTATTCGACGCCGCGGGTGAGCCGAAGCAGATCCATTGGTACCAAGGGGGCCACTGGCCTCCGCAACCGGCGATCGATTTCGGGGCGCAATGGTTGGCGGAGCGACTGTCGAGTGGCGAATGGCGGCTCGCGGAGCGGAGAGCATAACGGGTTGAGGGTGGAGGGTAGAGGGTAGAGGGCGGAGGGTAGAGAAGAGGGTTGAGGGTGGAGGGTAGAGAGCAGAGGGTTGAGGGTGGAGGGTAGAGAGTGGAGGGTAGGGAGTGGAGGGTAGAGGCGTTGTTCGTCGGTGCTGTGCACCCTCCACCCTCTACTCTCAACCCTCTGCGCAGTTGTGCACCCTCCACCCTCCACCCTCCACCCTCCACCCTCTACCCTCCACCCTTTACCCTTTACGCCGCGCATAGACCTCTATCCACGGCGCCCACTTCGGCCGCCGCCGCGCGACGACGACCAACGCGAGCTTGACGAGGCGCTCCTCGGCGCCCGCCCAGGGACGCGTCCACTCGTCGGCGATCGGAACGAGAACGTCGCCCTCGACGCGCTGTAGGGTGAAGCCGACGCGCTCGAGGAGACGCGTCAGCGAGCGAATCGTGAAGCCGTAGCGGTACGGGAAGCTCAGCAAGTTGTTGTGGGCGAGCGCGAGACGCGCGAGGCCGCCGGCCAAGGGACGCGTCATCGCACCGCGCAGCCCCAGGTAGAAGTCGCCGTTAGGCACCCGCACCGCGAGCACGCCACCCGGACGGAGCAGTCGCCACGCCACGTGTAGCGTCGCGCGCGGATCGGGGAGCTGATCGAAGGTGTTCCAGATCGCGACCGCGTCGACCGAGCCATCGCCGCGGGACTCGAGGTCACCGTCGTGGACGGTGAAGCCGAGTCCGCGCGTGAAGCAGTTCACCTCGGCGTTGACATCGATTCCCTCGAACGAGAGCCCGACCTCGCGCGCCGCGGCGAGAAACGCACCGACGTAGCTGCCGACCTCGAGACCAGAGCCGCGCCGGCCGAGGGCGCGCAGCAGTCGCCGCGCCTGGACTCGATAGGCGGCGCGCTGCCTCTCGTGAAGCCCCCGCATGACCTCCGGCGCCGGCGCCGCCTCGGCGTAGATGGAGTCGAGCTCATGAGCGCGCTCGATCGGATTGCGATAGACGAGACCGCAGCGTGCGCACGCGACGAGCCGAAGCGGCGGACGCTCGGAGAAGGCGACGCGATCCATGAGCTGCTCGCGGGGCGTCGTCGGTCGCAGCCGCCGGTCGTGAAACGCCCAGAGCTCCTCGAGCTCGCGACGCACGTCATCGGCGTTGGCGATCTCCCGGCTATCGTTCGCGCCGCAGGCCACGCATTCGGTGAGCTCGTAGGATGGGGACTTCGTGTGCACATCGGCGATTTGTGCACGAGCCAGGCCCAGAAGCGTTCACACGGACCAACACGGACACTCGACGGACTGACACGAACAATTCAAGCCTTCCGTGTCAAGCCGTGCAGTGTCCGTGTTAGTCCGTGATGACGCTTTTACCTATGGCAGTTTCCAGAACTCGACCTGATTCTGATCGAACCTCGGAATCGCCAGGATGCCGCGCTTGCTGTCGACGCCGATGTCGGCGGGGGCGCTGACGCCGGTTACGAGCTTACTCATCACGCCGTCGCGGACGACGTTCACCGTCGAATCCGCCCAGCTCGAGATGAGAATGCGGCCGTCCTTGAGAACCTCGATGCCGTCGTACTGACCCGGTCCGTCGGCGATCTTCATCGGTGCCTGGCCCGGAGTCCATGACTGCATGTCCTTGCCCTGGAACGGAGCCAGCAAATAGCGGTTGTTCGCCGCGTCCCAGGTAATCCCATTAGGACTCTCTAATGCATCACCCGTCGCCGCTTCCGTGACCTTGTTGTCGGAGAGGGCGATGCGGAAGATGCGATTCACCCCGGGGTGCGTCATCCCGCCCTTCGCGTCGAACACGATGCCCGTGTCGGTGATATACACCGCGCTGTCCGGGCCGACGACGGCGTCGTTGAGAAACGTCGCCTTCTCTGGCTTGAGGCTGATCGTCTTGATCGGCTTCCCCGTGCGCTTGTCGAACACGCGCACGACATCGATGTCCGTGACCCAGAGCTGATCGGCGGTCGTCGCGATCCCCTTGGGTGCGTCCATCCTCACGCCGTTCTTCCCACTCTCGGCGAACATCGTGACCGACATCGTGCTCTCGGCCGGCACCCTAACGATGTAGCCGTTGCCGTCGTGCTGCGACGGATTACCGTTGATGTTCGAGATGAACCACACGTCGAGATCCGCGTCGTAATGCACGGACTCGGGAGTCTTCATCTGTGCGAGGACGTCGAGCTTCTTCGCGCTCGCCGTATCGGCCGCGGCCGTAGTGGCGGCGGCGGCCGGGTGCGACGTGTCCTGCGGCGTAGTCTTCTCCGTCTTGCACGCGCCGGCGAGCACGAGCGCGGAGAGGGCGACGACGAGTCGTGACAACGGGATCGATTGAGTCATGTCAGTTCGGGTTGTTGAGTGACAGTGAATCTTAAGGTAGCCCCAAAAGCTTGATCACGGACTCACACGGACAAACACGGCCCGAACATGAGGAGGTTGTCCGTGTGCGTCTGTGGCTGTGCCCGCGTCGGTCCGTGATCAGGGCTTTTCGGCTGCCGATAAGGTGAGACGCCTAGTCTTGCTTTCGGTATTTATTCGGTATATCGTTGGTGCCCGCTGGTAAGTGAGGCACCGATGTCGAGCGGAGCGAAGGCAGGGAAGCTGGGTCGAGGCGACGATGCATTCGACCCGGCGTCCTACGCCCCTGTCGCCGAGCGAATCTCGCTCTTCTACGAAGCGTTCCCGCGTGGGCGGATCGTCACGGAGTTGATCAGCCGAACCGAGCGCGACGTTGTCTTTCGCGCGCTGGTCTATCGCAAGGCGGATGACGCGGACCCCGCGGCGACGGGCTGGGCAGCGGAGCGCGAGGGGGACAGCGAGATCAACACGGTCGCGTGTCTCGAGAACACGGAGACCTCGGCGATCGGCCGGGCGCTGGCCAACCTCGGCTTCACCGCGTCGCGCGAGCGGCCGAGCGCCGAGGAGATGGCGAAGGCGTCGCGGGCGCGTGTGCGCATCGGGATCGTGAAGCCCAACGCGAGCGCGCTCGTCGCCGATTTGAACTCGCTCATCACGCGCGCCGAAGGCTTGGGCGTGCGCGCGCCGCGCGCCGAGCGGTGGCGTCGCCAGGTGAGCTCGGGTGAGTTCTCGGATGTGGTGCTCGTGCGCTGCGAGCGCCGGCTCCGGTTGTGGCTGCGCGCTCGCGCGGGCCGCCCCGACTAGCTGTCCCCAGCCGGCACCTCATACGTGTGAAGGAGACGCGAGCCATGCGCGCGCTGACCGATGCGGCGCTGATCGATATCATGCGCGCCGGTGTTCCGGAAGCTTGGGCCGAATTCGACGCGCGCTTCCGCCCGCTGCTCGAGCGATACGCGGCGCGCGTCGGCATTCCGAGGTGGGATTGGAGCGTGTGCATCACCGAAGTGCTGGACGACGAGGCGTTGCGCCTCATCGAGCGAGCGGGCCAGGTCCCGTCGCATTTGACGGCGTATCTGGTGCGGGCCGTGCGCAACCGATTTCTCGAGTTGAAGCGCTCCACACGGCGGCGCGACCGTCGTTATGCAATGGACGGCGTCGTCGGCGCCGTCATGTCCGAGCACGCGCATCGCGTCGCCGATCCCACGCGAATCGCCGAAGAGGCGAGGACGGCATCGAGCCCCGCCGCCCGCTTTGGCGAGGCACTCGGGGCGTATCTGTCACGAGAGGAGCAACAAATGCTGGCATGGGTCGCCGAGGGAGTGCCCCACCGATTGATTGCCGAGTGGTTAGGCATCACACGCGAAGCAGCCAAGAAGCGCATCGCGCGTCTATGCCGGCGCCTGCGCACCGCGGCGCGGGAGGCGGCCGCGCGACTGCCTCTCGCCGACCGGCGCGAGATCGATCGTTTGATGCGACGCGCCACCGCGCCGCCAGACCATAGCCATTCGGGAGAGCGCGATGATGGAACGCGATGACGCGACTGAGGCGGAGCTGGGCTTCGCCGAGCAAGTGGGACAGGCGCTGCTGCGCGATCCGATGCATGCGGCGTGGACGGACGCCCGTTTTCTCGACTGGCTGGCGGCGGAGGCGCGCGAGGGAGCGCGGCGCGGCTGGCGACTGTCGCGCGTCGAGCAGCGGTCGCGTGGCGAGGCGATGATGGCGCGCGCCCACGCGCGGCAGTTGCATGTGACGCAGGAGGGCAAAGCGCCGCTCACGAATGACGACGCGAGCGCGGGCGGATCGCGCCGCATCGTACCGGTCGTGGAGCTGGGCATCGCCGCCGGCGTCGGCCGCGAGCTGTGGGACGAGCCCGCCGATGCCTGGGTCGAGCTGCCTAACGAGCTACCGTCGGGGGAATATGTGGCGCTCCGCGTCGTCGGGGACAGCATGGCGCCGCTGATGCACACGGGGGACACGGTGCTGGTGCGCCGTGGCGCGGAGCTCCGCCGCGACACGGTGATCGTCGCGCGTCATCCAGACGACGGCTACGTGTGCAAGCGCGTGCGCCGTGTGCGCCGCGACTCGATCGAGCTCGCGTCGTTGGCGCCGGGCCGTCCGCCGATCGTGATTCCGCGCGACACGCGTCTCCTCGTCGGTGCGGTGATCCTCGTCTGGTGCTCGCACCGGCACTGAGTCCGCTGTCCCCACGCGGCACCTGATCGGTGGGCGGCGACATGACCGCTCGTTCACCAGATCAGGAGGCGCAAGTGAGAGTCCGCAATGTTCAGCGTTCATCAATCAGCCGGTTGTCGGCGCGTCGCTCCCTGCTGGTAAGCGCGCTCGTTCTTCTTGGCTCTCTTTTCGCAGCCTTTGGCGTTGACCGCGCAGCCGATAACGATTGCCCGGCGATCACGATGCGATACGAACCGGCGGATGGCGGTGCCTTGGTCGTCAGAGCTTGCGGCGTAATTTCACTGATCGCTTTGGTCGCGTTCCGCTATGACATGCAGGTCCGTCTGACAATGATTCCGTTCGGCGCGACGCAAATCGATATCGGGTCGCCCATTTCGAAATAAGAGCACATATGAGCCTCACTCTCACGGACCTTCGGCGAATGACCCCGAGGCTCAAAGCGGTCGTGGACGTCTCGCGCGGCGTCCCAGCGGGCAACGCGTCCTCTGCGGAAATACTTCCTTGCGTTCGCAGCAGCGGCCGCGATTCAGCGACAGGGAGCCTAACGCGGCACCCAGAACCGGAAGTGGCTCCCGCGTCCGACCACACTCTCCACGCTCAGATCGCCGCCTAACGCGCGCGCCAGCCGCCGCGACACGCTCAACCCCAACCCCGCGCCCCCCACCCGCCGCGTCGCCGTCTGGTCCACCTGCCAGAAGGTCTCGAACACCCGCTCCTGGTGCTCCGGCGCGATCCCGATCCCCGTGTCGCGCACCTCGAACGTCACCCGGCTGTCCTCGGCCCGTGACGTCAACGCGATCTCTCCCTCGTCCGTGAACTTGATCGCGTTCGACAACAGGTTCACCAGCACCTGCCGCACCTTCGCCGCGTCCGACGTGAACGTCACCGGCTCGTTAGGTACGTCGACCAAAAAGCGGAGCCCCTTCGCCGCGGCGACCGGCTCCACCAGCGCCCCCGCCTCGCGCGTGACCTTCGCCAGGTCCACCGGAGCCTGCCGAATGTTGTCCTGCCCCGCCTCGATCCGGCTGAACGAGAGAATCTCGTCTACCAGCTCCACGAGATGCCGCGCCGAGAGCTGCACCCGATCGAGCTGCTCGCGCTGGAGCTCGTTCACCGGGCCGGCGATGCCATCGTGCAGCAGCTCGGCGTAGCCGACGATCGCGTTGAGCGGCGTCCGCAGCTCGTGCGACATCACCGCGAGGAAGTCGTTCTTCGCTCGATTCGCGACCTCGGCCACCTGCCGCGCCTCCTCCTCCTGCGTCGTCGTCTCCCGCAACTGCTCCATCGTGTGCTCGAGCTCGATCGTCTGCTCCTCGAGCAGCTTCGCCTGCTGCTCCAGTTGCTCGTGCGCGCGATGCTGCGCGATCACGTCGGAGCGGATCGATCGATTGGTCAGAAACGCGAGCAGGAATGCGCCGAAGGTGCCGATCACGATCACCGCCAGCGCCAGATTCCGGGTGCGCAGGCGCGTCGCGTCCCGCTCGGCCAGCCGCTCCCGCTCGACCGCGGAGATGCGCGCCGCGACCTCGCGCGCGCTGTCCATCACCGCCTTGCCGTGACCAGTGCGAACGCGGGCCGCGGCCTCGGCTTCGCTCCGCCCGCGCACAGCGACCGTCTGCTCCAAGTCACGGATCTTAGTCTCCGCGAGCGTTTGGAGGCTGTCGACGCGCTGGACCTGCTGCGTGTCGGTGCCGGGGATCAATCCGCGGAGCGCGATGAGATGTGAGTCAGCCTCGATTCGACCCGAGTGATAGGGCTCCAGATACGTGCTGTCGCCGGTGATGATGTAGCCGCGCTGACCCGTCTCGGCGTCCACCATTCCGGCGAGGACGCCGTCGAGCTGCCGCATCACCAAGTTGGTGTGGTCGACGGCGGCGACGGCACTGCGCAAGCGCAAGACGACGACGAATGCCGTGACGCCCACGAGCAGCGTGAGCACGGCGGACGCGAGCGCGATGGCGATCTTCTGACGCACCGTCATTGCGCACGCATTGTACAAGGAAGACGCCGATGTTCGTAAGTCTCCTCTTCCGTCGGCGCCGTTTCGTGAATTATTTCGACGGTACACCCCTTCTTTCCGATCGCCTGGAGGCGTCGTGACTCGCTCGTCTTCGTTCATGCACCGCGCGACCGTCGTCGCGCTGACACTGGCCGCTTGCTCGATCGCGATTCCCGCCGGCGCGCAGCGTCCCAAACCGCCGACGGGGCCGGTCCGGCCGTACACGCCGGTAAGCGGCGCGACGATGCCTTTGGATTCGGTCGCCTACGCGGGATTGCACTGGCGCGAGCTCGGGCCGTTCCGCGGCGGCCGGTCGGTGGCGGTGACTGGAAATCCGCAGCGGCCTAACGAGTTCTGGATGGGGACGACCGGCGGCGGCGTCTTCAAGTCGGTGAATGGCGGCGCGTCGTGGGCGCCGGTGACGGACAGGTACTTTGGCGGGACGATCGGCGCCATCGCGGTCGCGCCGTCCGCGCCCGACGTCGTCTACGTCGGCGGCGGCGAATATCCGATCCGCGGCAACGTCGCGCACGGCGACGGCGTCTGGAAGACGACCGACGGGGGGAAGACGTGGACCTCGATGGGTCTCAAGGAGACGCGACAGATCGCGGATATCGTCGTCAACCCGGCCAATCCGGATCTGGTGTACGTCGGCGCGTTAGGCCACGTCTGGGCGCCTAACGCGGAGCGCGGCGTCTTTCGCTCCAAGGACGGCGGCAAGACGTGGGAGAAGATTCTGTTTCGGAACGATTCGACGGGTGTGGTCGATCTGGTCATGGACCCGAACAACCCGAACGTCTTGTATGCAGGGCTTTGGCAGGCGGGCCGCACGCCGTGGATGCTCTCGTCGGGCGGAGCGGGCAGCGGGTTGTTCAAGACGATCGACGGCGGCGATCACTGGACGGAGATCACGCGCAACCATGGTCTTCCCGAAGGGATCTGGGGGAACATCGGCGTCACCGTCTCCGCCGCGAGCTCGAATCGGCTGTGGGCGAACATCGAGGCGGACTCGGGCGGCGTCTTCCGCTCGAGCGACGGCGGCGCGACGTGGACGCGAACCAACGCCGACAGATCGCTGCGTCAACGCGCCTGGTACTACACGAAGATTCATGCCGATCCCAAGGACACGAATGTCGTCTACGTGAACAACGTTTCCTTCCAGAAGTCGACCGATGGCGGAAAAACCTTCCGCCCCGTCGGCGGCATGCGCCACGGCGACTCGCATGATCTCTGGATCGACGCGAAGGATCCTCGGCGGATGATCGAGGCGGACGACGGCGGCGGCGAGGTCACGGTAGATGGCGGGAAGACGTGGACCGACGAGGACTACGCGACGGCGCAGATGTATCACGTCATCGCCACGAATCACTTCCCGTATCACGTCTGCGGCGCGCAACAGGACAACTCGACGCTGTGCGGGCCGAGTCGTTCACCGGACGGCGCGGTCGACATCAGCGATTGGAAGGAGGCGGGGGGCGGCGAGTCGGGCTGGATCGCCGCGCGTACCGACGACCCGGACATCGTCTACGCGGGGAGCTACGGCAATCTGCTCACGCGGAAAGACATGCGGACGGAGGTCACGCGCAATGTGAACCCATGGCCTGACAATCCGATGGGTCATCCCGCGAAGGACTTGAAGTACCGCTTCCAGTGGACGTTTCCGATCATCACGTCGACACACAATCCGAACGTGATCTATGCGGGCTCGAACATGGTCCACAAATCCACGAATGGTGGACAGAGTTGGACGGTGATCTCGCCCGATCTCACCTACGCGGATCCAGCGACGTTAGGCAACTCGGGTGGGCCGATAACGAAGGACCAAACCTCCGTCGAGTATTACGCGGTAGTATTCGTGATCGCCGAGTCGCCGTTGGATGCGAACATCCTGTGGACGGGCTCCGACGACGGCAAGGTCTCGCTCACGCGCGACGGTGGAAAGACGTGGACGACCGTCACGCCGCCGGACATGCCGAAGTTCACGCGCGTCTCGAGCATCGACGCGTCGAAGTTCGGTGCGGGGATCGCGTACGTCGCTGGGAACCGTTATCAACTTGACGACAACAAGCCATTTCTTTGGAAAACACTGGATTATGGCAAGAGCTGGACGCGAATCGACAACGGCATCGACCAGACAGAATTCACGCGCGTCGTCAGGGAAGATCCGAATCGGCGCGGGCTGCTCGTCTCCGGCACCGAGCGCGGCGTCTGGTTCTCGCCTGACGAGGGCCTGAGCTGGCACAAGCTGCAGCTCAATCTGCCGATCGTTCCCGTGCACGATCTCGTGTTCAAGGAAGGCGATCTCATCGTCGCGACACACGGCCGCTCCTTTTGGGTGATGGACAACATCTCCTCGCTCGAGCAGCTGTCGAGCGAGGTGTTGGCGAGCGACGCGCATCTCTTCAAGCCGCACGACCAGTATCGCGCCAACTTCGGCGGTGGATTCGGCGGCGGCCGGCGCGGCGGCGGCGGCGCTCAGGCGATCACGCCCGAGAACGCGCCCGAACATCCGGTGGGCGCGAACCCGGCCGGCGGCGTGGCCGTTCAGTACTGGCTCAAGAGCGCGGGCGACGAAGTCACGCTGACCTTCCTCGACGGGCAAGGAAAGCTCATCCGGACGTACACGAGCAAGCTCGATTCGGCGGCGTACGCCGACTCGGTGCGTCGCCAGCAGCGGACGAAGTCACGCATGGACAGTCTCCGTGCCGCCGGCCTCGCGGAGGACAGCATTCAGAAGCTGGTGCGCGTGGCAGCGGACGCGCCTGGCGGAGCCGCCAACAGCGACGACGACGGCTTCCGCGCCCCACCGACGCCACGCGCTCCGAATCGACGCGGTGTCAATACGTTCTCCTGGAATATGCGGTACCCGGACGCGTCGACCTTCCAGGGGATGATTCTCTGGGCGGCCGGGACACAAGGGCCGCTGGCGCCGCCGGGCGCGTACAACGTGCGCCTAACGGTGAACGGCAAGACGGCCGGGACGGAAGCGTTCCGCCTGATCGCCGATCCACGTTCCAAAGGCGTGACGAGCGCCGACTACGCCGAGCAGTTCGCGCTCCTGATCAAGATCCGCGACCGTTTCACGGAGACGAATGACGCGGTGAAAACGATCCGGTACGTCAAGCGCCAGCTCGACGATCGCGGCAACCACATCGCCGCCGATCGTCGGGCGAGCTTCGGCACGGTGGCGAAGGCACTCGAGCAGGCGCTGTCGCAAGTTGAGGATTCGCTCTACCAGACGAAGAATCGCAGTGGTCAGGATCCGCTCAACTATCCGATCCGGCTCAACAACAAGATCGGCGCCTTGATGGGCGTCGTCGGGAGCGCCGATGGCCGCCCGACGCAGCAGTCGTACGCGGTGTTCACGGAGCTCTCCCGTCAGCTCGACGGTGAGCTCGCGACGCTGAAGCAAACGTTGGATGCGGGGCTGCCGCGAGTGAACGGGATGCTGCGGGACGCCGGGCTGCCGCCGGTGGAGGCGAAGGCAGTCGATGCGCCGCCGGCGCGTCAGATCGCGGCGCAGTAGTGTCGCGAGCTCGAGTTTCGTGGGCTCCGTGTAATGTGATCGCGGGCGGGGGTTCTTCCGGGGGTTATGGCAATACGGGGATCATCGGGGAATTTCGGGAAAAGGTCTCAAGCGGTGATCCGTGTCCCAGGAATTCCGGACTCTCGAGGTGCCGCGGGCTTGGAGAGCTGTGGGGGGGGGACGCGAATGGCGCGAATTCGCGTCCCAAGCACTCTGGACTCTTTCGGTGCCGTAGGCTCACGGCTGATCACCTTCCTTTCCCGAAATTCCACGAAGAACCCGCCGCTAGGGGAGCGAGGCCGCAAACGGCTCGTACCCCATGCCCATCGAGTGATAGCCCTTGTCGACGTAGATCGTCGTCCCCGTGATCCCGCTGGCGAGCGGCGAACACAAAAAAGCTGCAGTGTTCCCGACGTCGGCGGGCTCGAGCGGACTCGTTAGGGGAGCCGTCTTCGCCACGTACTCCACCATCCGCTCGATGATCCCGATCGCGCTCGCCGCGCGCGAGGCCCAGGGTCCCGCGGAAATCGTGTTGACCCGCACGCCGAACTTCCGACCCGCCTCGAAGGCCAGCGTACGCGTGTCGCTCTCCAGCGCCGCCTTCGCCGACGACATCCCTCCGCCGTAGCCGGGAATCACGCGCTCGCTCGCCATGTACGTGAGCGACACGACCGATGAGCGTTCGCGCAGCAGAGGCCCGAAGCGTGCGATCATCGACACGAGGGAATACGCGCTCACGCTCACGGCCGTCAGGTAACCGCTCCGGCTCGTCTCGAGCAACGGCTTCTTCACCTCCGGTCCGTTAGCGAGCGAATGCACGAGAATGTCGAGCGGCTTGCTGCCGAAGTCATCCGTGAGGCGCTTCGCCACTCCCTCGATCGAGCAATCGCCGACGTCCTTGTACCGCTTGTTGTTCCGGACCTCTTCCGGCATGTCCTCGTAGCGATCGTATGCAGCATCCAACGGGTAGATCTTCTCGAACTCCAGCTTGGCACCGGATCGAAGCGTGCGCGACGCGTCCATCTTGCCGCGCTCGAGAAGGTTCATGAAGATGTTCAGCGCGGGCGGCCACGTGCCGACGCAGACCGTCGCCCCGGCTTCCGCGAGCGCTTTAGCAATCGCGAAACCAAACCCAGCATCGTCGGCCACGCCGGCGACGAAAGCCCGGCGTCCCTCGAGATCGATTGGTAGCATGGGCGGAAGTCTAAGCGGTACGGGGATCGTCCGCTCCGGAGCCACCATCGCGATGCGCCACCCAATGAGGGACCGGACTCGAATGAGCAGGATCGTTCCTTGTGGCGCACCGAGATCGCTGCCCGACGAGCCGAAGAAGTCATTGTTGAATGACGGCGATCCCATCCCGCCGTCGTGGCTAGTGTGTGCGCCGTTCACAACAAAACAGAGTCGGTTCCCGCGATCGGCACTTTCGAACCAAGCGGAGCGATCCGAATCATTCGAGCAATTCGTGTCCCCCTTGTCATCCCCATCGGGAAGCCCAGGTGCGCGTTAAAGGAGTCTCCTAGTGGCGACCGTTCTGTACGTCGACGACGAGCCGGCGATTCGGAGAGCCGTGGTACAGTGGCTCTCACGCCGCGGGCATATGGTGTATGCGGTAGGATCCCTCGCCGACGCGCGTGAGGTGCTCGTCGCTCAGCCCGTCGACGGCGTCTTCGTCGATCTCTGGCTCGGCAAGGAGAGCGGCTGCGAGCTGCAGAGTTGGATCGAGCAACACCGGCCGGAGCTTTCGGCCAACGTCGTCTACGTAACGGGCGACATCACCGCGTGCGAAGCGTCCGAGAGCCCCTTCGGCACCTTAGCGCGCCCCGTGCTCTCAAAGCCCTTCGAGCTGCGGCAACTCGACGACGTCGTTGATCGTTGGATGAAGCAGCCGTCGCGCTGAGTCCAGCGATAGATTTGCGTGAGCCATGCATCCACATGGGGCCGTTCCCGCGCGTCGCGGCACGGAAGGCCGCGTCGACAACGCGCCGGTCGCGCCCGGTCCGTCATTTTCGCGCGGTCTCTGGCGCATTGCCGCGGCCGACGTCTCGAGCAACAATCGAGTCCGCCTGCTGCGCGATGGGCCAGCGACCTTTGACGCGATGCTGGAGCTCGTCGAGCGCGCGCGCACGTCGGTCGCCGTCGAGAGCTACATTTTTCGCTCCGACGAAGTCGGCCGCCGCTTCGGCGATTCCCTGACAAACGCGGCGGGACGCGGCGTCTCGGTACGACTGCTACTGGATTGGGTTGGCGTTCGCGGGACATCGCGAGCGTGGCTCCGCCAGCTCATTCGCTCCGGCGTCGACGTCCAGATATTCAATCGATTTGGATTCCGTCCCTGGTTCGGGCTCGTTCCGCGCGACCACCGAAAGCTCCTCGTCGTCGACGAGACCGTTGGCATCACCGGCGGCGTCGGCGTCGGTCGAGAATGGACCACCGGCGTACAGAAGCGGCACCGCTCACGCTGGCGCGACACGGCCGTTCTCATCGAGGGGCCGGCCGCGCGCGACATGATCGCCGCGTTCGAGACGATGTGGCGGCGCACCGTCGGCCGAGAGCGCCGCGGCTCGCACCGATTTCTCCGGCGCGCGGCGCGCGGCTCGCACCTCGATCCGTCGACACACACCCCCGCGCTCGTCGGCATCATCGAAGGAGAGCCGCTCCGCCTCCGCGTCTCGCGCGCGTTGCAAATCCAAGCCATCTCGGCCGAGCGCTCGATCTGGATCGCAACGGCGTACTTCGCGCCCTCGCCATCAGAGGTCGAAGCGCTCAACGGCGCTGCGCGCGACGGCGTCGATGTTCGCATTCTTTTGCCCAGTCGGAATGACCACCCGTGGGTGTCGCTGCTCGCAAGGCGATACTATCGGCGGCTACTCACGAATGGCGTACGACTGTGGGAGTGGCAGGGGGAGATGATGCACGCGAAAACGAGCGTCATCGACGGACGTTGGGTTCGCGTTGGATCCACCGACTTCAACCCGCTGGGCGTCGCGATCAACTACGAGTTGGACGCGGTAATCGAAGACCCGGCGCTCGGTGAGGAAGCCGAGGCGATGTTCCTCGCCGATCTCGAGAACTCGAAAGAGGTCGGATTGCGCGGGGCGAGGGGGTGAACGACGACCTCGAGGCATAACGCGTGCTTCGTCTCGCGCTGATGAGACTGGGCTTCCGTCGGTCGACTGTACCGATCGTCGCTGCGGTGATGTTTGCGTGCGGCCAACTGCGTGCGCAGGCGACGACCAGCGCGCCAACTGCCCCGTTGTTCACATGGGAAGACGCCGCGCTCGCGGGAGGGTTCGTTGTCGGGACGTTGGCGCTCCGTCCATTCGACGAGTACTTCGCTTCGCATCTTCAGACCAAGTACCCGCAGCAGAATCGCTTCTTTCAAACCACGGCGACGGGTTTTCGCACCATCGCCGAACCGGGTGCGTTCATCATCGGCGGAACGCTCTACATCGCCGGCCGGGTCTCCAAGCAGCAGGACATGGCGGACCTAGGGCTGCACGGCACCGAGGCGATCATCGTCGGCGGTCTCTTCGCGGACGCCCTCAAGATCGTTTTCGGTCGCGCTCGCCCCTTCGTGAAGCCACCGACCGACAGCACCGGATTCGACGCCAACAACTGGCAGATCGGCCGCGGTCTCGACGGCGACAAGTACCGGTCATTTCCGTCGGGACATACTGTTGCCGCCTTCGCGGCGGCTGCAGCGGTTGTGAATGAGACGTCGCGGTGGTGGCCGAACTACACGTGGCTCATCGCGCCAACGATGTTCGGCGGCGCGGGTCTGGTCGGGGCTTCGCGTATGTACAACAACCGGCACTGGGCGAGCGACGTGATGATGGGCGCGGCGATTGGCACCTTCGCCGGAAACAAGGTGGTGCGATACTTTCACCGCACCAATCCCGACAGCAAGTTGGACAGGTGGCTACTCGGCACGTCCGTGCACGCATTCGCCGACGGAGGACGCGGCCAGGCGTTCTCCTGGTTCATCATGCCCGTGCCTCGATGACTCCTCGCGCACCATTCGCGAGGTGAAAGCCGGCATCGTCGTCATCGCGGAGCTCTCGGGAAGTGTCGCCGAGCGCATCCACGAAGTTCAGCAGCGATACGATCCGCGCATGGCGGCCGAGCTGCCGCCGCATCTCACGCTCATCGGCTCGTCAGGCATGGGTCCCATCTCGGTGCGCACGTCTGCCGAGACGCTTCGTGAGGCGCTGTTGCCGGTGACACAGGCGACGCCGCGGCTGACGCTCCGCTTCGACCCTCCCATCCGCTTCATGCAGAGCAACGTCGTCGTGCTGCCGCTCGATCCGAATGGTCCAGTGCGCGCGCTCCACGAGGCGATGGCCGAGCGCATCCGCGCGGCGCACATCGTGACGGAGCGTGCGCGCTTCACATTCACTCCGCATTGCACGTTGAATCTGTACCGTGAACTGCCCGAGCGAGCCGTGAAGGAGCTGCTCGGCGTGCGGTTCGAGGATTCGATGGTCGTCGAGGAGATACAGGCGTATCGGTCCACCGGCCCGACGGGCACGCAAAGGCTATTCGAACTGGGATTAGCAAAGACGTAACTGAGACGACGTCATGAAATCGACGTCGAGTCAGTCGCGCCGTCTCGATTGCACCATCACAGGGCTTTCTTGATTGCTTTCTCCAGATCCTGATCTCCCCCGAGCCCCGTGTAGACGACCTTCCCCGATTTGTCGAGGACGACGACATAGGATGTCGCCGGCACATCGTACGCGCCGGTCGCGGCGCCATTGCGATCGAAGAATTGATCGCCGGGAATGCCATGCTTCGCGACGTAGGCCTTCACGCGCTCCGGCGACTGATTCACGGACACGGACACGCCGATGAATCTGACCTGCGCGCTGTACCTGGCGTGGACCGCCTTGAGGTGCGGCTCGAGCTCTTTGCAGTTGGGGCACCACGTCGCCCAGAACTCGATCAGCACGGGCTCCTTGCC
>DATBHD010000185.1:0-19595 GCA_036557635.1 Gemmatimonadaceae bacterium
GCGAGCCGTGGCCGGTCGAGACGCTCTATCTGGGCGGCGGAACTCCTTCTCGACTTGGCGGCGACGGCGTCGCGCGTTTGTTGGGGGTGCTCGAGAGGCACGTCTCGATCCTCGCGGGCGCAGAAATAACCCTCGAGGCCAATCCCGAGGACGTCACGCTGGACGCCGTGCGACAATGGCGTGCCGCCGGCGTGAATCGGCTCTCCCTCGGAGCTCAATCGTTCGATGACGCCGTGCTGCGCTGGATGCACCGAACGCACGATGCCCGCGCCATCGGCGCCGCCGTGGATCGAGCGCGGAGCGTTGGTCTGGACGACCTCTCGCTCGATCTGATCTTCGCCATGCCTAACGAGATCGAGCGGACCTGGGAGGACGACCTGAGCGCGGCGCTCGCCCTCGAGCCGGCGCACCTGTCGCTCTACGGACTCACGACCGAGCCGGCGACGGCACTCGGCCGCTGGCGCGACCGCGGCGTCGTCACCGAGGCGCCTGACGAGAGCTACGAGCGCGAGTTTCTCCTCGCGGACGAGACGCTGGTCTCGGCCGGTTACGAACACTATGAGGTCTCCAACTTCGCGAGACCTGGTCGGCGTGCCCGTCACAACTCGATGTACTGGGAGGCGCGGGCGTACGCCGGACTCGGCCCCGGCGCGCACGAGTTCGACGGCGTGGCCCGGCGGTGGAACGTCGACGCGTATGTGGAGTGGACGCGACGCCTGTCGCGACTCGAGGATCCGATCGAGGGATCCGAGGTGCTCGATGAAGACAGTCGCGCCGCCGAGGGCGTGTATTTGGGGTTGCGCACATCTGACGGACTGCGTCTCACGGGTGCGGAACTTGTTCGTACGGAGCCGTGGGTGAATGCTGGATGGGGCACGATTACCGATCGGGATCGGCTCCGGCTCACGCCACTGGGTTGGCTGCGGCTGGATAGCCTCGCGGCCGACTTGACAGTGGTTCGAAGTCGTTCCTAGGTTTGCACTTATGGCTTCGCAAGAGCTGTCCAGACGCGAACGCAAGATCCTCGAGGCGGTCATCCTCAGTTACGTGGAGACCGCCGAGCCCGCCGGCTCGCGCACATTGTCGCGGCGGTTCGGGCTCGGCGTGTCCCCGGCGACCATTCGCAACACGATGTCGGATTTGGAGGAGAAGGGATTTCTCTTCCATCCGCACACGTCGGCGGGACGTGTCCCGACGAACAAGGCCTATCGAGTCTACGTCGATCAGTTGCTGACGGTACCCGGACTCCTCACGCGCGACTCCGAGAAGCTGGCCGAGAACATCGGCGGTGCCGGGGGCGCGTCGGCGATCGAGGCGGTGCTCCGGCGCGCGGCGCAAACGCTCGGCGTGTTGACGCAGGAGCTCGGCGTCGCCCTCGGCCCCCGGCTCGCGACCTCGGTGCTGCGGCGGCTGGAGCTCGTGCGCATCAGCAGTGAGCGTTTGCTCATGGTGCTGACGCTGGACGGCGGCGTGATGCGCACGGTGTTCGTCGAGGTCGCCGGCGAGATCGCCGAAACCGCGGTCGCGCAGGTCACCGCCGTGCTGCACGAGCGGCTCGCCGGCCTCACGCTGGACCAGATTCGCCGCTCGCTCGCGATCCGTCTGCGCGACGCGTCCGCCGGCCCCGAAGCACACGAGCTGCTCAATATCTTCGTGCAGGAAGCCGAACAGCTCTTCGACGCCGTTTTGCCTCGCGAGGCCGAGAGCCTGCTGCTCGGTCAACCGTCAGTGCTGGCGGAGCAGCCGGAATTCTCGGCGGCCGATCGGCTGCGACGACTGCTCGCGCTCACGGAGAAGCCCGACGCGCTCGCCGAGGCGATTCGGCGGCGCACGGCGCCGGGTGTGTCGATCACGATCGGCACGGAGCACGATGATCCGCGCCTCGAGGAATTCACCGTCGTCACCGCGGAATACAACGTCGGAAGCCTAACGGGTGTGATCGGCGTCATCGGGCCGACGCGCATGCCGTATGAGAAAGTCATTTCGCTCGTCAGCCACACCTCGCGGCTGCTCAACGATCTCCTCCAACAATAGCCGTTACCAGGCCGCATGGCTGACTTCTATTCCGTGCTTGGCGTGCCGCGTGGCGCGTCCGACGACGACATCAAGAAGGCGTATCGCAAGCTTGCGATGCAGTTCCACCCCGACCGCAACAACGGGGCAAAGGACGCGGAGGAGCGCTTCAAGGAGATCACCGAGGCGTACGACGTACTTCGCGATCCGCAGAAGCGCGCCGCGTACGATCGCTACGGCGAAGCGGGACTCCGCGGCGGCGGCGGCGGCTTCCATCACGTCGATCTGTCCGAAGCACTCGGCATCTTCATGCGCGACTTCGGCGCGTTCGCCGGCCTGGATGAGGTGTTCGGCTTCGGCGGCGGACGCTCCGGTGGAAGCGTGCGCTCCGGCGCGGACGTGAAGGTTACGATTCCACTCACACTCGCTGAAGTCGCCACCGGCGTCGAGAAGAAGATCAAC
Organism: Gemmatimonadaceae bacterium; assembly: GCA_036557635.1. GTDB lineage: Bacteria > Gemmatimonadota > Gemmatimonadetes > Gemmatimonadales > Gemmatimonadaceae > AG2. The sequence goes on from DATBHD010000185.1 coordinate 2,476, forward strand.
GCGAAGCTGCTCGTCTCCTGCGATCGATGCACCGGAACCGGCGCCGAGCCGGGATCCAAAACCCAGACGTGCACGACGTGCAACGGCAGCGGAGAAGTACGACGCGCGCAGCGCTCTTTCTTCGGTCAATTCGTGACCGTCGGACCGTGTCCCACCTGCAAAGGCGAGGGAAGCGTCGTCCACACCGCGTGCAAGAAGTGTCGCGGTGAAGGCAGGCTTCGCGACGATCAGGAGATCTCGATCGACGTGCCGGCCGGCGTCGCGACTGGGCAGTACATGACACTGCGCGGCGTGGGAAATGCCGGACAACGCGGCGGCGCGAAGGGAGACATCCACGTCATCTTCGAGGTCGCCGACGATCCACGCTTCGAGCGAGACGGAGAAGAGCTCTACACCGAGGTCCTGGTGACCTACGCGCAGCTCGTACTCGGATCGGACGTCGTCGTGCCCACCGTGACGTCGAGCGCGACGCTCAAGATTCCACCAGGTACACAGAGCGGCCAGGTCTTTCATATCCGCGGACGCGGTCTTCCACGCGTGAACGCGAGTGGAACGGGCGATCTGCACGTGCGCGTCCAGCTCTGGACGCCGGATCGCCTCACCGACGAGGAGCGTTCTCTCATCGAACAGCTCAACGACGTGCAGAAGAGCGTCCCCCTCGATTCGCGCGGCAAAGGATTCTGGGCGAAGATGAAGGAGGCGTTAGGCGCGTGAGCGCCGAGCGCGGTGACGACCACGCGGCGCACGATCGATGGCTCTCCGTGCGCGTTCGTCCCGGTTCGCATCGTGACGCCGTCGTCGCCGCGCTCTTCTCGGCGGGCGCTCAGGGTGTGCAGGAAATCGACGACCAGCTCGTGACGCTGCTCGCCGACGAGAATCTGGCCGACGCCGTGACCTGCGCGGTTCTCGCCGCGAGCCCGGATGCGCGCGTCGAGACGGAGCCCACGCCGCGCATCGATTGGAGCGAGCGGTGGAAGGCACAGCTGCACGCGCACCAAATCGGCCCCTTGACGATCGCGCCGCCGTGGTTGGCGGATGCGAGTGACTCGGCCCGCACCGTGGTCATCGAGCCGGGCATGGCGTTCGGCACCGGCGAGCATCCGACCACGCGCGGTGTCATTCGGCTGATGGCGTCGCTGCTTCGGGGCGGCGAGCGCGTGGCCGATCTTGGCGCGGGGAGCGCCGTACTTTCTATAGCTGCCGTGAAGCTCGGAGCCAGCCACTCCTTCGCGATCGAGATCGACGGGGATGCGATTGGAAATGCCGAGGAGAATGTCGCGCGCAATGGCGTCGCCGAGCGCGTCACCGTGCTCGATGGCGACGCGACGTCACTCCTCCCGCTCGTCGCTCCGGTGGATGTGATACTGGCGAACATCATCTCATCGGTTCTGATCGCGCTTCTACCGGCAATGGCCGACGCGCTCGCGCCGGGCGGCCATGCGATTCTCAGTGGAATCCTGCGAGAAGAGCGCGGGGACATGCTCGCGGCGCTTGCCGCGAACGGTTGGCGCGTGGAGCGCGAGGACCACGAGGACATCTGGTGGAGCGTCGCGATCGCTCGAGCGTAGCAACCTTCTTCGCCGACGAGCCGCTCGTGGCGGGCGCTCGCGTCGAGCTCGACGAAGCGGGCGCGCAGCACGCGCGGGCGCGGCGCCTCGCGGTCGGCGATGCATTGGACGTCACCAACGGGCGCGGATCAATCGGGCAGGGAACGCTCGAGCGCCTGACGAGAGGCTCGGCCGTGGTGAGCCTCGATTCCGTCGGCGAGAGTCCACGGCCGCCGGCGTTGCGTCTCTTCGTGCCGGTGGCCGATCGTGAAAGGATGCTGTGGCTCGCGGAAAAGAGCGCCGAGCTGGCCGTGACCGAATGGCAGCCGGTACTCTTCCACCGATCGGCGAGCGTATCTCCACGCGGTCAGGGCGAAGCGTTTCTGCGGAAAGCGCGCTCGCGCATGATCGGCGCGCTGGAGCAATCGAGAGGTGCCTGGCTACCGGCGCTGGGCGAGGAATTGCCCTTGGAGGAGGCCCTCGTTAGGGCGGCGCGCGTTGACGCCGAGCGGTTCCTTCTCGAGCGGGGCGGCCCGGCCTTGGTGACGAAGCGCCCCCGGGCCGCCGATGCGATGATAGGGCCGGAGGGAGGCATCGAGCGCGAGGAGCGAATACTCATTGTCGACCGGCACGGTTGGCTTCCCGTCTCCATCGGCGAGACTACTTTACGCTTCGAGACGGCGGGAGTGATCGCCGCGGGTGTGCTGCGCGGATTGCTCAGCGAGGCGTAGCGCGAACGAACGAGGAGGAGAACGTGGCCGACGCGTGTCTGTTCTGTCGGATCATCCGCAAGGAGATCCCGGCGAAAATCGTTGCCGAAACCGAGGATTGCGTTGCTTTTCGCGATATCAATCCGCAAGCGCCGGTGCACATTCTCATCGTCCCGCGCGACCACATACCGTCCGTGAAGGAGGTGACCGACCCGACCGTGATCGGCAAGCTGACGTCGATGGCGGCAGACCTCGCGCGACGTGAAGGGGTCGCTGACGGTGGTTATCGACTCGTGGTCAACACCAACGCCGACGCGGGACAGACGGTTTTTCATCTACACCTGCATTTGCTCGGGGGACGTCACATGTCGTGGCCTCCCGGATGAGCCGCGGCGCAGGGAAAGAGGAGGGGGCAGGGATCATCGGATTGCGCGGATTGCTCCTCTGTTTGAAAGCGGTTCTTCGCAGAATTCCGGGGCGCACGGATCCTCGCGCGACGACCGCCTAGAACTTTTCCGTCACACGCACTGAGCACCAGATCGAAGCATCCTGAGGTCGTTCACCAAGTTCTTGTCTCCGCTTGCGCGACGAGTGATCCGGCCGATCCGAATGATCCGTGATCGACTGCCGGAGCTGTCGAGATCTCTCCCAGCGCGGAGATGATCCGCGCGGTGCGCTTGACAGCCCGCAAGGAGCATCGCAACGTAGCAGCCTCGCATGGGTCTGACTGGCTCCCGATTCGCCGCGCAAGGAGGGGCACAGAGCCTTGTCGGAAATCATCATTCACGACGATGAGAACTTCGAGCGCGCCCTCAAGCGCTTCAAGAAGAAGTGCGAGAAGGCAGGCATCCTCTCCGACCTGCGCAAGCATCGTCACTACGAGAAGCCCAGCGAGCGAAGGAAGCGAAAGATGAACGCGGCGATCAGAAAGAATCGGCGAACGCGCACGGCGTGATGGCTGCACTCACCGAGAGATTGCAGGGCGATCTCACCGCGGCTCGCAAGAGTGGCGACAAGGCACGAACGCTTCTCCTCGGCACCATCATTGCCGATGTGAGAAATCGTGAAATCGAGCTGCGCCGCGACCTGACCGACGACGATGTGATCGACGTGTTGCGCCGCGGCATCAAGAAGCGCCGCGAGGCGATCGAGATGTACGACAAGGGAGGCCGCGCGGATCTCGCCGACAAGGAGCGGGTGGAAGCCGACGCGCTCGCGGCGTACTTGCCGGCCGCGGTCAGCGAGGACGAGCTCCGTGCCGCCGTGCGCGCGGCGATCACGGGCGGTGCGCGCAACATCGGCGCGGTGATGGGGAAGGTGATGCCGCAATTCAAGGGACGAGCCGAGGGCGGCGCGATCAGCGCCATCGCGAAAGAGGAGTTGAGTAAGCAGTCGTGATTCGCGAGAGGAGCAGGAGCGAGCGCGAAGCGCGAGCGACTTCAAATAGACGCGTTCACGGTCGCTCCCGGCCGTGAATTCGCACGCTCTGCGAGTCATCGAGTTTCCGCGCGTTCTCGATCTCGTAGCCGGACGCGCGACCTCGGAGCTCGGCGCGGCGGTCGTGCGCCGCCTCGCGCCGCACACCGATCGCGCGTTGCTCGAGAGCGAGCACGCTCGCGTGGCGGCGGTGCGCTCCATCATTCAGGGGGAGCAGCCGTGGCACCCCGAGCCGCTGCCCGATCTCCTCGCGCCCCTCGCGCGACTGCGCGTGGAAGGCGTCGTCTGGAATGGCGCGGAGCTGCTCGCGGGCGCGCAGCTGCTGCGGTCTTCACGGCGCACGCGCGACGCGCTGCGCGACGAACGCCGCCCGACGCTGGCGCGCGCGGTGCTGGCGCCGCTCGCCGACCGGCTCCTCGCCGCCAAGTCGCAGGAAGACGCGATCGAGAAGACGCTCGCCGACGACGCCACGGTACGCGACGACGCGTCGCCGACGCTCCGCCGCGTTAGGCGCGAGCTGCGCTCGGCGGAGGGCGACCTCGTCAGGCTCCTCGAGCGCGCCATCGAGCGCCTCGAGCCCCATCACCGCGTGTCCGACATGTCGGTCACCGTGCGCGACGGCCGCTACGTGATTCCGGTGCGGCGCGAAGGACGCGGGAGCGTCGGCGGCATCGTGCACGGGGCGTCGGCGACGGGCGCGACGCTCTTCGTCGAGCCGCCGGCCGCGGTGGAGTTCGGAAATCGAATTCGCGAGCTCGAGGCGGAGGAGCGTGAAGAGGTCGATCGCATCCTCCGCGAGCTCACCGACGCGCTGCGCCCGCACCGCGATTCGATGATCGCCGCCACCGACGCGCTCGCGACGCTCGATTCGCTCTTTGCGCGTGCACGCTTCGCGCTCGAGTTCCGCTGCATGGGCACGACGCTCGTGGGTGCGAACGATGGCTTCGTCGTACGCGACGGGCGACATCCACTGCTGGTCGCGCAGGGGATCGGCGTCATTCCATTCGATCTCGAGATGACGGCCGACGAGCGCACGCTTCTCGTCTCCGGGCCGAACACGGGGGGCAAGACGGTTCTGCTCAAGGCGCTCGCGTTGATTTCGGCGATGGCGCAGTCGGGCATTCCCGCTCCCGCCGGCGCCGAAAGTCGCCTCGCCGTCTACGACGACTTCTTCGCCGACATCGGCGACGAGCAGTCGATCGAAGCCAGCCTGTCGACCTTCAGCGCGCACGTGAAGAATCTCTCCGAGATCATGCGTCAGGCGTCGCCGGCGTCTCTGGTCCTGATCGACGAGCTGGGATCCGGCACCGATCCCGTCGAGGGCGCCGCGCTCGGCTGGGCCGTTCTCGAGGAGCTCACGCGTCGAGGCACGATGACGATCGCGACGACTCACCTCGGCGCGCTCAAGGAGCTCGCGACGCAAGTCGCCGGTGTCGTGAACGCGTCGCTCCAGTTCGACGCCGAGGCGCTCGCGCCGACATACCGCCTCATCAAGGGCATTCCAGGACGGTCGTACGGCATCTCGATCGCACGCCGGCTCGCTCTTCCCGAGGAAGTCGTTGCGCGCGCCGAGGAAAGACTCCCCAAGCAAGAGCGCGACGCCGCGGCGCTGATCGAACAGCTCGAGCGGCGCGCCGAAGCGCTCGCCGCGCGGGAGCAAGAGACGGCGGCGATCCTAGACGACGCCCGCGAACGCATCGCCGCTCTCGCGCGCCGGGAGACGAACGTGCGCGAACGAGAGCGCCGCGCCGAGCGGGAATCGCGACAGGAGGCGCGTCGCTACCTTCTGGACGCGCGACAGGAGATCGAACGCACGGTGCGAGAGCTCAAGAGAACGGAGAGCGAAGCGCTCGAGGAAGCCGCGCGCGAGGCGAGGCAGCGCGCCGAGCAGCTCGCCGCCCGCCAGGCCTCGGAGCTCGAGCGGCTCGACCGGGAAGAAGCGAACGTCGCGCGGCGCGACGCTGCCCGCGCAACGCCGCCGCGCGGCGCGCCCCGCGAGATAACGATGGGAAGCTGGGTGGATGTCGCGACACTTGGCGGAAAGCTCGCGCGCGTCGTCGAGCTGCGCGACGCGAGCGCTGTCGTGGCCGTAGGAGCGATCAAGATGACCGTTCCGCTCACCGCGCTCACGCCCAGTGAATCGCCGCCGGTCGACGTGGCCGTCACGTGGACGGCCGATCTGCCCGAAGCGACGGCTCCCACGGAGATCGATGTGCGCGGAATGCGCGTCGATGAGGCCGAGGGCGTCGTGATGCAGGCCCTTGATGCCGCCGTGCGTGCCGATTTACGCTCGCTGCGTATCATTCACGGCAAGGGAACCGGCGCGCTCCGCGAGCGCGTCGCCGAAATGCTCACCAAGGACACGCGTGTGAAAGAGTTTCGCCTCGGCGCCTGGAACGAAGGCGGCGCCGGCGTCACCGTCGCCGAGCTCTGATGATTCCAGACGACGTCGTCGATCGCGTTCGAGATGAAGCGGACATCGTCGAGATCATCGGCGAGTTCGTGAAGTTGAAGCGCGTCGGGACGAGCTTTCGCGGCCCGTGCCCCTTTCACCACGGGAAGCACGACAACTTTTCGGTGCTGCCGCGCGGAACGTTCATGTGTTTTGTCTGCGGCGAGAAGGGCAACGTTTATTCATTCCTCCAAAAGCACCTTGGGCTCGATTTCGTCGAAGCGGTGAAGTGGGTCGGCAACAAGATCGGCGTCGAGGTTCGAGAAGTATCGCGCGTCCAGGAGGGGCCCGATCCGCGCGAACCGCTCTGGGAGGTGAACGCGGCGGCGAGTGAGTTCTTTCGCCGCCAACTGTGGGAGAACGCGGGCGGAGAAGCCGCGCGCGCCTACCTGGCCGGACGCGGGCTCACGCGCGAAGACGCGGAGCGCTTCACGCTGGGCTTCGCCCCTCGCGACGGAAACCTGCTGCGCGAGTACCTGCACGGCCTCGGCTTCGATGACGAGCGGCAGCTGAGCGGCGGTCTGCTCGTTAGGCGAGAAGGAAGCGACGAGCTGCGTGGTCGATTTCGCCAGCGATTGATGTTCCCGATTCTCGACCTCCGCGACCGCGTCGTCGGCTTCGGCGGGCGCGTACTCGGCGAGGGCGAGCCGAAGTATCTCAATTCCTCGGAGTCGGACGTCTTCTCGAAGCGACGACTCCTGTACGGGCTGAATTGGGCGAAGCAGGCGATTCGGAAGAACGAGCGCGTACTCCTCGTCGAAGGCTACTTCGACCTCATTCGCCTGGTGCTCGCGGGCATCGATGAAGTCGTCGCGCCGCTCGGCACCGCGCTCACCGAGGCGCAAGCCTCACTGCTCCGGAAGTACACAAGAAATGTCTTTCTCCTCTACGACAGCGATGCCGCCGGCCAGAAGGCCACCTTTCGGGCCGGCGACGAGCTTCTGCGCAATGGCGTGAGCGTGCGTGTCGTGACTCTCCCCGAGGGTGAAGACCCGGACTCCTTCGTGGCCAGTGAGGGCGAGGAAGGGCTGGAGCGCGAGATCGCGCACTCGATCGACATCTTCGATCGAAAGATTCAGATTCTCCAGCGAGGTGGCTGGTTCGCAGACCTGCGCCATAAGCGCCAGGCGCTCGACAAACTCCTTCCCTCGATCCGGGCGACGAGCGATCGCATCATGCGCGACCTGTACGTCTCCCGGACGAGCGAGGTGGCCGGCGTCTCGCGCGAGCTGCTGGAGCGGGAGCTCGGCGCACTGCCGCCGACTCACGCCGACGAGGTCGGGGAGGGCGGCGGCGCGCCACCGCCTGTCCGAGTTGCGCCATCCGGAGGCGGGCGTGCGCGGCGGAGGACAACCGCGGGAGGCGCGCGCGCCGAGCGCGAGCTGCTTCGGATGATGTTGCACGACCGACGGTATGTCGAGCTGGTCGCCGAGCGAATTGGCGCCGAGAGCTTCACGGACGAGATCTATCGCACGATCTTCAGTGAACTGGTTGCATTGGGCCCCGAAGCCACGATCAGCGAGATTGCGGGAGGGTTCGACGAGGAGGCGATCGAAGTGCTCGAGGAGCTCCTCGCCGAATCCGGCGGACTCGATCGCGCGAACGAGGTTGTCGAGGGGAGCATCAGCGCGATCGCATCGCGGGATGTGCAGGCACGCTTGACCGATATCGATCGCGAGATGCCCCTCGCGGCGCCTGACGAGAAGGACGACTTGATTCGAGAAAAAAAGCGATTGCTCTTGCAGATGCAGGCGTTGGGACGCGGGCGCTTCAAGTCGTTCCGCACATCGACATCTTGAACCCGAAGGAGGCGGAGTGCATCCAGACGTGGCGGAGTTGCTCGCGGTGCAAACCGACGACATTGAGATCTATGGATTGGAGGAGCGTCTCGCGACGCTGATGCCAAGGTTGGACGCGATCGCGAAGGAGCAGGAACGCGCGGCGGTCGCGCTCGATCAGGCTCGTCAGGCAGTCGACGCCGAGGAGCGCCGGCAGCGTGACGTGCGGGGCCGGCTCGACCAGTTCCGGCAGTTGGAGGAGCGGAATCAGGCGCAGCTGAACGCCGTCACCAGTGCACGCGAGGCGACGGCGGCGACCGCGCAGCTCGACCAGGCGCGCCGCATGATCGGTGAGGCACAGCGCGAGCTGGACGGCATTTCGCATCGCCTCACCGATCTGCGCCACGCCGTCACCGATCGGGATCACGCGCTGCGCGACATCGAGCGAGCGCAGAAGGAGCTCCGCTCGTCGCTCGACGCGGACCGCGCGACGATCGAGGCGCAGCTCGCCGACGCGCACAAGCGCCGCGACGAGCGGGCGGCGCACGTGCCGCGGGCGCTGCTCTCGCGCTATGATCGCATTCGCTCGAAGAGGCGAGTGCACGCGATTTTTCCACTTCGTGGAAGCTCGTGCGCGAATTGTGATACGGTCATTCCGCTACAGCGACGCAGCGCGATGGTCGGAAGCGGCGCCACGGAGATTTGCGAGGGATGTGGAGTGCTCCTGTACGCGGGGGAATGATGCTTGTACGAGGGTAGCGTCACCTCTACCTTTCGGGCCGTGACTGCCCCTCCCGTGCGAGCGCGTCCCAGGCATCGCTGGACCATCCCGGAGCGCCCCGACGCGGACGCTGTCGCCCGGCTCCAGGCCGAGCTGCACCTCCCCGAACCGCTCTGTCGACTGCTGGCGACGCGCGGTCTCGCCGACATCGACGGCGCGAAGATCTATCTGCGTCCGCGACTCGATCAGCTGCACGATCCGTGTTTGATGCTCGATCTCGAGCGCGCCGTGGAGCGTCTCGACCGCGCGATCACGAACGGAGAGAAGATTCTCATCCACGGCGACTACGACGTCGACGGCATGTGCTCGACGACGTTGATGACGCGCACGCTGCGGATGCTGGGGGCGACGGTGATTCCCTTCATCCCGCGCCGCATCGAAGACGGGTACGACCTCGGACCGGCCGGCGTCGACGCTGCCTTACGAGCGGGCGCCGGTGTCGTCGTCACCTGCGACTGCGGCACCAGCGCCCACGAGCCGGTGCGCGCGCTTGGGGACGCGGGGATCGACGTCATCATCTCCGATCACCACCTGCCGAGCGGCGGCCTGTTGCCCCCGGCGTTCGCGATACTCAACCCGAAACGTCCTGGCTGCACGTCGCCCGATCGCGATCTCGCGGCGGTGGGCGTCGCGTTCAAGCTCGCGCTCGCCCTCGTGCGGAAGCGGCGTGGCAACGAGAACGCCGTGTACGGGATGCTCGACCTCGTCGCGCTCGCGACCATCGCCGACATCGCGCCGCTGCGCGGAGAGAATCGCGTCCTCGCGCGCTATGGTTTGAAGATGCTCAACGAGACGCAGAACGTCGGCTTGCGCGCGCTCATTCGCGCCGCGGGGCTGGCGGAGCGACAGATCACCGCCGGTCGCGTCGGTTTCATTCTCGCGCCGCGACTCAACGCGGTCGGCCGGCTGGGACACGCGATCCGCGGCGTCGAGCTGCTCCTCTCGAACGACGAGCACAAGGCGAACGCGCTCGCCCGCGACTTCGAGGAACTGAACGAGCGGCGCCAGGAGGTCGACCGCGCGACGCTCGTGCGGGCTCGAGAGATGCTTTCCGGCGTCGACATGGACGAGACCTACGGCATCATCCTCGCCGAAGAAGGTTGGCATCCCGGCGTCATCGGTATCGTCGCGTCGCGCATCGTCGAGGAGTTCGGTCGGCCGACGGTGCTCGTGTCGCTCGATGGCGACGTGGGGAAAGGATCCGGGCGGTCGATTCCCGCTTTCGATTTGCACGCCGGGCTTACGGGATGCCGCGATCTCCTCACGCGATTCGGCGGCCACCGCTCGGCGGCCGGCATCAGCATCGCTCGCGAGCGGCTGCCGGCGTTCGCCGAGCGTTTCAATGCGATTGCCCGCGAGCGGCTGACGCCCGAAGATCTCGTCCCGGAGCTGCGCGCCGATCTCGAGGTCACGTTAGGCGAGCTCACGTTGCAGCTGGAGGCCTTGCTTCGCCATATCGAGCCATGCGGCGTGGGCAATCCGTCGCCGGTGCTCGTCGCGCGAAATGTGACGGTGCATGCGCCGCCGAAGGTGGTCGGTCGCGAGGGAGAGCATCTCAAGCTGTGGCTCACCGACGCCACGGGAACACACATCGAAGCCCTCGGCTGGGGGATGGCGACGCGCGCCGCGGAGGTCGAGCAGGGCACGACGCTCGATGTCGCGTTCCGTCTCGAGAGCGACGAGTGGAATGGCGAGAAGCGATTGCAGGCGCGACTGGCGGATTTCCGCTCTTAGTGGACTGCATTACGCAATAGCTGAAGGCACTCTGTAGTTGTGAACGGCTCGTTCAGTCGTTCACAACTATGAGAGAGAGAGTGACCAAACCGGCCATATCAGTGACAGACATCTAGTATGCGCATCGTCGCCGGCCGGTGGCGCGGACGCACGATCAAGCCGCCTGCGGATCCGCGGGTTCGGCCGACCGCCGATCGCGTTCGCGAAGCGTGGATGAGCATCGTGATGCCCGACCTCCCCGGCGCGCGCGTTCTCGACTTGTTCGCGGGCTCGGGCGCGCTCGGGCTCGAAGCACTCTCGCGCGGCGCCACGATCGCCGAATTCGTCGAGATCGCTCCGAAGAGCCTCGCCGCGCTCAAGGCGAACGCGCTCTCGTTGGGCGCGGGGGACGAGGTCGTGATCCATCGTGCCGACGCGCTGCGATTCGCCGCCGGGCTCGAGGCGCACGCGTTCGATGTTGCCTTCGCCGATCCACCTTACGGGCTGGGTCTCGCCACGCAGCTCGCCGCGCGCTGGCTCGAGGTGCCGTTCGCGTCGGTGCTCGGGATCGAGCACCGCATCGATGAAGTCCTCCCCGGCGATGGCGACCGGCGAAAGTACGGCGACACGGCGGTCACGATATACAGGGCCTGAGCGCTGGAGCTTAGGGGCTAGGGTTTGAGCAATAAGCGATTAAGGTTGACCCTAGCCCCAAGGCTCTCGCCCCCTAGCCCGTCACGCTCGTGCGCATCGCCATCTACGCCGGCAGCTTCGACCCGATCACTCGCGGTCACGAGGATCTCGTCCACCGAAGCCTCGAGTTCGTCGACAAGCTCGTGGTCGCCGTCACGACGAATGTCGCGAAGGCGCCGCTGTTCAGCGTGAGCGAGCGCGTGGACTTGATTCGTGCCGCGCTCAACGATCGATCGCGCATCGAGGTGCGTCAGTTCAGCGGACTGCTCGTCGACTTTGCGCGCGAGGTGGGTGCGAAGCTCCTCATCCGCGGACTGCGCGCCGTGAGTGACTTTGAATACGAGTACCAAATGGCACTGATGAACCGCCACCTCTCGTCGGGCTTGGAGACGGTGTTCATGGTGCCGTCGCTCGACACGACGTACATCAGCGCCAGTCTCGTGCGCGAGGTCGCGCGATTTGGCGGAGAGATCGGGGACCTCGTGCACCCGGCCGTGGCCGCCGCGCTGCGCGCGAAATACTCGACGACATCGGCGCACGGGTGAATTTTCTCGACGAAGTGCGCGCGCGCGCGAGTGCTTCGCGCCGGCGCGTGGTGTTTCCGGAGTCGGCCGACGAGCGCACGCGTAAGGCGGTGGCCGAGCTGGCCCGTCAGCGGGTCGTCGCCCCCGTGGTCGTGCTCGACATGGAGCACCCGGAGTCGCATGCGGGCGTCCGCGCGCTCTCGGACCAGGGCGTCGAGATCGTCGATCCGTCGGGTGATCCTCGCACGCAGGACACGGCGGCGCGGCTCCTCGATGCGCGCGGCGCGAAAGGCATGAAAAAAGAACAGGCGCAATCGCTCGCGCGCACGCCATTGTTTTTCGCCGACGCGCTCGTCAGTCGGGGCGAGGTCGACGCGTGCGTCGCCGGCGCGACGCACTCGACCGCCGACGTGCTGCGCGCCGCACTCTGGTTGGTCGGTCCGGCGGAGGGCGTGCGCACGGTATCGAGCGCGTTCTACATGGTGACGCATCCCTTCCGCGGTACACCGGGCCCCGAGGTTCTGACGTTCACGGACTGCGCCGTGGTGCCGTATCCGACGTCGACGCAGCTCGCCGACATCGCCATCGCCGCGGCCGCCGATCGGGTGCGTATCGTTGGAGATACGCCGATCGTCGCACTCTTGTCTTTCAGCACGAAGGGGAGCGCGAGCGGAGTGAGTGTGCGACTGGTGACGGACGCGCTGGCCGAGCTGCGCGAGCGCGCGCCGACGCTGGTCGTGGACGGAGAATTGCAAGGTGACGCCGCGCTCATCCACGACGTCGGGGTGCGAAAGGCTCCGGGCAGCCCTGTCGCCGGTCGGGCGAACGTGCTTGTCTTCCCAACCTTGGACGCGGGTAACATCGCCTACAAACTGACGCAGCGACTCGGCGGCGCGATTGCGATCGGGCCGATTACTCAGGGACTGCGCCGGCCATGCAGCGATCTCTCGCGCGGAGCCACCAGTGATGACATTTTCCACGTGGCGGCGATCACCGCCTTACAGGCGGATGTTCCGCCCCCAAGTAGGCTCTAAGTCCCGTTAGGAGAAAACTCAATGAGCTTCGCGATCACGAAGGAGGCGGAAGTCGTTGTCGTGGATGTCGAGGGCCAGCTCATCGTCGGCAACCGGCAAGAGCTGAAGCAAAAGGTGCTGGACGAGCTGGAGCGAGGTGAGAAGAAGTTCCTCATCGATTTCTCGCAGACGGGATACATCGACAGCTCCGGCCTCGGCGTGCTCGTGTCGTTGTCGAAGAAGATTCGAGAGCAGGGTGGGGAGCTTCGTCTCGCGAACCTGAATGACGATCTCAAGACGTTGTTCGAGCTCACGAAACTGGATACGCTGTTCCAGATCGCAGATACGCGCGAGCGCGCTCTGGAGAGCTTCTGAGGACCATGCCCGGGCACGGCGCTGAGGCGCGCCGCGCCCATCCTGCCTTCGCCTCGGCATGAGCCCAGGCAACGAACCCGCACGACGCAGCGCGCGCGATGGCCGTGAAGACGCGCGCGTGATCGAGCTCGACATCCCGAGCGACGTTCAATACATCGAGAAAGTGGTCGAGCTCATTCAGCGCGAGTGCGCGCTGATGCAGTTCGGCGCGCGTCAGCTCATGCTGAATCTCGCTGTCGCGCTCACGGAGGCGTTGTCGAACGCCATCCTGCGCGGCAACAACGACGATCCGGCCAAGCACGTCCACGTCCTGGCGCGCGTCGACCCGGCACGGCTGGTGATCGAAGTGCAGGACCAGGGCGTGGGATTCGACCTCGATCAATGCACGCTCGATCCGACGACGCCGGGCAACGTCGATCGAGAAGACGGGCGCGGACTGTTTCTGATGCGCCAGCTGATGGATCGCGTGGAGCGGTTCGACGATGTACGCGGCAACAACGTCGTGCGACTCACACTGATCCGACAATGACCGACCTGCCGGCGGTTCTGTCGGCGTTTCGCGCGGCGACGCTGTGTGAAGCAGCCGTGTGGACGCAGTCCGCCCAGGACGGGAAGGTCGCCCCGGAGGCGGCGACGGGACAAATGCCCATTCCCGCCGAGCTGCCCACGCCGCCAGAAGGCATTCGTGCCGTCGATTCCGACGAGGGTCGCGTGCTGGTCGCCGCGGTGCCCGGTCCACGCCGCGCCTGGCTCGCGCTCGGTCCGTGTGGAGCGCCGCAAGCGGATCTCGAGAGCTACATGCGCTTCATGCTGCCGGTCATCGCGCAGTATCTGCAATCGGCGCTCGAGGTCGAGCACGCGGCGAACGAGCTGGCCGAACGCTACGAGGAGATCAATCTCCTCTATACGATCAGCGAGATTCTCGGCCGCACGGTGTCGCTCGAGGAGGCATCGCGGACGATCCTCACCGAGATCTCGGAGACCGTCGGCGCGCGGCGCGCGTCGATCCTGGTACACGATCCGGACACCGACATGCTCGGCGTGGTCGCCTCGCTGGGCGCCGACACCTCGCAGACGGCGTCGATCAGCGTGCAGGACCCGTGCAGCGTGAGCGCGCGCGTCTTCCGCACGCAGCACCCGCTGCTGGTGGAGGGCGAGCAGATGCTGTGCCCGGCGGAGGCGCCGTATCGCCGTGGCGCGATGCTCTCCGTGCCGATCATGTGGACCACTCCGCGCGGCGGCGAGCCGCTCGGGGTCGTGAATCTCTCGGATCGGCGATCGGGGCAGCCGTTCACAGCTGGTGATCAAAAGCTCATCGCCGCCATCGCCACGCAGATTGGAACGGCGATCCAGAATGCACGGCTCGTTCGCGCGTCCCTCACGCAAGAGCGTTTGCTCTATGAGATGGAGCTCGCCCACGACCTGCAAATGAAGCTGCTGCCGGCGGCGGCTATCGTCGCGCCCGATGCGGTCGTCGCGGCGCGCGTCATGCCCGCCGAGAGTGTCGGCGGCGACTTTTACAACCTCTTCCGGCTCGGCGATCAGCGCGTCGGCGCGATGATTGGTGACGTCTCGGGCCATGGCTACCAGGCGGCGCTGATCATGGCGCTCACGATGAGCGCCGCGGCGATTCATGCGCAGACGACGGCCGATCCGGGTGAGACGCTGCACGCCCTGTTCTCGACCGTGCGCGACGAGCTCGCGACGACAGAGATGTTCATCTCGGCGTTCTACGGCGTCGTCGATCGAAGACGCGGTGAGATGCTCTACGCGAACACCGGCCATCCGCACGCGTTCGTCGTCGGCGCGGACGGCAGCTGCGAGCGGCTTGCCGCTAACGCGCTACCGCTCGGCATGGCCGACGACCATCCGCCGACCGCTCGCCGGCGCTGGGATCCCGAGCACGATCTTCTCGTGCTGTTCACCGACGGACTGAGCGACGCACGAAGCCGCACGGGCCAACGCCTCGGCGAAGACGCGCTGCTCGAGGCGATTCGACGGCACCGCGCCGAACCGCCGTCGGAGATCCTGGCGCGGCTGATCGAGCTCGTGGAAGTCCACAGCGGCGGCACGCCCCGTCGCGACGATCAGACGATCGTGCTCCTGAGAAGCTGAGGGGCTCGGGGCTTGGGCTCAGGGGTCAGGTGACACCGCGACTGCCGCCGGTACGGAAGAGCCTCGGTCAGCATTTTCTCAACGATCGACGCATCCTCGGTCGCATCGCCGACGCACTCGCGCTCGACGGATCGGAGCTCGTCATCGAGATCGGGCCGGGGCGCGGAGCGCTGACGGAGATACTGGTCGAGCGCGCGCGACACGTCATCGCCATCGAGTACGACCGGGCCCTCGCCGCGTTGCTGCGCGAGCGCTACGCGAGCGACGACCGGGTGACGATAGTCGAGCGCGATGTGCTCGAGGTGCGGTACGGCGAGCTCGCGCGAGGGCCGTACGTCATCGCGGGGAACGTGCCGTACTACATCACCACGCCGATTCTCTTTCAGGGCCTAACGAGGCCGCGGCCGGAGCGGGCGGTCTACCTCGTCCAGCGCGAGGTCGCCGAGCGCATCGTGGCGCCCCCCGGGGCGCGTGAGTACGGCGCGCTCTCGGTGAACGTGCAGGCGCTCGCCATTGCCGAGCTGCTCTTTCGGGTGCCGCGCGGTGCCTTTCGGCCGCCGCCGCGGGTGGATAGCGCCGTGCTGCGGATTACGCCGCGCCAGGATCCAGTCGTCGAGGGCACGGAGGAGGAGCCTTTTCGCGTGCTGGTGCAGGCCGCGTTCGGTCTTCGGCGGAAGCAAATGCGGCGGGTGCTGCGCGAACTGTGGTCGATCGATGCCGAAAGCGCGGAGCAGATTCTCAGAACGGTGGGTGTTGATCCCGCGCTGCGGCCCGAGACGCTCTCGCCCACCGACTTCGCTGCGTTATTGCGGGTTCGCCAACGCGAGACATTGTCGTATCGAGCTGAGAAGCGAAGCGATAGCCGTCAGTCGAAGAGTGAGGAGTAAGAGAGTGGGAAGTGGTCGACCACTGCCCACCGAGTCACTCCTCACTGGCGAGCCGGGGGCTATTCGCGATTACTCAATGCGTAACTCAACCCCTCGAACTCGTTCAGCCTGCGTTTGGGCTTCGACGAAAGCAGATGCACCGCGTCCTTCGAGAACTCTGGTCGCTGGATGCCGAGCGCGGGGGACTTGCTTGTACGCGCTGATATAGACCCCGCGGTCAGGCCCGAAACACTCTCGCCGTCCCAATTCGCGCGTGTCTCGAGGCTGCGCGTGCATTCGGCATCCCAATCCTGAACCGCAGAGGAACAGAGGGCGCGGAGGAAGCGCAGCCGACGACGTGACCACCGTCGAACTCTTCCCGGCCGCGGTCGCCTAGCCCTCAGAGCTTCGTGCGCAGCGAGCACGCGAAGTAGATTCAACCATTCTCAACTATTTGCGCGATGAAGCCATGAAGCTCAGGCGGGAATTCGTAAAGGAGCCGGACCTCACCACGAACGAACGACACGCGATCTTTGCGGACACCAAGAAAGAACTGGGGCCATTCCCGCCAGACGCACATGAGAGCAGAGTAGCGTCACCACGTCACGCGGCCGTCACTTCGCCCGTGCTTTCGTTAGGCATCTTCGAGCTCCGATCCGAAGAATTCTCGGAGAACGATCTCGCTATTGCCCGCCACGCCCATCATCACTTCGCGAAGCGCAAACAACAAAACAGGGGTGAGCAGTCCTCTGCGTGTCCTCCGCGTCCTCTGTTCCTCTGCGGTTTAGGATTGGGATCTCTCCTGACGCAGGAGTTTTCCCCTGCCACCGGCCAGCTCATCAAGAAAAAAGAAAAGAGTCGGTGGGTCTCTTCACGTTAATCGGGGTCGCCTAAGGCCCTGCGCTACTCACGATTGGTGAGAGCATAGCTCAGCCCTTCCAATTCCATCGCCATGTTCACCGTTTTCACGGTGACGTCCGCCGGAGCCTGGAGCTGTGTCGGGGCGAAGTTGAGGATCGCCTTGATCCCCGTCTTCACGACGCGGTCGAGCACCTTCTGCGCCTCGTCGCCGGGCACGGTGAGCACGGCGATGTCGGGGCGGTCCTGTTTCACGTC
>DATBHD010000186.1:0-6065 GCA_036557635.1 Gemmatimonadaceae bacterium
CTCGGCCGGCCGCTGCCTAACGATGGCGCGGATCTCGTCGACGGCGCCGGTGGCGACGGCCGAGGAGATGGTGTGTCGCGCGCCGTGCGCCAGGAGATACTGCACGACCTCCGGCCTGGCGCTCCCGAAGCAGGTCGCCCAGCCGATGATCTCCAGCTCGTGATCGTCACCGGCGCCGCTCGTTTCCGCGCCATGCTCCACGAGGAGACGAATCAGCGCCATGTCGTCCTTCTCGGCGGCGAAGTGGAGGGGCACGGCGTTGTCCCCTTCGTCGCGCACGTTCGGATCCGCGCCGCGCTCGAGGAGGAGACCGACCGCGGCCTCGTGCCCGCCGCCGACGGCGAAGTGGAGCGCGGTCCGCAGCGAGGTTCCGGGCAAAAGCCCGCGTTCGTTGACGATGTCGGGGTGGGCGTCCAGAACCTCGGCGATGCGCGCGACGTTGCCTTTCGCCGACGCCTCGAGGAGAGAAGCGAGCGCCGCGGCGCGGGGGCTCTGCTCGTTAGGCCGCCCCGACTCGACCCGCGCGACCAGCTCGCGCCAGCCGACGCTGCCGTACTCGCGGGCGAGCGCGAACTGCACGTCGCGGAGCGTCGGCTCGGCCGGTGGGAACGGGATCGCGCGCTGAAAGCGCGTGCGCGCCGCGGGGTCGTTCGCGCGAAGGGCTTCGAGCCACCGCTTCGCCTCCCTCTTCAGGTTCTCGAGGGAGCTCCGGGACGTGAGTTTCCTACTCATGAAACCTTCCTCCGTGGAGAACGCCTGAAGTCCGCTGATGTACAGGCGGGAAGAAGGCTGTGACGGTCGTGCTCTCAGCCGATTGGGTGGGAGCTCGCTCCCTTGCCGCGGACTGGAGGCGCCCCAACGCGCACTGAGCGGATTCTCGCTTTCGGGCGACGACGTGTCAACGGCGGTGCGCCTCGCCGTCTCATCGTCCGCTCGACGCAACAGCGTGCGAACGCCGTCGACTCGACAATCACCGACTCCCCGCCTTACCATGTGGCATGGATCTACCCTGCAATCCGCCGATTCTCCCGATGCTCGCCAATCGCGTCGCCGAGCTTCCGCCTGGCGAGGGATGGATCTTCGAACCGAAATGGGACGGCTTCCGAACGTTGATCTTTCGGGATGGCGACGAGCTGTTCATTCAGAGCCGCGACGAGAAGCCGCTCGACCGCTACTTCCCCGAGCTCATCGAGCCGCTCAAGTCGCAACTTCCCGCGCGGTGTGTTCTCGACGGCGAGCTCGTCATCGCGTTAGGCAGCACGCTCGACTTCGAGGCCCTGCAGCTGCGGCTCCATCCCGCGGCGTCGCGCGTCAAGAAGCTGGCGGGCGAGATGCCGGCGTCGGTGGTCTTCTTCGATGTGTTGTGCGAGGGAAGCCGCGACTTGCGCGCGACGCCATTCGCCGCGCGCCGCGCCGCGCTCGAGTCCCTCCTGGCAAACGTGGAAGCGCCGCTCCACGTCACGCCGGCGACGCGCGATCGAGCGACCGCCGCCGATTGGTTCCGCCGCTTCGAGGGCGCGGGGCTCGACGGCGTGATGGCGAAGTCCGAGAAGGGCATCTACGAGCCGAACAAGCGCGTGATGCTCAAGGTGAAGCACGAGCGCGACTGCGATTGCGTCGTCGCCGGCTTCCGCTGGCACAAGAATGCCCAGGGAACGGCGATCGGCTCCCTGCTTCTCGGTCTCTACGACGACGACGACAAGCTCCAGCACGTGGGCGTCTGCGCGAGCTTCACCGACGCGAAGCGGCGCGAGCTCGTGACCTTCCTCGCGCCATATCGCGAGAACGCGCTCGAGGGGCACCCCTGGCGCAAATGGGCGGAGTGGGAGCCTAACGAGGCGGCGCAGCGGCGGCCGGGGATGCAGAGCCGCTGGAGCCAGGGGAAGGATCTCTCCTGGGAGCCGCTGCGTCCGGAGCTCGTCGTGCAGGTCGCCTACGACCACATGCAAGGGAGCCGCTTCCGGCATACCGCGCAATTCCGCCGCTGGCGCCCGGACAAGCGGCCGTCGGATTGCACGTACGCGCAGCTCGAGGTCGTGCCGCCTCACGAGCTCGCGGCGATATTCGCGGAGCGTTGAGCGCAGAGCGTCAGTTAGTTGTCGGAGCGAATGGGATCCTGTTTTCCACGCGCCCACTGTTCGCGCCATTCGCGCGTCGGATCGTCGTCGGGATCGGGCGTCTCCTGCGGCGGCCGTTCTGCTTCCGGAACGTGGCGCAGGTTGACGCGAATTCGCGTCCAGGTCGACGATCGGCCCCGCATCGAGTCGACCAGCACGTCGTCGACCGCGAGAAGAGCGGCCGCTTCCGGATGTCGCGCCTTCCACCGCTCCAGCCCCGCGAGCGCCGCCTGCTTGTTAGGCGAGTTGGCAACGGTGACGAGGGGCATCTTCGGCTTTCTCGCGGCCTTCCTGGCGGCGCCCTTGGCCCGCGAGGGCGCGACGCGCGGCGCCTCTCCCTCCATCTTGCGGAAGTGCGGCGGCCAGGGTGCGTCGCCCAAACCCGCCGCTTCGTCCCGCGCCGCCAGCTCGAGCAGACTCTCGAGCGAGCCGGGAAAGTCGTCCATCGCCGCGTGCGGATCGCCTACCAACTCGAGACGTCCCGGCATCGTCGCCACCGTGAAGTCGGCGGGATCGCAGTCGGGAATCTCGTCCCATGCGAGCGGCGCCGACACGCGCGCGTCGGGCAAGGGACGCACCGAGTAGGCGGAGCAGGTCGTGCGATCCTTGGCGTTCTGGTTGTAATCGAGGAAGACGCCTTTGCGCTCTTCCTTCCACCATTTCGAGGTCGCGAGCGCCGCCGCGCGCCGCTCGATCTCGCGTGAAAACGCGAGCGCCGCGCGCCGCACCTCGGTGAAGCTCCACCGCTGGTGAATGCGCACGTTCACGTGCATGCCCCGAGAGCCACTCGTCTTCGGCCAGCCGCGCAGTCCCAACTCGTCGAGCAGTGCTTTGGCCTCCATCGCCACGCGACGCACGTCGGCCCACTCGACGCCAGGTCCGGGATCGAGGTCGATGCGCAGCTCGTCAGGGTGATCGAGGTCGGAGGCGCGCACCGCATGCGGATGCAGCTCGATGCATCCGAGATTCACGATCCAGGCGAGCCCCGCCGCATCGTCCACGACCACTTCCTCGGCGACGCGTCCCGAGGGAAAGGAGAGCGTCACCGTCCGCAGCCAGGGCGGGCGCTGCTCGGGCGCCCGTTTTTGATAGAAGGGCTCTTCCTCCGCACCATTCACGAAGCGCTTGAGGACGACCGGCCGATCGCGAATGCCGTTCAGCGCTCCTGGCGCGACCGAGAGGTAGTAGCGCACGAGCTCGAGCTTGGTGAGCCTAACGGCGCGCGAGAAGTAGAGCTTGTCCGGATGGGTGATCCGGACCTCCCGTCCCTCCACCGTCAGGACTTCCGCTTCCTCCTTGCGTGCCATGATCGAAGCTCGGGAAACAATAGGTCATACGTTATCGTATCTGCCGTCGCTGACACTAGCGGGGACAACCTCCGACGTCTATTACGTTCAGGCGTGTTCTCTTTGAGCCATCGGCGTCCAGCCCCGTCGCGGCGCCGCCCTCCCCGAGCTCTCGCCGCAGTCTCTACATCTGCCGAGTCAAACCATGTCGAGTAACGCCAGCCTGTCATCCCGAGCGAAGCGCGGGATCGGCTTTTCTCTCGCGCTTCTCATTGCGAGCCCAATCGGCGCACAGCAGGCCACGCCGCAGGGCGCTCGCCGCGTCGACAAGGCCGCCGTGCGACGCACCGTCGACTCACTGGCCAGCGCCTTTCTCGCGAGCAAGGAGGCGCCGGGCGTGTCGATCGTCGTTACCAAGGGACACGACACGCTCGTGAGCCAGGGCTTTGGCATGGCGGACCTGGAGAACAGCGTCCCGGCGACGCCGCACACCGTCTATCGCATCGGCTCGATCACCAAGCAGTTCACGTCGGCCTCGGTGATGCAGCTGGTCGAGGCGGGACGCGTGAAGCTGGACGAGCCGATCGGCACCTATCTCCCGTCCCTTCCCGCGCGCTGGCGCCCGGCGACCGTTAGGCAGCTTCTCAATCACACTTCCGGCATTCCGAGCTACACGGACATCGGGCCGCGCTGGCTCAAGCGCATCGGCCAGCCGATGACGCCGGATTCACTCGTCGCGCTCACGGCCGACGATACCCTCACCTTCGCTCCGGGCACCGGCTGGCGCTACGATAACAGCGGGTACGTCGTTCTCGGGATGCTCATCGAGAAGATATCCGGCAAGTCGTATGCGCAGTACATCGATGAGAAGTTGTTCAAGCCGCTCGGCCTCACGGAAACGATGTACTGCTCGAACGCGCCGATCATTCCCCATCGCGCGCAGGGCTACGGCAAGGACTCGAGCGGCTGGCGCAACGCCGCGTTCATCGACATGACGCAACCCTTCAGCGCCGGGGCGCTCTGCTCCTCGGCGCTCGATCTCGCGCGCTGGAATCAGGCGTTGTCGAGCGGCCGGGTCGTGAGCGCCGCGTCCTATCGCGAGATGACGACGCCCGTCGGTGCCGCCGCGCCACGGCACTACGGATTCGGCCTCATGCAGGACACGATCGACGGACATCGCGTCATCATGCACGGCGGCGGCATTCCGGGGTTCTCGACCTTCAACGGCTGGCTCCCCGACGACTCCATCTCCATCACCGTCCTCCCGAACTCGGAGAGTGCGCGGCCCGACCGCGTGTTCCGGGGCATCGCGCGTGCCGCACTGGGCATCGCGCCCGAGCAGGCCCCACGGCGCGTGACGCTCAGTGTTGCCGAGCTCTCTCGGTACACGGGACAGTACGCGCTGCAGCTGCCTAACGGTTCGACGCTGGCGATGCGGATGTGGGTCGACGGCGACCATCTGGCGGCCCAGGCCACCGGACAGGGCGCGACCGCGCTCATTCCCTATGGTCACGACGTCTTCGGGGCCGATTTCGACCCGGCGGTGCGGTTCACGTTCACGGTGGCAGGCGATCACGCGACGAAGTTCACGCTGCTCCAGAGTGGAGTGACCATGAACGCAACCCGCGTGGCCGAGGACGCGAAGTAAGCGGCTACTCCGACCCGCGCGGCGCGGCCTGACCGAGACCGATGACCTCGCCGCTCGCCAACACGTGGTCCTTCATCGCCGCGGTGAGATCGACGTAGGTCGTCACCGGCGGGATCGTCGTGTCGAGCGCGAAGACCTGGAAGTGATAGCGATGCTTCGGGCCGGGCGGCGTGCGCGGACCCATGTAGGCCTGACTCGGGCCCCGAATGTTCGGTCCGTACTGCGCACCCATCGGCGGAGCGCTCATTCCGGCATCGAGCTTCGTGACGGTTGCGGGAATGTTGAACATCGTCCAGTGCAGGATGAGCGAACCGTTTCGCAGGATGTCGGGGTCCTGCATGATGACGACGTACGACTTCGTGGCCGCCGGCCCGGCACTCCACGCCAGTCCCGGAAAGACGTTTCCGCGATATTGAGTATTCTCGAATGGGATGTCGGCGCCGGGCGCGAACGCGGGCGAGGTGACGGTCAACTTCGCGCCCCCCTTCGCCGGCAGATTGACCAGCGCCAGCTGCGCCGCGCCGACTTCGATAGCGGCCGGTGGTTGCTGCGCGGACGCCGCGGATACGCCGAATGCCACCGCGACGAATACAGGAGCAACGGAAACTCTCATCGTGGCTCTCCTTGGATGTTGTGAGAACTGCCGGGAATTTACACTCTTCTCGCCAGAGCGAATCGGAGCGAATGCGATCGAGCTTCGTATCGTCCTTCTTCAGCGAGTCGACAAGACGATAGAACTTTGGGCCTCACCATAATTCGATTTTCGTCGAGCACGCGCGATTGAGCGTGAATGCCCTCGTTTGGATTCGCCTCAATTCGCGCCATTCGCGTCCCCAGAGCTCTCCAAGCAGGCGCCGGGCTGCATCGCGCTCTGGAGAGCCCAGGGCGGCATCAACTTGAAAGTGCCGGACGTTCTCCACAGTTCCGTAAGACGTTAGGCAACAGGAAAGTGCTGCCGCTCAGGACTCCAATGTCGGGCTATCGAATCGATCAGCTGGTGGAGAATTTCGTCGT
>DATBHD010000187.1:0-18454 GCA_036557635.1 Gemmatimonadaceae bacterium
GTCGGAGCGACGCGTCGCGATCACATGGCGACGATCGATACCCTCGAGGACGGGTCGACGATGGAGTGGCTCCCCGACTCCTCGAGCATTCGCCCAGGCGCCGAGGCAACCCTTCGCTTTCGCGTGCGCGATCCGAACGGCGCCCTCGCGACGCTCGAGCCCTATCTCCAGATGACGGCGCACGCCGTGATCGCGCGCGACGACGGATCGGTTTTCATTCATCTCCATCCCGCCGGCACGGTGAGCTACGCCGCGCAACAGGTTTTCGCTCTGCGCGATCGGGGGGACACGACAGCCAAGGGGCGCTTGCGACTCGCCGCCGACAGCGGTAGCCAGCACGCGATGCCGATGTCGGGTGAGTTTTCCTTTCCGTATGTCTTCCCTCGCGCCGGGACCTATCACCTCTGGGTGCAGGTTCGCCGCACGGGACGCGTCCTCACCGGCGTGTTCGACGTCGTGGTCTGACGACAGCGAGTAGCTTTCGCACATGCCCCGACGATTGGTGTCGTTCCTCCTCCTCGCCGTCGTGTTGGCTGCCGCCTTCATTCGTCTCGGCTTCTGGCAACTGAGCCGGCTGAGCCAGCGCCGCGCTCGCAACGCGGTGGTGAGCGCGCGACTTGCCGAGCCAATGGTGCCGCTCACAACGCTGCGGAGCGACAGCTCGAGCATGTTGCGGCGCGCAAGCGCGACGGGAGTTCCCGACTACGACCACGAGATCATCCTCGCGGCCCGCAGCTATGAGGGATCGCCTGGTGTGTACCTGTTCACGCCGCTCCGGGTTGCCGGGAGCGACACGGCAATCCTCGTGAATCGCGGTTGGATCTACGCGCCGGACGGTGCGAGCGTCGACCTGAAAGGCTGGCGTGAACAGGGGACGAACTTCGTTGGCTACGCGGAGCTGCTACCCGAGGGCGGCTCGTCGAGCCCCGACGGAGTACTCCGGCGCGATGCGCGGATTGCTCGAGAGTTGAACCTCGTAACGGTGAACAGCCTTCTTCCGTATCCGGTGTCCCGCGTCTACCTCGTGGCCACGGCTCAGGACACCACCAAGCCTGTGGCCGAGCGCGTCGCGAGGCTCCCGCCTCCGACGCTGGATGAAGGGCCGCACCTGAGCTATGCCTTCCAGTGGTTCGCGTTTGCCGCCATCGCACTCATCGGCGGAGCCACGGTTGCCGTCCGCGGACGGACGCAATGAGCAAGCGCACGGCCTGGAGGATGCACTTTAGATCGCGGGTGACCGTGAGGGAATACACGACACCTCGCGGCTGATACGCCCGATGGAACGGCGCGTCTTATGACGTAGTATGCGATGGGTCGTGGCCTTCGAGTCACTTTTCTACGAGCTCTCCCATGCCTGAGAAGTCCGCCGCACTCGCCAGCGAAAAAGAAGCGCGCGACGTTGCCGAATCCGCGCGGGAAAGCGAGTGGTCCGGTCCGAGTTTCGTTCGCGAGCTGTTCCTCGGCCGATTTCGTCTCGACCTGATCCATCCGCATCCGGCCGAGGATCCGGAGGAGGCGTCTCGGGCACGTCCATTCCTCGAGAAGCTGTCGGCGTTCCTCCACCGCGTCGATTCGGACATGATCGATCGCACCGGTGAGATACCGGAGGAGTACGTCGAGGAGCTGCGCGCGATGGGCGCGTTCGGCATCAAGATCCCGCGCGAGTATGGCGGCCTCGGCCTGTCGTACACGAGCTATGTGAAGGCGATGGCAATGGTGACGTCGAAGGATGGCTCGATCACGGCACTCCTGTCGGCGCACCAATCGATCGGACTGCCGCAGCCCCTCAAGCTCTTCGGCAGCGACGAGCAGAAGCGTCGATTCTTTCCGCGCCTCGCGAAGGGCGCGATCTCGGCGTTCGCCCTGACCGAGGTCGACGCGGGGAGCGATCCGGCGAACATGCACGCCACCGCGAAGCCCACCGAGGATGGAAAGTTCTTCATTCTCAATGGCGAGAAGCTGTGGTGCACCAACGGCACGCGCGCCGACCTGTACGTGGTCATGGCGCGAACGCCGGACGCGCCGGGGAAGGACGGCAAGCCGCGCAAGCAGATCACGGCGTTCATCGTCGAGGCGAACTGGCCCGGCGTCGAGATCGTGCATCGCTGCCGCTTCATGGGACTCAAGGCACTCGAGAACGGGCTCATTCGCTTCACGAACGTCAAGGTTCCCCGCGAGAACATTCTGTGGGGCGAGGGGAAGGGACTGAAGCTCGCGCTCATCACGCTGAACACGGGGCGCCTGACGCTTCCCGCGAGCGCCGCCGGCGGCTCGAAAGCGTTGCTGCAGGTGTCGCGCTGGTGGGGAAACGAACGCGTGCAATGGGGAGCGTCGATCGGCAAGCACGAGGCGGTCGCGCAAAAGATCGGCATGATGGCCGCGAACACGTTCGCGATGGAGGCCATCTCCGGCCTCACCGTCGGTCTTGCCGAGCATGGCGGATACGACATTCGCCTCGAGGCCGCGATTGCAAAGATGTACAACACGGAGCACGGCTGGAAAATCGTCGACGACACGCTGCAGATTCGCGGCGGTCGGGGCTACGAAACGGCCGACTCGCTCCGCGCGCGTGGCGAGCCGGCGATTCCGGTCGAGCGGGCGATGCGCGATTCCCGCATCAATCTGATCTTCGAGGGGTCCTCGGAGATCATGCGACTCTTCATCGCGCGCGAGGCGGTCGATCATCATTTCAAGCTCGCCTTTCCGATCGTCGCGCCGGACTCGTCGTTAGGCCAACGCTTCAAGGCGGCGGCGAAGTCGGCGCCCTTCTACGCTACGTGGTATCCGTCACGCTGGCTTCCCCGCGCGACGAGCTACGGCGAGTTCGGCTCGCTCGCAAAGCACCTTCGTTTTGTGGAACGTCGGACGCGGAAGCTCGGGCGCACCCTCTTTCACGCCATGGTGCGCTTTGGCCCGCGCCTCGAGCGCAAGCAGATGGTGCTCTTCCGCGCGGTGGACATCGGCGCCGAGCTGTTCGCCATGGCGGCGGCGTGCGTGCGCGCGCAGATGCTCGCCCAGAAGGGGAACACCAAGGCCGTCGCGCTGGCCGACCTGTTCTGTCGCGAGGCGCGGGTGCGCGTGGACACCCTCTTCGATCGCTTCTATGGCAAGAACGACCAGGCGATCTATCGTCTGGCGCAGCAGGTGCTTCGCGGCGAGCACTCGTGGCTGGAGCAGGGCATCATCTCGATGCTCGATCTCGAGGACGAAAGTGCGGGTGCCGGCGACGAAGCAGAGAAGGGGGAGCCGGCGGCCGTTCGCTGACCGCCGGCTGCGGCAACGACGATCAGTCCGCGACGAAGGCGGTATATCCTTCGTCGGCGATCGCCTCCTCGATCTCGTCGACGTTCGTGCGCGCCGGATCGTAGTGCAGCTTGGCCGAGCCGATCTCGACTTCTTCGACGGCCACGCCGGGCGTCGCCGTTAGGCGATTCTTCACTGCGCGCACGCAGTGCTCGCAGGACATGCCTTCGATCGTTAGCTTGAGCGATTCCATGTGTTCGTTGTCGGTGTCGATGAAACATATCCGCCGGTGAGCAACGAGCTGCGCGAGCGCGTCCTGGAGGAGTTCCAGCGTCGCTTCGACGGCAAGCCCTCCTTCCTCGTCCGCGCGCCCGGTCGAGTGAATCTCATCGGCGATCACACCGACTACAACGACGGATTCGTCCTGCCGATGGCGATCGATCGCGAGATCTGGCTTGCCGTGCGGCCCCGAGGGGACCGTCGCGTTGCGGTCCACTCGATCGATTTCGACGAGGATGCCACTTTCGCGCTGGACGAAAGCGCTCCGCGGCGAGCCAACGGCGGCTGGGTCGAGTATCTGCGTGGCGTGGCGTGGGCATTGGAAGAAGAGGGACGCCCAACGGCGGGGTGGGAGGGCATCATCGCCGGAGACGTACCGGTCGGCGCCGGCCTTTCGTCGAGTGCCGCGCTCGAGCTGGTGACGGCCCGCGCGTTCGCCGCGGTCACTGGAATCATCTGGCAACCCGTCGGCATGGCGCGTGTCGCGCAGCGCGCCGAGAACGAATGGGTCGGCGTCAATTGCGGGATCATGGACCAGCTAGTCTCAGCGGCGGGCGCAGCGGGACACGCGCTGCTCATCGATTGCCGCACGCTGGAAACGCGCTCCGTCGCGATACCAGCAAGTGCCGCCGTCGTCGTCCTCGACACCGGGACGCGCCGCGGATTGGTCGACTCGGCCTACAACGAGCGACGCGCGCAGTGCGAGCAGGCGGCGCGGGTCTTCGGCGTGCCTGCCTTACGAGACGTCGACCTCCCGACGTTCGACCGGCGCCAGCACGAGCTGGACGCCGTCACGCGGGCGCGCGCGCGCCATGTCGTGACCGAAGACGCGCGCACGGTGGAAGCCGCCGCGCGTCTCGAGAACGGCGACGTCGCCGGCTTCGGCGCGCTCATGGACGAGAGTCACATCTCCCTGCGCGACGACTTCGAGGTGTCGCGCCCGGAGCTCGACACGATGGTCGAGCTCGCGCAGGACCATGGCGCCTGCTATGGCTCGCGGATGACCGGTGCGGGCTTCGGCGGCTGTGCCGTCGCGCTCGTCGCGCGCGATGACGCCGAGGACTTCGTCCGATCCGTGAGCAGAGCCTACGAGACGGCACAGGGGCTGCGGCCGACGGTCTATGTCTGCGAGGCGTCGGCGGGCGCGAGCGTCGAAAGTGTCGACTGAGGAACCTCTGGATGACTTCCCTCACCACCGCCTAACGCTACAGAACGACTCCGTGCAGCACGACCAGCGCGACGGTGAAGTAGATCACGAGTCCGGTGACGTCGACCAGCGTCGCGACGAACGGCGCCGACGCGCTCGCGGGATCGAAACCGATGCGCCGGAACAGGAAGGGCAGCATCGAGCCCACCATCGTGCCGAACGTCACGACACCGATGAGTGCGAGTCCCACCGTCAGCGCAACGAGATGTACTTCGATCGTTATGCCCGGATGCTGATTGTAGTTCATGCCTAACGGCACGCCGAACACATGAATCTGGCGATCGTGGAGGAACTGCCAGAGCTCGATGCGCACCAGACCGATGACGCCGAGGATGATCCCCAGTGTCAGACCCGCCGGAATCTCGCGCACCGCGACGCGCCACCAGTCGCGAATCCCCACCTCTCGCAAGGCAAGCGACCGAATCATCAGCGACGTGCCCTGCGACCCGGAGTTGCCGCCGGAGCTGATGATGAGCGGGAGGAAAAGGGCCAGGACGGTCGCCCGATCGATCGTCCCCTGGAAATAGCCGAGTGCCGTGGCGGTGAACATCTCGCCGATGAACAGCGCGCACAGCCAGCCAGCGCGCTTCCGGATCATGTGCCAGAAGCCGATCTGCATGTACGGCTCATCCAGCGCTTCCATACCGCCCAATTTCTGCACGTCCTCGGTCTGCTCTTCCTGAATGACGTCGATGACGTCGTCGACGGTGATGACGCCCATGATGTGCCCGGACTCGCTCACGACCGGGATGGCGACGAGGTCGTAGTTCGACGTTAGGCGGGCGACCTCCTCCCGATCGGCGTTGGGGCCGAGCGACACGACCTCCGTCCACGCGATGTCGGAGATCTTCGCGCCCGGCGCCGCCGCGAGCAGCTCGCGCAGCGACAACACGCCGGCGAGTCGCCCGTCGGCATCGGTGGCGTAGATCGCGTACATCGCTTCGCGCCGCCCCGATCGCGCCAGTGCGCGAACGCGATCGAGTGCGTCTTCGACAGTGGTCGCCGCGGGGACGGAGACGAACTCCGTCGTCATCAATCCGCCGGCGGTGTCCGGATCGAATCGGAGGAGCTGCTCGGTCTCCTTTCGTGCCTCGCTCGGAATCTCGGAGAGGACTTCTTCGGCGTGCTCCTCCGAGAGCTCGCTCAACTCCTCGAGGGTGTCCGCGCGATCGTCCGGCGTCATCTCCGAGACGAGCTCCGCGGCTTGCCGCGCGCTCATCTGCTCGAGGAGCTCGGCGCGAAGCTCCTCGTTCAAGTACTCGAGGACATCCGCCGCTCGATCGCGCGGTAGCGCCGAGAGAAAGAGCGGAACGCGCTCCGACGGCAGCAGCTCGACGACGTCAGCGAGATCGGCGGGGTGCAGCTCCTCGGTCTCGGCCGCGATGTCGCCCGGCGATTCCTCGAGCAACGCAAGAATGTCCGGCGCGACGAGAGCCGCGACGGGCACTTCTTCCGGGCTGCGATGCTGAGGCATGGTGGTGAGCGTGGTGCGTCCCGCGTCGAGCGTGGCGCGTGGCGTGTGGTGCGTTGGAACGGCGGGTGGCGCGTGGGCCGCGTGAATATAGCTTCCTGCGATGTTGGTGCCCACGCACCACGCTCAACGCGCCACGCTCAACGCAAACGCAATGAACGTTGCTTTCATCGGACTCGGAGCCATCGGCACGCCGATGGCGAGACGAGTCGCCGAAGCGGGATTTCCGCTTTCAGTCTGGAATCGGACCGAGTCGCGCGCGCGCGAATTTGCCGCGGCGACGAAGGCGAAGGTCGCCGCCACACCAGCCGACGCCGCGCGTGAGGCGGACGTCGTGATCACCTGTCTGCCGAATTCCCCCGAAGTCGCCGCGCTCCTCGACGGAAGCTCGGGTCTTCTCGCCGGCATGCGCCCCGGCTCGACGCTGGTGGATTGCACGTCGGGACAGCCGGCGACGTCGCGACTGATCGCGGAGCGGCTTCGCCGCGAGCGTCAGATAGACTTCATCGATGCACCGGTGAGCGGAGGCGTGAGCGGGGCGGAGAAGGGCGCGCTCACCGTCATGGTCGGCGGAGACGAGGCAGTCCTGGAGCGCGTACGTCCGGTGCTCGCGTCGTTTGGTCAGAAGATCGTGCACTGCGGCGCCGTCGGTACGGGCGACGCGCTCAAGGCGGTGAACAATGCGCTACTCGCCGTGCACATCTGGTCGACCGCCGAGGGACTCGCGGTCCTCGCGAAGGAAGGCGTGTCGCCTCACGTCGCGCTCGACGTGATCAACGCCTCGAGCGGCCGCTCGAACGCTTCGATGAACCTCTTTCCCGAGCGCGTGCTCACGCGCGCCTTTCCGCGGACATTCCGGCTGGCATTGTTGGACAAGGACGTCGGCATCGCCGCCGGCGTCGCGGCGGCGCGGCGGGTGCCGTCGCCGATGCTCCAGCTCACTTCCGCGCTCTGGCAAGCCGCGCACAATTCGTTAGGCGAGGCCGCCGACCACGTCGAGGCGGTGAAGCTGATCGAACAATGGGCCTCAGTGGAGATCGCATGACGACCATTACTTCCACACCAACCACCACTGAACCAACAACCACCGAGGCCGTCGCCTCCGTCGAAGAGATTCGTCGCCAGTTCCCCGCGCTCGAGCGGAAGCACAACGGCCAGGACGTCGCGTATTTCGACGGGCCTGGCGGCACGCAGGTCCCCCGCTCGGTGGTTGACGCGATGGCGGACTACCTCTTCCATCACAACGCCAACACACACTGGCTGTATCCCACGAGCGAAGAGACCGACGCGCTGCTGCAGCGCGCGCGCGAGAGCTTCGGCGAATTCTTCAACGCGGCCGCCGAGGAGATCGCGTTCGGTCAGAACATGACGACGCTCACCTTCCACCTGGCGCGCGGCCTCGGCCGCGAATGGGGCGTTGGTGACGAGATCGTCGTCACCGAGCTCGATCACCACGGCAACGTCGCGCCCTGGCAGGCCCTGGCGACGGAGCGGGGCGTGACGGTGCGCAAAGTGAAAATGAACACCACCGACGGCCGCCTCGACTGGCGCGATCTCGAGCGGAACATCGGTCCCAAGACGCGCCTTCTCGCGATCGGCGCGGCGTCGAACGCGTTAGGCACGATCACCGACGTTCGCGGCGCCGGAGAGATCGCCCACGCCGCCGGCGCGCTCGTGTTCGTGGACGCCGTCCATCTCGCGCCGCACGAGTCGATCGACGTGCACGAGATGGGATGTGACTTCCTCGCCTGCTCCGCGTACAAGTTTTACGGACCGCACGTCGGCATCCTGTACGGCCGGCGCGAGCTTTTCGAGCGAGTCGACGTCCCGCGTCTCGATCCCGCGCCCGACACGTCTCCCGAACGGCTGGAGACGGGAACGCAGAATCACGAGGGCATCGTCGGCGCGGCCGCGGCCGTGGAGTTTCTCGCTTCTCTCGCGGATCGACCGTCGCGTCGGGATGCGCTGCGTCTCACCTTCGGAACGCTCCGCCGTCGCGGCGAGGCGTTGCTTGCCACGCTCTGGAACGGACTCGCCGCGGTCGAGGGCGTCACGCTCTACGGCCCACCACCGGGCACGCCCCGTACCCCGACGCTCGCGTTCACGATGCGTGGCCGCACGACCGATGACATCGCCCGCGCGCTGGCGCGCCGCGGCCTGTTCGTCTCCAACGGCGACTTCTACGCCGCGACCGTCATCGAACGGCTCGGCCAGTCCGCGCAGGGCGTCGTCCGCCTCGGCTGCTCCTGCTATTCCACGGCCGACGAGATCGAGCGGCTCCTCGAG
Organism: Gemmatimonadaceae bacterium; assembly: GCA_036557635.1. GTDB lineage: Bacteria > Gemmatimonadota > Gemmatimonadetes > Gemmatimonadales > Gemmatimonadaceae > AG2. The sequence continues at coordinate 8,487 of DATBHD010000187.1, forward strand.
GCGATTAGAGAGCTCTGATTGTCATCCCGCTCGGGATGACAATCAGGGGGCCTTCGGCGCCATAGTGGTGTCCGCGGGCGTGCCGCCGTTCTTGTGCGACACGAGCTCTCCCTTCTCCAGCGCGGGAAGAAACGGCTCGTATTTGGATCCCGGGTGCCACAGTACCCAGCCGTCGTAGCCGGCGTCGTAGATCGCCTTCTTCTGTGCCTCTACCTCCTCGGGTCCGTATGCTGGCTGACCGAGCGAGAACGCCTGAATCCAGGGCCGAACGTGCTCGGGCGCGGTGATCCCCAACTTGTGATCGCGGCCTCGCGCGGCGTCGATTGAGATCTTCTGAATCCGATACGGCTCCTCGTTAGGCCGAGCGATGCCGAACGAGCCGTGCGGAAAGTGCGACGGATAGCACATCGGCAAGAGCACGTCCGTCACCGGCGCCAGCTTCTCCCACTCCTGGCCCACTTCGAGCGGCCCACGCACGGTCGTCACGAAGCCGAAGACATCGGCCGTCGAGCGCACACCGAGCTTGTTCAGGCGTTCGCGTGCCTCCTTGAGGAATGCGGCCAGAAGCTCGGGCTTCCGCATCCCGTTCGACGCCGGAAAGACCTGCGTCGGGAGACTCTTGTACGGCTCCGGAAAGCGAATGTAATCGAACTGGATCTCGTCGAAGCCAAGGTGCACCAGCTCTTCGGCGATACCAATGTTGTAATCCCACAGCGCGTGATTGTACGGATCGACCCACGAGAAACCCTTCTTGTCGTGCCAGATCGAGCCGTCGGGTTGCTTGATCGTCCACGAGGGATTCGCCAGCGCCGTCGTCGGATCCTTGAACACGACGATGCGCGCGATGGCGAACACGTTATGCGCGTGCAGCGTATCGAGGAGCGCGCGCACGTCGTGCACCATCCCGTGCCCCGCGCCCTCGTTCTTGCGGTACTCGGGGTTCGCGGAGTGAAAGTTCAGCCCGAACTCGTCCTTCATGTCGATGACGAGCCCGTTGATCTCCGTCGAGTCCGCGACGCCGATCAGCCAGTGCATGCGATGCGCGCTCTGCGCGGCGAAGCGATTGACGTAGAGTCCACGAATCACCGGCGTCGCCGAGGGATCGCGCATTGCCGCCAAGGGTCGCGCCGCCGGCGCCGCAATCGCGCCGTTCGAGACCGTTACCGTCTCCGCATGCGCCTCACGAGTGAGGGACGCCACCGCCACCGCGGGCGTCTGCTGCGCGGTGCTCCGAGCCGCTGCCAGCTTGTCCGAGGGCTCGGACGCCGCGCACGCAGCCAGCAGCAACGCGCTCGAGAAAAGAGAGGTCTGACCGATATGACGCATATCACACACTGATAGATGAATTTACGATGGAGAGTCCCATGCGAATGACGAACCTTCCGCCTCGGTCGTTACTCTGGTAGCTGCTCCGCGGACCGCGCGGCCCGCTGCCTATATTTCCGCATCCATGGCATTTTCTTCGCCTCTCATCCGCCTCGGCCCGCTCCTGGTCCTCGTCGCCGCATGTGGCCCGCGGGACAGCGGATCCCGCAGCCCATCCGCGCCTCCGCACGCCGAGTTCCTCGTCGCGACCCAGGACTCCACCTTCTGGATCACGACCAAGGGGACCAGCGTTCGCGTCCGCGGCGTCCCGATCACCCTCGCGCAGTACGACGGCCGATTCTTCGAGATCTATCTCGCCGACGACGACCGATCGTATCCCGACGCGCTATTGGTCGGCCTCCGTCTCTTCCGCCGAGACCTGCTGAAGGGTGATTCGGTCATCGTCTTCGAGGACTCGATCGTTCCTCGCATTGCAAGCGAGTACGCCACCGCGCACCCCGGAGCACAAAGGCTCGCTCCGGACGAGGACGGTGCCGAAGATCCGTCGACGCAGGCGACCGCGGACCTTCAGGTGATCGACATCCACGGACCGTACCTCTCGTACGAGTATCACGTCGACGTCACGAAACGCGGCGCCGAACCATGGCACGCGACGCGTCGCGGCGTCATCGACCTCAGATCGGGGCAACCAGCTCGTGTCTCCGATCTGTTCTCGACCGATGTAGCGGCCGCGCTCATCGACAGCGGGAAGCGAGAGCTCGCCTCCGCGATCGATTCTCTCAAAGGCGACAAGCGCGAGTCAGCGCGCGGCGCCCTGTCGGCCTTGTCCAAGACACGATTCGATGAGCGGAGCTTCGTCCTCACCGTTCCCGACAGCCAGCTCGCGATCGAGTTCGACGTTCCCTTGCGCGGTCTCGATGCGCCGGACGAAGTGATCGCGCTCGACGCCCTGCGTCCGCCCCAGCCGAGCTGGTGGCCAACCGTCGCGCACGACTTTCCCGATGTCCTCGACGACCTCGACCAGTGGCGCCGCTTCGGCGACAGCGGTTACGACGTCCTTGCGCGATACGACTCGTCCGCCGAGACCGCTCGCATCTCACTCAGCGACCGAGTTCGCGAGTGGCCGGTGAGCGCCGTCGCGGCTCCCGTGCTTCATGTGTTCTGGCTCGATCGCCCGCCCCTCGACAGCGCCACCCGCAGAGCGCTCGCTCGCGCCTTCGATGCGGCGTCCGCGTACGACGAGTCGACTCGAACCGTGCGAGATTCGCGTCGGTCGGCGCCCGCACCAGGCCCGCGCTTTATTTCCATTCGCCTCGTCTCGCGGCGCATCGTACGCCATACCGCATGAACCAGCACCCGCGAGCCGCCAAAACCGTCAAGGAGAGCCAGCACGAGTCGTCCGAGCTGATGATGCCCCAGGACGGCAACAACCTGGGACACATCTTCGGTGGCGTGATCCTGTCTCTGATGGACAAGACAGCCGCGATTTCCGCCTTCCGTCATTCGCGAGCCAGCGTCGTGACCGCGTCGATCGACCGCGTCGATTTTCGTGAGCCGATCCACTTGGGCGACCTCGTGATTCTCAAGTCGAGCGTCAACTTCGTCGGTCGCACGTCGATGGAGATCGGTGTCCGCGTCGAGGCCGAGGAGCTCCTCACCGGCCGGCGCCGCCACACCAACTCCTGCTACCTCACGTTCGTCGCCGTCGACCGTGCCGGAAGGCCGATCGAGGTTCCCGGCCTCATCCCCGAAACACCGGACGAGAGGCGCCGGTACGCTGCCGCCGAGGCGCGCCGGGCGCGCCGCCTCGAGGAGCGTGAGCGCGAGGATCTCGAGCGTTCGCGACGCGTGGTGTCGTCGTGACGTGACGCGAGTCCCCCAGTGTTAGTCTCGTGAGTACGGAGCACGGACACTAGTTTCCGGACCATGACGCAGTTCACCGTCGACCAGGCGAATCGAACCCTGCCTCTCGTTCGAAAGATCGTGGAGGATGTCGTGCGACAGCACCGGCTGTGGCGCGAAAAGATTCTCGAGCTCGACCTCGTGGCATCGTCGGCGCGCGCGGGTGAGACGCGCGAGCACGCCGAAGAGCTGGAGCGTGAAGCGCAGGTGCTCGCGCGCGAGATCGACAGCTTTCAACACGAGCTCGAACAGCTCGGGATTCAGCTCAAGGACCGCCGGATCGGTCTCGTCGATTTTCCGAGCGAGGTGAATGGCCGGCAGATCCTTCTTTGTTGGCGCCTCGGCGAGCCCGAGGTTCAGTTCTGGCACGACCTCGATGCCGGTTACGCGGGACGCCAACCACTGTCGCCCTCTCTGGTAGGATGAGTCGTGGAGCGTTGAGAGTCGAGCGCAGGTAGCTTCCTCGTCATCGCGCCACGCGCTACGCCTAACGCTCTACGCAATGAGGAACTTCAGATCACCCGACGGCGTCGTTTGGGGAGTCGACGTCGACCTTCCCGGCTCGAGCAACGCGATGGTCATCTTTCGCCATCCGAACAGCCAGAGTGCGCGACTCGATCGTTATAATTGGTTCATCAGCCACGGCCCCGAAGCGCGGAGCGTAACGGGGCGGCTCGCGCCGAAGAGCGTTCTCGAAGGGCTGAGCGATGTCGATTTGGCGCGGCTGTTCCGTCGCTCGATGCCGATCTCTCGACCCGATTCGCTGCTACCCGCTCAAGCATCCGACGGATAAGCGCGACGCTCAACGCTCGACGCTCAACGTCGAGCGCTCTTCGAACGGCACGTCGATTTCCGTTCCGTCGCGCGCGACGAGCGTATTCGGAAACACCTGGCGAGCCTCGCGTTCGAGATCGACCGCGTCGCGCGAGTACCGCGCGGAGATGTGTGTGAGCACGAGACGCCGGACCTCCGCGTCCCGAGCGAGCATCGCTGCCTCACGAGCCGTGGAGTGGCCCGTTTCCGCCGCGCGCTCCCCCTCCTCGTCGCCGAAGGTCGCCTCGTGTACGAGCAGGTCGGCGTTTCGCGACATCTCCGCCGTGGCGGGGCACGGACGCGTGTCTCCCGTGATGACGACGCGACGGCCTGGCCGTGTCGGCCCAACGAGTACCGACGGTTCGATTGTGCGCCCATCGGGGAGCGACACCGCGATACCACGATGGATCTGTCCCCACAATGGGCCTTCGGGGATTCCCATCTCGCGCGCGAGATCGGGATTGAATCGGCCCTTTCGCGTCTCCTCCACGAGCGCGTAGCCAAGTGACGCCGAGCCACGATGATCGACGGCGAACGGAATGAGCTCGTAGCCGTTGCGCCGAAGGGGTTGGCCGGGATCCAGCTCTTTGATCTCCACGGGAAAATCAATCCGATCGAATCCGAATTGCTCCGCGCGTCGAAGAACGCGTGTCGCGCCACGTGGGCCCCACAATCGCAGCACCTCGGTTCTTCCCTGCAGCGACAGCGTGCGCAGAAGACCGATGATGCCGATGACATGATCGGCGTGAAAGTGCGTGAAGAACACATCGGCCAGGGCGAACGACACGTGGTAGCGCATCATTTGTCGCTGCGTTCCCTCTCCGCAATCGAAGAGCAGCGTCTCGCCCTCGCGCATGAGCGCGAGCGCGGCGACGTTGCGTTCCACGGTGGGGCGCGACGCGGCCGTTCCGAGAAATCGAAGGCTGAGCGACATGGTCTCGGAATATAAGGAAGCGCACCGAACACACGGCCCCACTCTTGCGGCACATCACTGCACCCCTCGCGCACGAAAGAGTAGACGTTCCGATCGTTTATCTTCCCGAGGAAGAGAGCGACGCCGGGAAGACTCGCGAAGACGTAGCCGGAGATGGCGCACGGTGCCCGCTCATTCGGCGGACCTCGGGATGTAGGGGATTGCTTGACTCTGATGGTTGGCTGCCGGTGAAGTCCGATCCAAGACTGGTCAAACACCACCAACCAACGCGCGGCGCCGCGTGTGCAGAGCGAGATCGATCGAGCGGCGCGGCTCTGATCTGTCCGAAGCGTGACACGCGACACGTTGCGCGTGCAGGGGTCCGCAGTTTGCATTTCATGAATCAGCTTTGGCCCGGGGGGGCCTCAAGTCGAGTGGCGTGGTTCCGAGCACACGTTGTGCTGGAAGCGCCAGTGGTTGCAAACCGTGTTAGAGAAACTTGGGAGGAGCAGGGATGCCGAACAGACTAGGCAACGACGATCGCACAGACGAGGCGATCGACCGCGAGCGGCAGCGCGACGCGTCGAGCAACACGGACAATGACCTGCAGAACGTCGGCGACCGTCGTAGCAACCGTGGTTTCGCTTCCATGGATCGCGGCAAGCAACGCGAGATCGCGAGCAAGGGTGGAAAGGCGGCGCACGCGAAGGGAACCGCGCACGAATTCGATTCGGACGAAGCCCGCAATGCTGGCCGCAAGGGCGGTCAGGCGGTGAGCCGCAATCGAGAACACATGGCAATGATCGGCCGCCGCGGCGGCGAGGCCCGTGGGCACTCGCGTACGCGGACGCCCGCGCAGGCCAACACGCAAGGCTCGACCGGCGCCGGCGACGGCGCGACGCAGAACACGAGGAACACGCTCATCGATCGCGAGGTGGGTCTGCACGGCGCCGGCGCCGGACAGGCGAACGGCGTGAGCGCGAGCACGCAGGGCGTACGGAGCTCGATCGGTGGTGAGTCGAGAATCGGCTCGTCAGGCGCGGTGGATCGGAACGTGAACCACTAGGCGCAGAGGGTAGAGGGTGACGGGTAGAGGGTAGAGGGTGGAGGGTAGAGGGTAGAGGGTAGAGGGTAGAGGGTAGAGGGTAGAGGGTAGAGGGTAGAGGGTAGAGCGAGATGAGAACTCTCTCAACCCTCAACCCTCAACCCTCAACCCTCAACCCTCAACCCTCCACCTCAACCCGCTACGAGTTGTTCAAATCGCTCCGCGTCGATGTTTCCGCCGCTGACAATGATCGCGGTGGGCGTCGGGAGCGAGGTCACCACGCGATGTAGCACCGCGGCGGTCGCCGCCGCGCCGGCACCCTCGACACGGGCGCCATGGTTGTTCCACAGCCACGCGATCGTCTCACCGATCTGCTCCTCGGATACGGTGACGATGTCGTCGAGCGAGTGTTGGCCAATCTCGAGCCCCGCCTCATCGATCTGACCGGCGAGTCCCTCGGCGATCGTCGGCTCATCGTCGATGTCGACCACGTGTCCCGCCGCCATCGAGCGCGCCATCGCCGCCGTTTTCACACTCTGTGATCCAATGATCCGCGCCTGCGGCAACAGCGGCCGCACGATCGATGCGCAGCCGCCGAGCAATCCGCCGCCGCCGACATTGACGACGAGTGACGCCATGTCGGGGAGGTCGCTCAGGATCTCCAGCGCAACGGTCCCCTGTCCAGCGATGAGAGCATTCCCGAAGCACGGATTGATGAACGTCGCACCGCGCTCCTCGGCGAATGCGAGAGCAGCCGCCATCGCCGCGTCGTAGTACGGCTGCGTGCAGTCGAGTGTCGCGCCCAGGGCGGCGATGCCGTCTCGCTTGACCTGCGCCGCGGTTCGCGGGACGAAGATCGTCGCCGGCGTATTGAAGAAGCGCGCGGCGTACGCGATCCCCATTCCGTGATTCCCCGCCGACGAAGCGACGATGCCGCGCGCGCGTACGTCTGGTGGTAGCGACGCAATGGAATTCATCGCGCCGCGAAGCTTGAACGATCCGGTGACCTGCTCGTTCTCCAGCTTCAGATAGACGTCACCGCCCGCGAGCTCGCTCAGCGGCGCGCTGCGCACGAGCGGAGTGCGCCGCACGAGGTCCTTGATGCGCCGACTCGCCGCCAGCACATCCGTGGGGCGCAGGTCGGAGAAGGAGAATGACGCGGTCGCTGGATCGCGAACGGAGCTTGGAGTGGTCATGGGTGTACAACATACCGGCTTGCGAGGAAAACGCAGATGTTGCCTGGAGGTGGACTCACGCGTCCAGCTTGACGAGGCCGGGGACCGCTCCGTAGATTGCCAGTCAATCACGGCGGCCCCGCTCGCGGGGCCGTTTCCGTATTCGGTCGAGCGGAGTATCGTACCGCTTCCGGAAACGGGGCTGTAGCTCAGCTGGGAGAGCGCTGCAATCGCACTGCAGAGGTCAGGGGTTCGACTCCCCTCAGCTCCATTGGCACCGATTACTTGGCACAGGATTCGCCAATCTAGAACGTTGCCCGCCGCTGCTCGGTAGGACGGAGAGTTCCAATGACAGCGTGCGTGGCAAGTTCCGGCGAGTGTCACCGGAAAAGGTAAATCGCCATCGCGCCACCGCCCTAAGGGTTGGTGGCGCTCGCTTTTTCTGTCGCCGGCTCTGCGACGGGCGCCGAACCGAGAGATGTCGCGAGCGCTCGCGCGTCTGCCTGAAGCCCGGCGAAGACGTCGCGAAGGAACTGTTCCTCCTCGCGCTCGGTGCGGTCGGCCAGGTCGCTCATTGCCCCGGAGCCGAGCGAGTTGAGGAAACGCAAAATCGTGCTCTCCTGCACGGTTGCGTGCGCGCGCCGCTCGAGCAGCGTCTGCGACTCGGCGCTATCGCGGACCCCGACGTGGAAGATCACGCCCGTCCCCTCGAATGGCCGGCGCAGCGGCGTGCGAATGAGATGCACGGTGATGAGCGGGAGCTTCCACTCCGGCTCGCGGCGGGCGATGAAGGTCCAGGCCCGCTCGTGCGGCGTGTCGGTGATGATGAAGTCCGTCACGAGATTCCGCAGGCCGACGGTGAAGAGCTTCAGCTTCGTCGTGAAGTCGACGTGGAGCTCGAGCGTGTCGGGGCGCTGGCGCGCGGCGCCGAAGAGCGGAACGAGGCGCCCCTCGCCGGCCCGATAGTGAATGCTAAACTGGCGATCCGCACCCTCGACGTCGAACCAGATCGTGCCCGTCCGGTCGGTGACCGCCAAGCGATAGTGGGCCGGGTTGGCGTACTTCGCGATGTAGTCGGCGAACGCCGGCAGGCGTTCCTTCAGCGCGTCGGTGTGGAGGCCGATCGTTAGGCGGACATCGCTCGTTCCATCGCTGTACGGCGTGGCGCGAATCGAGTCGAGGGAGAAGAGCTGGCCGAGCGCGGCGGCGGCGCGCGGCGCCACGGACCGGTAGTCGGCGCGGATCTCCGATTCCGAGCCATGTTCGGCGGAGCCGAGGAGGGCCGTGGTCAACGCCCCGACGTCGGCGGCGCTCACCGTGCCAAGGGCGAAGTCGACCATGGTGTCCCAGACGAACTCGTTAGGCCCCAGGCGGGCGAGGGTAATGAAGTGCCGGGAGTCGCCGGGGCGCGCCGGTCGCGGGACCGCCGCCCGGCTCGTGAACTCGTAGCGGCCGCCCTGCTCCGTGCCCTCGACGAGGAGCGCGCGCAGCACCGGGCTGGGCATGCTGGTCCAGATGGTGGTGTCGTCGAAGACGCGCGACGGCACGAGCGCGTTGCGATTGAGCTGATTGCGGGCGAGCTCGTACTTGTGGTCGCGCGCGACCTGGGTGTAGCGGATGACGAAGGCGCCGAAGAGCTGATCGGCGTTGCGCTCGAGGGCGGCACCGCTCGGTCCGAGGCCGCGGAGGGCTTGGCGGCAGGCGGTGGCTGGGAGCGCGAGTGTGGCGAGGGCGACGCAGCTCCAGCGCGTGAGGCGAGCGCGTCGACCGGAGCGGAGGGAGGAGTGCAAGATCAGGTGGAGCCAGCGTTTGCGGAGATCGAGCACTCGCGTCGATGGCCGTGAGAGAGGGAGCGCGCGGGTTGTAGGGATGCTCAAATCGCGCTATTTTGCGTGAGTTGCGCAAGGCCCCGGCCGCGGATTTGTAAGGCGACGGGGTTTTGGTATTGCCCCTTGGTGTAACTGGCAACACGTCTGACTCTGGATCAGAAGAGTCCTGGTTCGAGCCCAGGAGGGGCAACTGAGAGCCCGGTAACGCGTTAGGCGTTGTCGGGCTCTTCGTGTTTTACAGCAGTTTGCCACTAGTTTGCCAGTTCGTCACGCATTCGAGGCGCTCGCCGGAGCCTCTGGGCTTTCCAAGTCATTCAGGAAGCGAAGCCCGTCCCGAGGCACGTCGCGGACGTACTCCACGAGGCGCCATCTCACCTCCACCGAGGCGTGAGGAAATGCTTTGCCGTACCACTTGGTATTTGACGTAGGTTCAGAGAGCTACACCACGTGGAAGGACGCAACACTGCCGGCCTGTATCTCGGTCGCGCTGGCACTTCTGGCCGTCGTCGCTCTTCGCTACAGTAGGTCGCCTGATACAAAAGCGGCGAAAAGCTATGCTGCTTTCGCGGGCGTTGCGTCGATTATAACCGCGATATGGAGTTTTGATTTGCTGAGCGAATCGCGCAGTGAGTATGACCGCCTCGTCAGAGCCTCACGATTAGGACACTACCAAATTGTGGAAGGGCGCGTAACAGATTTTGTACCCGAAGGTGCGGACGGTCATCCGCGTGAACGATTCCGCGTTGGAAGCTCGTCATTCGACTACTCAACGAGCGATATGACTTCAGCTTTTCATCGGACGGCATCTCAAGGTGGACCTATTCGAGCAAACTTGTGGGTTAGAATCGCTAGCGTCGATGGCTACATCGTACGATTGGAGATTGCGAACTAAGCTTCGAGTCCAAACCAGATTAGTGCAGTGATCAGTATGCCAAACACGCTGGCCAAAGAGACGTTGCGCACTC
>DATBHD010000188.1:0-2025 GCA_036557635.1 Gemmatimonadaceae bacterium
GCACGCGTAAGCGATCCAGCGCGCCCATTGTGCCGATCGCTGCACGCGGGCGCTGTCGGTCGCGATCCCGGTATTCGCGTACATCTGTCGATACAGCTTCGAGATCAACACGAACGCGATTCGCGCGCGCAGGGATTCGACGACGCGCGAGCGCACCCACACGTGGCGCCAGCTGTAGAAGCGGTCCCAGGCGCGCTGCGTGCCGACCCGGATCTCCTCGAACGACATCGTCGGATGGGCGGTGTAAAGTCGCGGCCGGCGATCCTCGGGAATGAGCCAATGTGTCGTGAGCGGCACCCCATCGATGAGCGTGCCACGGCGTCTCTCCTCGACCGCCCACTTGTCGAAGTCGACCGTGCCAGGAAACGGCGTGAGGAGGACGAATTGAGCGAAGGTCAGGTCGGCGCGCTGCGCGAGCGCGACCGTCGCGTCGAAACTGTTCGCGGTGTCGCTCGGCAGACCAAAAATGAACGATCCGAGGACGTGGATCCCGTAGTTGCGAAAAGCGCGCAGCCGGGTCACCAGCTCTTCGCCGGCGAGGTTGAATCCCTTGTACACGTCCTTGAGGCCATCCGCGGTGACCGACTCGACGCCGACCAGCGCGCCGCGGATCCTCGCTCGCCGCATTGCGTCGAGGAAGGCCGGATCTTCCGCCGCTTCCATCGTGATCTGCGTGTAGAAGACCAGATCGTCCGGCAGCTCGGCGAGGCGGGTCATCAGCGCGAATCGCTCGGCGCGCAGCGCCTCGAGCTCGCGGAGCCGCGAGTCGTCCGCCCGCCGTTTCGCCTGCGCCAAATCGCCCAGCGTGACCGGATAGAAGTTGTCATCGGCAAGCGCGATGAACCGGAATCCCAGCCGTCGCAGCTCGACGATCTCGCGGACCACGCGATCAACGCCGCGCTGCCGCGGCGCCTGCCCGTCGGTTCGCCAAACCGAGCAGAACGAGCAGTGCTTCGGGCAGCCGCGCACCGTCTGGACGGATGCCCACATGTATCGCCCGTTCGGCAGCAGATCCCAGCGCGCGGAGGCGAACTGGTCGCCGGCGATGCGGCCGCCCTCGTATACCGGGCACGGTTGTCCGGCGAGGCAATCCCCGACGACGCGCGGCCACACGACGTCGCCATCTCCACGCACGACGGCGTGGGCGGCTCCGTATTCGACCGCTTCATCGGGGAAAAGCGTCGCGTGAATACCGCCGAACACTACCCATGCGCCGCGGCGGCGCACTTCGCGTCCGATTTCGTAGCCGCGGCGGGCGTTCCCGGTGTGAATACCGATCCCGACGACATCACCCGCAGCAATCGTGTTGAAATCGAGCGGCTCCAGCGTCTCGTCCACAATCCGTGGATCGCCCCAGCGCGTACCGGTGGCGGACGCCAGCACATACAGCCATCGAGGCGTAATCACAGCAACGCCGAAGGATTTGGTGCTCGGATTGACGAGATGAACGCGCTGCATGAACGCTAGTCGGTCGACTCCGAGATGGGTGCGACCGCAGCGGGCAACGGCAGCACCTTCCGCTCGGCGACTTCATGCTGCGCCGTGACGGCAACCTTCTCTGAGTGCTCGACGCGTGGCGTGCAGCCGCGGTGCAGTTGCGCGGCCCGCAGACCTGACAGCACGGCGAACTCGAACGCGTTCATGCTGGTGGGCCGTTTCACCATGAAGATGAGCCTCTTCGTCGCGTCAGTGAATGCCCGATCGCGAGCAGCGCCTCGCGAGGGCCAGGCGTTCCCACGGATATCGAACGCGGGATCCGTTCAGAGTCGAGCGCATCAGAGCCCCCACCCACACGAAAGTGTTGGCAAGGGCTCGCCCACGTCTCTACCACCGCGGTTCCGATCGTCGACGATGCGACTGGCCACCGCCGAAACCGCCGCCACTGCGTGGGGCCTTCGGACGGGCCTCGTCAACGGTGAGGCTGCGGCCGCCCACCTGGCTGGCGTTCAGCTCGCGAATCGCGGTCTGTGCCTCCTCGTCGCTGCTCATCTCGACGAACGCGAACCCTCGCGCACGCCCCGTCGC
>DATBHD010000189.1:0-2167 GCA_036557635.1 Gemmatimonadaceae bacterium
GCACGCGTAAGCGATCCAGCGCGCCCATTGTGCCGATCGCTGCACGCGGGCGCTGTCGGTCGCGATCCCGGTATTCGCGTACATCTGTCGATACAGCTTCGAGATCAACACGAACGCGATTCGCGCGCGCAGGGATTCGACAACGCGCGAGCGCACCCACACGTGGCGCCAGCTGTAGAATTGGTCCCACGCGCGCTGCGTGCCGACCCGGATCTCCTCGAGCGACATCGTCGGATGGGCGGTGTAGAGTCGCGGCCGGCGATCCTCGGGAATGAGCCAATGCGTCGTGAGCGGCACCCCGTCGATGAGGGTGCCACGGCGTTTCTCCTCGACCGCCCACTTGTCGAAGTCGACCGTGCCAGGAAATGGCGTGAGGAGGACGAATTGAGCGAAGGTGAGGTCGGCCCGCTGCGCGAGCGCGACCGTCGCGTCGAAACTGTTCGCGGTGTCGCTCGGCAGACCAAAAATGAACGATCCGAGGACGTGGATCCCGTAGTTGCGAAAAGCGCGCAGGCGGGTCACCAGCTCGTCGCCGGCGAGATTGAATCCCTTGTACACGTCCTTGAGGCCATCCGCGGTGACCGACTCGACGCCGACCAGCGCGCCGCGGATCCTCGCTCGCCGCATCGCGTCGAGGAAGGCCGGATCTTCCGCCGCTTCCATCGTGATCTGCGTGTAGAAGACCAGATCGTCCGGCAGCTCGGCGAGGCGGCTCATCAGCGCGAATCGCTCGGCGCGCAGCGCCTCGAGCTCACGGAGCCGCGAGCCGTCCACCCGCCGTTTCGCCTGCGCCAAATCGCCCAGCGTGACCGGGTAGAAGTTGTCATCGGCGAGCGCGATGAACCGGAATCCCAGCCGTCGCAGCTCGACGATCTCGCGGACCACGCGATCGACGCCGCGCTGCCGCGGCGCCTGGCCGTCGGTTCGCCAAACCGAGCAGAACGAGCAGTGCTTCGGGCAGCCGCGCACCGTCTGGACGGACGCCCACATGTATCGCCCGTTCGGCAGCAGATCCCAGCGCGCGGAGGCGAACTGGTCGCCGGCGATGCGGCCGCCCTCGTAGACGGCGCACGGTTGTCCGGCGAGGCAATCCCCGACGACGCGCGGCCACACGACGTCGCCATCTCCGCGCACGACGGCGTGCGCGGCTCCGTGTTCGACCGCTTCATCGGGGAAGAGCGTCGCGTGAATACCGCCGAATACGACCCATGCGCCCCGTCGCCGCACTTCGCGTCCGATTTCGTAGCCGCGGCGGGCGTTCCCGGTGTGAATGCCGATTCCGACGACATCACCCGCGGCAATCGTGTTGAAATCGAGCGGCTCCAGCGTTTCGTCCACAATCCGTGGATCGCCCCAGCGCGTACCCGTGGCGGATGCCAGCACATACAGCCATCGAGGCGTAATCACGGCGACGCCGAAGGATTTGGTGCTCGGATTGACGAGATGAACACGCTGCATGAACGCTAGTCGGTCGACTCCGAGATGGGTGCGACCGCAGCGGGCAACGGCAGCACCTTCCGCTCGGCGACTTCGTGCTGCGCCGTGACGGCGACCTTCTCGGAGTGCTCGACGCGTGGGGTGCAGCCACGGTGCAGTTGCGCGGCACGCAGACCGGACAGCACGGCGAACTCGAACGCGTTCATGCTGGTGGGCCGTTTCACCATGAGGATGAGCCTCTTCGTCGCGTCAGTGAATGGCCGATCGCGAGCAGCGCCTCGCGCGGGCCAGGCGTTCCCATGGATATCGAACGCCGGATCCGTTCAGAGTCGAGCGGCATCAGAGCCCCCACCCGCACGAAGTGTTGGCAAGGGCTCGCCCACGTCTCTACCACCGCGGTTCCGATCGTCGACGATGCGACTGGCCGCCGCCGCCGAAACCGCCGCCACTGCGTGGGGCCTTCGGACGGGCCTCGTCAACGGTCAGGCTGCGGCCGCCCACCTGGCTGGCGTTCAGCTCGCGAATCGCGGTCTGTGCCTCCTCGTCGCTGCTCATCTCGACGAACGCGAACCCTCGCGCACGCCCCGTTGCCTGGTCGCGCATCACCGTGACCGATTCGACCGATCCCGCGCGCGCAAACAGCTCGTGCAGTTCGCTTTCGCCAACTTCGTAGGGCAGATTTCCGACGTACAACTTTCGACTCATAAAACACGGACTCCTCTGTCGCGAT
>DATBHD010000190.1:0-4770 GCA_036557635.1 Gemmatimonadaceae bacterium
CCGGCGAAGATCTACGCGAACGAAGGCATCGCGCAGGTGTTGTTCTTTCGCGGCGAGGAGGAACCCGCCGTCTCGTATAAGGACAAGAAGGGAAAATATCAGGGGCAGAAAGGTGTCACGCTGCCCAAGCTCTGAGGCAAAACGATCACTCCGAGCTGGCCTTCTTCTCCTCCCGGTGCCTAACGCTCGCGCGCGCGTAGTCTCGATTCATCCGCGCGATCGTGTCGATGCTGATCTCCTTGGGACACGCCTCCTGGCATTCCCCGAATAGCGTGCAGTGGCCGAACCCCTCGACATCCATCTGCGCGACCATGCGGAGCGCGCGGCGCATTCGTTCCGGTTGACCGTGCGGTAGCAGCCCGAGGTGCGCGATCTTCGCCGCCGTGAAGAGCGAGGCCGAGCCGTTCGGGCACGCGGCGACACACGCGCCACAGCCGATGCACGCCGCGGCATCCATCGCGTCGTCGGCGTCTTGCTTCCCGACGGGTAGCGAGTTCGCTTCCGGCGCGCTCCCGGTGTTGACGCTGATGAAGCCGCCCGCGGCGACGACGCGATCCAGCGCGGCCCGATTGACGACGAGATCCTTCACGACGGGGAACGCGCGCGCGCGCCAGGGCTCGATCCAGACGACGTCGCGCTCCTTGAAGTGCCGCATGTGGAGCTGACAGGTCGCGGTCGCCTTCATCGGACCGTGCGCGATGCCGTTGATCATCATGCCGCACGAGCCGCAAATCCCTTCGCGACAGTCGTGGTCGAACGCGATCGGCTCCTTCCCCTCCGCGACAAGTCCCTCGTTCACGACATCCAGCATTTCCAGGAAGGACATATCTCGGCTGATGTCCTTCGCCGCGTACGTGACGAAGGCCCCCGCCGCGTTAGGCGCCGCCTGCCGCCACACATGGAGTTCAAGATTCATTAAACCCTAACCTCTCAGGTCTCTATCGATAACTCCTTGTCGCCAGCGCCACATTCTCGAACAGCAATCGCTCCTTGTGCAGGATCGGTGGCTTGTCGTCGCCGGCGAATTCCCACGCCGAGACATACGCGAACTCCTCATCGTCGCGGAGCGCCTCACCGTCCGGCGTTTGATGCTCGATGCGAAAATGCGCCCCGCACGACTCCTCGCGCTGGAGTGCGTCGATGCACATCAATTCCGCCAGCTCGAGGAAATCCGCGACCCGGCCGGCGCGCTCCAGCTCCTGGTTGAGCTCTTCCCCGGTGCCGGGCACCAGGAGGTCGCTCCAGAATTCCTCCCGCAGCGCCGGGATCAGCTGCAGCGCCTTCTCGAGCCCCTCCGCCGAACGCGCCATCCCACAGTATTCCCAGACGATCTTGCCGAGCTCTCGATGGAAGGATGTCGCTGACCGCGTGCCCCTGATCGACGTGAGCCGAGTGGTGCGAGCCCGGACATCCTCCACGATCGCGCGGACTTCCTGGTGCTCCGCGGTGATCGGCTCGGGACGGTGCGTCGCCAGGTAGTCGCCGATCGTCAGCGGGATCACGAAATAGCCGTCGGCGAGCCCCTGCATGAGCGCGCTCGCGCCAAGCCGATTGGCACCGTGGTCCGAGAAATTCGCCTCGCCGATGACGTGCAACCCCGTGATCGTGCTCATGAGATTGTAGTCGACCCACAGCCCGCCCATGGTGTAGTGCACCGCGGGATAGATGCGCATCGGCACGTCGTAGGGATTCTCGTCGGTGATGCGCTCGTACATCTCGAACAGGTTCCCATATCGCTCGGCGATGCGATCCGCGCCGAGTCGCTTGATGGCGTCGGAGAAGTCGAGGTAGACCCCGCGCCCGCCGGGGCCGACGCCGCGCCCTTCGTCGCACACCTCCTTCGCCGCGCGCGACGCGATGTCGCGCGGTGAGAGGTTGCCGTAGCTCGGATACTTTCGCTCGAGGTAGTAGTCCCGCTCCTGTTCGGGAATCTCGTTAGGTGACCGCTGATCCCCACCGCGCTTCGGCACCCACACGCGTCCGTCGTTGCGGAGCGACTCGCTCATGAGCGTGAGCTTCGATTGATAATCGCCGGCCACCGGGATGCAGGTCGGGTGAATCTGCGTGTAGCACGGATTGGCGAACGCCGCGCCGCGACGGTAGGCGCGCCAGATCGCCGTCGCGTTCGAGCCCTTCGCGTTCGTCGACAGATAGTAGACGTTGCCGTAGCCCCCGGTGGCGAGAATCACGGCGTCGGCGAGGTGCGCCTCGATCGCGCCCGTGACCATGTTCCGCACGACGATCCCGCGCGCCTTGCCGTTCACGACAATGACGTCGAGCATCTCCGTGCGCGGATACATCGTGACGTTGCCCTTCGCGATCTCCTTCTCCAGCGCCTGATAGCAACCGAGCAGCAGCTGCTGGCCCGTCTGACCGCGCGCGTAGAACGTGCGTGACACCTGGGCGCCGCCAAACGAGCGATTGGCGAGCAGGCCCCCGTATTCGCGCGCGAACGGAACCCCCTGCGCGACGCACTGGTCGATTATGCGAACGCTCAACTCCGCCAATCGATAGACGTTCGCCTCGCGCGCGCGGAAGTCGCCGCCCTTGATCGTGTCGTAGAAGAGACGGTAGATGCTGTCGCCGTCGTTCTGATAGTTCTTGGCGGCGTTGATGCCACCCTGCGCCGCGATGCTGTGCGCGCGCCGCGGCGAATCCTGAAAGCAAAATGCCTTCACGCGGTACCCCAGCTCGCTGAGCGACGCGGCGGCGGCGCCGCCGGCGAGCCCCGTGCCGACGACGATCACCGAGTACCGCCGCTTGTTCGCGGGATTCACCAGCTTCATGTCGAAGCAGTGCTTCTCCCACTTGCGCTCGATCGGTCCCGAAGGAATGCGTGCGCGGAGCTCCATGTCAGTGAATGATGCCCGCGAACACGCCGAGCGGTACGATGGTGAAGCCGAGCCATACGACGACCGCGACGACGAGCGCGATGCGCCGGTGCAGTGGATGCGGCGACGGCTTGGCATAACCTAACGTGCGCACCGAGCTCCAGGCGCCGTGATACAGGTGCAGGCCGAGAAAGATCATCGCCAGCACATAGAACGTCGACACCCACCAGATGCGAAAGCTCGCGACGAGATTCGCGTATACATCGCGATGCCCGGCGGCGTCGACCCGGCCATACGCGCGCGCCGGGTCGACCTGCCCCGTCGTGAAATGCAGGATGTGCAGCACGATGAAGACGAGGAGCAGCACGCCGCCCCAACGCATCGTCCGCGACGCCCAGGTCGACACCTGTGGCTGCCGCACCTGATAGCCGATCGGCCGCGCGGCGCGCGCGCGCATGGTCAACTGATACGCCATGAGCACATGCAGCACCACGGCGACGATCAGTGTCACGCGCACGATCCACAGCAGCTCGCCAAGCGGTCCGTGCAACAGAGCGCCGTAGGCGTTCAGCTTGTCACTGCCGATGAACGCTTGAAGGTTGCCCGCCATGTGGCCGATCACGAAGGCGATGCCGATCAGCCCCGTGACGGCCATGATGATCTTTTTTCCGATCGTCGAGCGATAGAACTGAACGAACCACATCGAGAGCGCCGTTCGCTCGCGTCAGAGCTTCACGGCTTTCATCGGCTCACGAACGGCGTCGGCGCTCTTCGCGAGGGCCGTGCGCTCATCGGCGGTGAGCTGCACCTCGAGCACGCGTTCGAGACCGCGGCGGCCGAGTTTGCACGGCACGCCAAGGTACAGCCCCTTCATGCCATACTCTCCCTCGAGCCATGCCGCACACGGCAAGATGCGCTTCTGGTCGTTCACGATCGCCTCGACCATCTGCACCGCGCCCGCGGAGGGCGCATAGTAGGCGGAGCCGGTCTTGAGATACTTCACGATCTCCGCCCCGCCATTGCGCGTGCGATCGACAATGGCATCCAGCTGCGATCGTTCGAGGAGTTGTGTAACCGGTATGCCGCTCACCGTGGTATAACTGATCAGCGGGACCATCGTGTCGCCGTGACCGCCGAGCACCATCGCTTGAATGTCGCGCACGGAGAGGTCGAGCGCTTCGGCGAGAAAGGCGCGATAGCGCGCCGTGTCGAGCACGCCCGCCATGCCGATCACGCGCTCGCGCGGAAACCCGGTGACCTGCTTCGCGACGTAGCACATCACGTCGAGCGGATTCGAGACGACGATGATGATCGCGTTGGGCGAGCTGCGCTTGATCTGCTCCGAGACGTCCTTGACGATCCCCGCGTTCGTGTTGAGTAAGTCGTCACGCGACATGCCCGGCTTGCGCGCGATGCCGGCGGTGATCACGACGACGTCGGAGCCGCTCGTTTCGTCGTAACCGTTCGTGCCGATGACGCGCGAGTCGAATCCCTCGATTGGCGCGGACTGCCACTGATCCAGCCCCTTTCCCTGCGGAATCCCCTCGACGACGTCGACCATGACCACGGCGCGCGCGAGCTCTTTCTCCGCAATGCGTTGCGCGGTCGTCGCGCCCACGTTCCCGGCGCCGACAACCGTAATCTTGTTGACCATGTTCGGTTGTTAATGAGGTGAATGGGTCGTGCGACCGAAAACTATTCGGTCTTCCGCGTAGAGCGTAGCTCCGGTTCTCCCGAGGAGCAAAGCGACGCAAAGCGACGAGGGATCTGCTTTGACGTGGTGATGTCAAAGCAGATCCCTCGCTTCGCTCGGGATGACAATCCCGTCCGCGCTAGCCTCCCACTTGCGACAGCGCGCGCAGCCCTCCGACACGCAACTGCAGCAGCGCGTGCTCTTTCGGCTTCTCGGCGAGCGCGCGACGGAAATACGGCTCGAGCG
>DATBHD010000191.1:0-24899 GCA_036557635.1 Gemmatimonadaceae bacterium
TCACCGTCACGAACGCTGGGAGTGGTAACATCACTGGAGTGACGACGAGCATTTCCGTCACGACCGGACGTGCCTCGGCGAGCTGGGTGTGGCTCCAGGCTTCGATCGCCAGCACGGTGCCGCAAACCGGCACGGCACTGACGCTGACGTTACAGCATACGAATCCGGATTCGCTTGGCGACTTCTCCGTGACGGTGACAGTCTCCGCGCTGAATATGGTTTCGAAGACCCTGACGGTGAACTATCACCGACAGGCAACGATGGCTGGCGACATTTGGCCGATACTTCACGATTCGGCAATCGGCACCACCAAGTGCGTCAACTGCCATTCGTTGCCGACTTCACCCAGTATGGTTGATTTCAGCAGCGCCTCACAGGCGCAGGGGTCGCTGGTTTCGCCGACCTTCAACGGGAAGGTTTACGTCGTGACGGGCGACTCCGCTGGCAGCTATCTGTACCAGATCCTGAATGGTACCGCCGCCGCCTCCGGGTACCCGAACATGCCGTCCACGTGCACGCCGACTAACAATACGGCGTGCCTCGGTTCTCAACTTCGAACACGGATCTACATTTGGATCATGCAGGGAGCTAGTCCGTGAGCCTCACGCACGCCGCCGGCGAATGACCGAGAACATCACGAAGCCCAACGCGAGCTCGCCGTCGAACGCGTTCTCGAGCGACGTCGCCTGGCGCGCCGTCATCGACGCGACGCAGGGCGCGTACGATGTCCTCGCTGAGCTCGCGCGCGACGCCGACGGTGCGGTGGCGTTCGTCGCTACACCGCTGGCCGGCGGCGATCTCGTGGTCCTCAAGCTCGAGCCCGAACCTCCCAGCGTCGGCGGCGCGCGACGCTACACACTCTTCGAGCTCAAGAAACTCGACGACACGGTTCCCGCGCCGCGCATCAGCTGCCCGGTGTGCGCCGCGCACGTCGGCGCCTGGCGAGGGAGCTGCCCCGCCTGTGGCAGCGCGATCGGCGCCGGCTCCGCCGGACCCGTCTCGACCGAAGTCCTGCTTTCCTTCTACCAATTCGTCTCGGGGCGCTACGACGTCGTCGGTGAGCTCGCCACCGATGGAAGCGGACCCCCCGCCTACCTCGTGCGCACGCGCAACGAACCACAATACTCCGTCGTGCGTCTCGCGTTAGGCGGAACCGTCGCGAATGCGCCCCAGACGTACGTCGTCGACATTCTCCCGCTCGCGCGCGCCGGCGGAGATCCGCCCGGCGCACCGGCGCGCGTACCACTCGACGCCTCCGCGTCCACGGCTGCGATCGCTACGTCGACCACGCCGACAGCCGCCGAGCGCGTGTGCCCACAGTGTGGCGCGACCTTCGGCGGCGGTACGCTCTTCTGTCCGCGCGACGGAGCGAGCCTCCGCCCCGTCACCCAGACGTCCGAGCTCGTCGGCCAGCTCATCGACGATCGCTATTACGTCGAGCAGCGGCTCGGCGAAGGCGGAATGGGAGAGGTCTACGTCGCGCATCAGGTGCGCACCGGACGCAAATGCGCGCTCAAGCTCATGCACCGCGCGATGACGCAGGATCCGGATGCGGTCGGCCGATTCCGTCGCGAGGCGCAGAGCGCATGCGCGATCTCGCATCCGAACGTCGCGACGATCTTCGACTCGGGTGAGACTTCCGATCATCGACCGTATTTCGCCATGGAGTTCGTCGACGGCCATTCCCTCTCGCAACTGATTCGCGACGAGGGCCGGCTCGACCCGTGGCGCGCGGCCGATATCGGCCGGCAGATCGCCGAAGGACTCGCCGCCGCGCACGATCTCGACATCATTCACCGCGATCTCAAGCCCGACAACGTCATGCTCGGCGCGGCCCGCGGCGGCGCCGACTACGTGAAGCTGGTCGATTTCGGCATCGCGAAGCCGACCAAGACGGCGGTCGGTAATACGCTGACCCGCACCGGCTTCATTCTCGGCACGCCGGCGTACATGAGTCCCGAGCAGCTCTGCGCCGACAAGCTCGACGGCCGCACCGACCTCTACTCGCTAGGCTGCGTGCTCCACGAGATGCTCACCGGGGAGACGCCCTTCGCCGGGCAGAGCCTCGAGCGGCTCATGATGCAGCGGCTCACGGAGGATCCGCCCCACCCACGGGCGCTGAACGATCAAGTTCCGCCGCTGCTCGACGAGATCGTCACCAAGCTGCTCGCGCGCACCGCCGATGAGCGTTATCCGGATGCGCGCTCCGCCGCTGATGCGCTTGGTGCGGCGCAGGACGGCATGGAGGCACCGCGCCAGCGAGCGAGCGTCCGGTCGCGAGGCGGCGCGCCGGTCGTACGGACGCCGACTCCCGGTCCGCGCGAAGCGAGCTCGGTTCAGGTCACGGCCGGCAGCCGGCCGCCGCGCCGGTCGCGGGACGACGTGCCGCCCCCGCCGCTGTCGCCCTCGGCCCCATTCCTGTCGCCGTCGTTAGGCGTGGCGCGCGTCACCGGTGACGTCGCCGCGCCGACCGTTCCGATCGGCGCCCCGCGTCGCTCGCCAATGCGTCTCACCGTGGCCGCCGCGATCGTCGTCGTGGTCGGGGGCGGCGCCTTCGCCGCGTGGCGGCTAACCAGACAGGTCGCCCCGCCACCCGAGCCGCCGGCGCAAACGACAGACAGCAGCAGAGTGGCAGCGCCACCCGCACCGGTGAGGCGCGACACCCAGCCGGCACCGGTTTCGACCAACGGAACGAACAAGACGCCAGCCACACGCGTCGATACTCCGCGCGTCTCGAAGGCGCCGGCGCAGAAGTCCGCACCGGTTTCGCAGCAGGTGCGTCCGGTAGCTCCCGTCGTTCAGTCGGCGCCACCGACAACCTCGGGCGCACCCGTGACCACGCAGGCCATAACGACGCCCCCTCGCGAGACGAAAGTGCCGGACGCCGCGCCTCCGCCTCCGGTCGTGTCGGAGTCGAAGTCCAAGGTCGACGCCGCCGCCGAGGCCGAGCGCGCCGAGACCGCGCGCGTGCGCGACGCGATCGAATCGTACGTTCGCGCGATCGGCGCGAAGCGGATGGATCTGCTCCAGCAGATCTTCCCGAGCATGAACAAGCAGACGCGGGACGGCTACAACGCGCTCTTCAGTGGCACGTCGGACCTCTCGACCCAGATGGTGGTCGCGCCCAGCGTCACCGTGCATGGTGCGACCGCCGACGCGGAATTCACGTCCGAGATGAAGTTCCGCCATCCCTCGGAGGGCAACGTCACGCGGCGAACGACATTCCGCGTGAAGCTGCAGCGCACCGACCAGGGTTGGATCTTCGTGACGCTTGGCGCCGTGCAGTGACGGCCGGAGTTTAGAAGTTCCTCTCCAGACCTACCGTCCACGTCGCGTTGGGCCGCATCCCGCCCTCGGAGATCGGGAAGAGGACGTTGCCCACGGCGATGAATCCTCCGCCGACGAGCAGCTTCGCGCCCATCGACGCGGCGACGATGTCATCCTTCCCGTTAGGAATGTTGGTTCGCGGCACGACCGTACCGTCGAGATAGACGGCTGGCTTCGGCAGGGTGAGCTTGTCGGTCCCGATGGGAAACTGTCCGACGACGTCGGCCGCCAGAGTGAACGGCGACGCGATCAGCGCGTCGAATCCCACTGCCGAGAGCACGCCTGAATTCTGGTTCTCACCCGACCGGTAGATGTATCCGATGTTCGCGTGCGGCGTGAACTGCTTGAGCGTGAGCGATGTGATGAACCAGCTGATCACCGACGTCTCCCCCGTACCGAGGAGGTCGTCCTGCTTGCCTGTGGGAAGTCGGACGTCAGCGAGGAAGGCCGCACCCCCGATTGGCGTTTGCACGAGGTTGAACTTCGCGCGGATCGAGACGTCGCCGATCCCGCTCTGCATCGCCGAACCGCTGGCCGTGTCGACCAGTTGCGGATCGGCCGCCGTTCCCTTCCAGTAGTGGTTGATCACACTCGTCGCGGGAACGATCGTCCCGATGCTCGTGCCACTCACGGACAGATTGACGAACGGAATCGCAAAGCCGATGTCGATGTTGTTCGTGATTCCCCACGTTGCCGAGAGTGCGAACACGGAGACGCTCGCCTGGAGCGAGGTCGCAATGTGAATCGTGTCGCGCTCGAAGTCTGGATCCCCGAGGCCCGGAGGGGGCACGTCCTGGTGCGTGAGGGTGAGCTGCAAGTCGGTGAGGGGCACTCCTCGCAGCGATGAGAACGAGCTCTCCGTGTACTTCCCGCTAACGAGGAATCGATTGCGCCCCAGCGTCTGTGCGCGTTCTCCGAAAATCGGACCGGTCGATTGGGCGGTGGCGATGGGCAGTCCCGCCGCATCGAAGGCGAAAGTTGTCCCACTGCTCGTCGCGCCCAGCGGAACGTTGGCGACGCTGTTGGTGATGGCGTTGCTGAGGAAGTCCACAACGACCTGACCAACGGCGTTCGCATCCGGGTTGAAGTGCGTGCCGTGCATGCCGGTGGACGTCGAGAGGCAGATCAGCGAGCTGCACGTCCCGAAATGGAAGATTTCGCGCACCTTCGAGCGCACGTCGTCCTGCGCGCGGGCGGAGGACACGACGAACACGACTGCAAGGAGGGCATTCAGCAGCTTCGCCATACGTGCGCCTCAGGGGAGGGGGAGGACCTCGACCGCACAATCTTCAGACGCCAGGCACTCTCGGCAAGGGACAGCCGCATGCTTTTGTGGCGACGCCCCAGCCCGAGAGGCTCGAAAGCAGCCTGTCGTTAGGCGACGGAGCCGGGGCTGGACCGATTTCAGGGGTGGTAAAGCGGCCTCTTTCCACTAAATTTGGGGGTCTATTCCCCGATAGCTCAGTTGGTAGAGCGCTCGACTGTTAATCGAGTGGTCGTAGGTTCGAGTCCTACTCGGGGAGCTGTTCTTCGGCGGCCGTGGCGCGAATGCGCCGCGGCCGCTGTCGTTTGGGCCGTCTCCCATTTGAGTTGCACGCCGGGATGCCCTTTATTTCCCGCGGCATCGATGATGACCTCAAGTCGAGCACGAGCGCAATGACGCCAGACCGTACGACGAAGAACCGCGATGTCTCCTCCCGCCGCGAGCGCGAGGCAAGTGTGGGCCCATGGGTGGCTGTAGTCATGGGCAGCAAGTCGGACCTCAAGTACCTGCAGGCGGGGGTCGATCTGCTGAAGGAGCTGCGAGTCCCCCACGAGGTTCGCATCGTCTCGGCGCACCGCACGCCGGATTGGATGTTCGAGTATGCCTCCACCGCTGAAGCTCGGGGCCTCGAAGTCATCATCGCGGCCGCCGGTGGCGCCGCCCATCTCCCCGGCATGATCGCCTCGAAAACCGTACTCCCCGTACTCGGGGTACCGGTTCCCGCGACAGTGCTCAACGGCCTCGACTCGTTGCTCTCGATCGTTCAAATGCCCAGAGGTGTGCCGGTCGGGACGCTCGCGATCGGCGAGCCCGGCGCGGCAAACGCCGCGCTCCTCGCTACCTCGATCGTTTCGGCGTCGCGACCCGATCTGCGCGCGCGTTTGCGGGAATGGCGCGCCCAGCGTACGGCCGAGGTCTTGAACGCCCGCGACGTGCCGGGCAGCTGATGCCACCGATCATTCTTCCCGGCGCGACGATCGGGATTCTCGGTGGGGGACAACTGGGCCGCATGACCGCGATGGCGGCGCGCACCCTCGGATACGACGTGCACGTGCTCGATCCGGATCCGGAGTGCCCGGCTCGAGCGGTCGTCGATCGACTCGTGACGGCGCGCTTCGATGATGCCGAGGCGGCGGCGGATCTGGCGCAGAACTGCGATGTGGTGACGCTCGAGATCGAGCAGATCGCGACGGCGAGCCTCGACGCGGCGTTGCGTCATGCACCGGTGCGGCCGTCATCGCGGCTGCTCGGCGTCATCCAGGATCGCGCGCGGCAAAAGCGCTGGCTCACCGGAGCGGGATTCCCGGTCGGACCCTACGACGATGTCCTGGACGCGGATGGGGTGAAACGCGCTGCCGGGCGCCTGGGGGCGCTCGTCGTCAAGGCAACGCACGGCGGTTACGATGGCCGGAGCCAGGTGCGCGTGTCGGGCATGGACGACGCGGTCGCCGCATGGGCGAGCCTCGTCGGCCCCTCGGGCGCCACGCGTCAGGCGGTCGCCGAGCAGGCGCTCGATCTCGAGTCCGAGTTGTCGGTCATGATCGCGCGGGCGCCTAACGGCTCGGTCGCTGTTTACCCGCCGGCCCTGAACTACCACGAGCGCCAGGTTCTCTCGTGGTCGGTCATTCCGGCGCCGCTGCCACCCGATCTCGTTAGGCGAGCAGCCGAGCTGGCGCGCGGCATCGCCGGCGCCATCGGTCTCGAGGGACTCCTCGCCGTCGAGATGTTCCTGACGACGCGCGGCGAGCTGTTCGTGAACGAGCTGGCGCCGCGCCCGCACAATTCATTTCACGAGACGGAGCTCGCCTGCCCCACGAGCCAGTTCGAGCAGCTGGTTCGGGCGGTGTGCAACCTGCCCCTCGGCGACACCTCCATCGTGCGGCCCGCGGCCATCGTGAACCTCTTCGGCGAGCTCTGGTCCAACGGCTCCGCACCGCGCTTCGACGCCGCGCTCGCCGAGCCGATGACGCGGCTCCACCTCTATGGCAAGCGCGTCGCGCGGCCCGGTCGCAAGATGGGTCACATCTCGGCGTACGGGGATACGCCCGACGACGCGCTCGCGCGCGCGCGCGCCGCGGCCGCTCGCCTGACGAACGGCGCTGGAGGCGCGCGATGAACGTCCTCGTCCTCAACGCCGGCTCGTCGACGCTCAAGTTCCAGCTCGTCCGCACCGATCAGGAGCGCATGGCGGCCGGCACCGACGAGCGATTGGCGCGTGGTCAGTACGATCGCATCGGCGGCGAAACGATCTATGCCGTCTCGACCAAAAGTGGCGCGACGCTGCGTGGCACGGCGCCCCTTCGGGACCACCGCGCCGCGATTGAGCATCTTCTGACGTGGCTCGCCAGCGACGCCTCCGACGTCCCGATCTCGAGCATCGCCGAGATCGAAGCTGTCGGCCACCGCGTCACCCACGGCGGCGAACGATTCTGGCGATCCGTGAAGATCGACGATGACGTGCTGCGCGGAATCGAGGAGACGATCGAGCTGGCGCCGCTGCACAATCCGAACAATCTCAAGGGCATTCAGGCGGCGCGCGCCGCGCTCGGTCCGGGAATCCCCCAGGTGGCGGTCTTCGACACGGCCTTTCACCACACGCTCCCGGACTGGGCCTACGTGTACGCGCTGCCGTACCAGTGGTATCGCCGCCATCGCGTGCGACGCTACGGATTCCACGGGACATCGTATCGCTACATCGCCTATCGCTATCGCGCCCACACCGGACGTACGCGGGAGCAAACGAAAATCATCGCGCTGCACCTGGGTAATGGTTGCTCGGCCTGCGCGATCGACGCCGGCTCCTCGGTCGACACCTCGATGGGCTTCACCCCCCTCGAGGGGCTCGTGATGGGGACGCGTTCGGGCGATCTCGATCCGGCAATCCTCGATCACGTCGCGTCGAAGGAAGGTTACTCGTCGCCGGAGATGGAGGGCATTCTCAACAAGCAGTCCGGCCTCCTCGGCGTCTCGGGCCTGACGAACGACATGCGGGAGCTGCTCGCCGAGGAAGCGGAGCACGGCGATCGTCGCGCTCGCCTGGCGATCGATCTCTTCGCCTACCGCGCGCGCAAGTATATCGGCAGCTACCTCGCGGCGATGAACGGCGCCGATGCGCTGATCTTTGCCGGCGGCATCGGCGAGAACGCGAGCAGCGTGCGCGCGCGCATCTGCGACGGGCTGCAATGGATGGGCGTCCTCATCGACCCGGAGCGCAACGCGGCGATGATCGACGGCAAGGAGGGGCGCATCGACGGTGAAGGGTCGCGTGTCGAGGTCTGGGTGATTCCCACCGATGAGGAATTGCTCATCGCTCGCGACACGGTGCGAGTCGTGCTCGGGATCGAGCACCCGGCCTGACGCCGCGATGCAGATCGCCGACTTTGCTCTCGAACGCTACTTCGCGCGCTGGGAGTTTCACGTCCGTCACGTGCTCTGCGCGTCGGATGTCGAGCCCCTGCCCCTGCACGAGCTGCTCGCGCTTGCCGACGCGCCATCGCGCCGACTGTGGGATTCGCTCCGGCTCGGATACACGGAGTCGTTAGGCCATCCGCTCCTCCGTACCGAGATTGCGCGCCTGTACACGAGCGCCGCCGCCGACGAGGTCATCACGTTCGCCGGCGCCGAGGAGGCGATCTTCCTCACGATGCACGCAACGCTGTCGGCCACCGATCATGTCGTCGTCCTGTGGCCCGCGTACCAGTCGCTGTACGAGGTCGCCCGTTCCATCGGCGCATCGGTCACGCTCGTGCCCCTCGACCCCGGCACGTGGACCTTCGATCCGGACGCGGTCCTCGCCGCGCTCCGGCCGAACACACGTCTCGTCGTCGTCAACTTCCCGCACAGCCCCACCGGCGCCCTGGCGTCCGCCGAAGCCTTCGAGCACCTGACGACCAACACCGAGCGGCGCGGCATCACGCTGTTCTCGGACGAGGTGTATCGGTACCTCGAGCTCGACGCATCCGCGCGACTGCCTGCCGCCGTCGACGTCGGGCAGCGCACGCTCAGTCTCGGCGTGATGTCGAAATCGTTCGCGCTCGCCGGGCTCCGCGTCGGTTGGATCGCGACGCACGATGCCGCGCTGCGCCAACGACTGGCTCGTTTGAAGGATTACACGACGATCTGCGGGAGCGCCCCGAGCGAGATCCTCGCGATCATCGCGCTGCGCGCACGTGACCGCGTGATCTCGCGCAGCCGCGAGATCATCGCGACGAACCTTCCCCTTCTCGATTCGTTCTTCGAGCGCTTTCGCCAGCGCTTCTCCTGGGTGCGGCCTCGCGCGGGGAGTGTCGGATTTCCGCGCCTCGAAAGCGACGAACGCGGCGCCGTCGACCGCTTCTGCGCCGAGCTCGTCGAGGCCGAAGGCGTGCTCCTGCTTCCCGGCTCGTGCTTCGAGCACGAGGGGAACCACTTTCGAATCGGCCTCGGTCGGTCGGACTTGCCCGCGGCTCTCGAGCGGCTCGAGCGGTTCGTTTTGCAACGGTCGCGCTGAGCCGCACAAAACGAGTGGCGCCCTCGACCGTGTGGGCACTCGGTTTGCTCAGGGAGGGGTACTCCATCGCCGGTCGAGCATTGCCATCGGACTTACCGTGAGCACGTCGACGAAAGGTCCTTCGCACGCCATCGAACAGATTGCTGAAGCGCTTCTCGCCGGCGCTCTCTTCGGTTACGCGTCGACGCGCCGCGGTCGGGCTTCACTCGCCACTCGACTCACCGGCTCCGCGCTACTCGCCGCCGCGTTCGCGCCGTCGCTCGTTCGCCGTGTTCTGCGCGCGGGCGCCGAGCGACGTCGCGTCCATCTGCGCACGACGATCATCGTCGATCGCCCTGTTCACGAGGTGTTCGAGTTCTGCCGCGACTTCGAGAACTTTCCCCGCGTCATCCAGTCGCTGCATGCGGTGACCGACTTTCAGGATGGACGATCGCGCTGGGAAGTCGTGTCACCCGCCGGGGAGCTCCTGGTATGGGAGGCCGAGGTGACCAAGTACGTGCCTAACGTGGTCATCGCCTGGCGGTCCCTGCCCGCCGCGGTGGTCGACTGCAACGGTCTCATCCGCTTCGCGCCCACACCCACCGGCGGCACCGAGCTGCGCATCGAGATCGAGTACGATCCCCGCGCCACCGGTTTCGCCGATGCCGTGCGCGCCTTGTTCGACGTCTCGCGCAAGGAGCAGCTCGAGGCCGATCTCGCCCGCGCCAACTTCTACTTCGTCACGCACCAGCGCGAGAGCGAGCCGGTCGACGACGAGGAATCCGCGCCGCCGCTCCAGCCGAGCACCACGAATTGAGCAAACGCTAACTCGGCGACGGATTCTCGCCCTGGTGCGGCGCCGTGCTGCGATCGGTGCTGCGCCGGCCCCACTTGCGCCGATCCGCGATTGGCGTGACCCCGCTCTCCGCCTCGGCCGGCGTCGTGTGCACCTCGAACAATCGAAAGGGCGGCCTGTCCGGGTAGCACGATTTCAGCACCTGGTGCGCGACGTTGTACACTGGAATGCCCTTCGACGTCGACCCCTCCGGGCTTCCCTTGTGCGCGTGGCCGTGGAACACCGCCGTGACGTCGAAGCGCGTCAGCGGTTCTTCGAGACGGCTCGAGCCAAGGAACGGAAAAATCTCGGGCGACTCGCCCTCCACCGTTTCGCGAATGGGCGCGTAATGCATGATCGCGATGCGATGATCGGTGTGCAGCCTGGCAAGCGCCGACTCGAGCTTCAGTGCTTCGTTCACGGCCTCGTGCACGAACTGCTTGATGATCGGTTCGCCCCACGCGCCGAGCGCTCCGCGGCCGAAGCCACCGCAAAATCCACGAATCCCGGCGAAACCGACGCCATGCGTCTCGAAGGTGTCGCCGTCGAGCATCTTCACACCGGCGTCCGCCATGATCTTCGCGACCTCCACCTCCTCGCCCGACTCGAAGTCGTGGTTGCCAAGCACCGCCACCACCGGAACCTTCACCGTTGTCGTGAGGTCGCGCGCGAGAACCTTCGCCTCCTCGGCGAGTCCGTAGTCCGTGAGATCGCCCGCGAGGATCAGCACGTCGGCGCTCTCCGTGATCTGCGCGAAGAGCGGCTGCATGAGGCCATGCGAATCCTTCGCGTAGTGAATGTCGCTTACGGCCGCGATCCGGACGACGTCCGGCCCCATTGCCATCTCGCCCTCTCTCGTTCGGATACCACCAATACCGACAGATTCGGGCCAGTGGAGCGCTCCTCCGTCGCCTAGCCTCGGAATTGCACTTCACCCCGGTACATGGCCTATCAGCTCACCTTCGACGATCCCGGACGCGACACGAACACATTCTATCGCCGCACGCTCCACGTGCTGAGCGATGCACGCGTGCCGTTCCTCGTCGGTGGCTCGCACGCCATTCTGCATTACACCGGCATCATTCGCGAGACGAAAGATTTCGATCTCTTCGTAAAACGCGCCGATGTCGAGCAGGCCCTCGAGGCCCTCGCTCTCGCCGGCTACTGGACGCAAATCACTTTTCCCCACTGGCTCGCGAAGGCCAAGCAGGGCCACGATCACGTCGATCTTGTCTTCAGCTCCGGCAATGGCCTTTGCCCCGTCGACGATGGTTGGTTCGAGCACGCCGTGGAAGCCGAAATCCTCGGGATGCCCGTGAAGATCGCGCCCGTCGAGGAGCTGCTTTGGCAGAAGTCATTCGTCATGGAGCGCGAGCGCTACGACGGCGCCGACATCATGCACATTCTGCGATCGTGCGCCGAGGCGATCGACTGGGCGCGCTTGATGCAGCGCTTCGCCGAGCAGTGGCAAATGTTGCTGCTCAATCTCGTGCTCTTCGGTTTCGTGTACCCGTCGGAACGTCACCGCATCCCGCCACACGTCGCCGGTGAGCTCCTCGCGCGCTATCAGGGAGAGCTGGATAGCCCCGCGACCGAGGATCGCGTGTGTCGCGGCACGCTCCTCTCCCGAGCCCAGTATCTCCTCGATATCGGCCAGTACGGATACCACGATGCCCGGATCGCCCCGCGCGGCAACATGAGCGCCGAGGATTGCGTGTACTGGACGTGGGCGATCGAGAACGTCTACTGACGTCGTCGTTCCAACCGTCGCCGTCGTTGTGCTGTCTCATCCGGCGTTGGCGTTATCACTCACCCCACGTCGAGAATCATGCTCGCCATCCGATCGGCGCTCAACGCAACGTTCGTCACGTCGTTCGCCCTCCTCGTACTGAACTCACCACTTGCCGCGCAAACCGAGCGCCGCACGCTCTCGGGCGACGCGGTCGCGATCTACAACCTCGCCGGCAAACTGCGCATCGAGTCGGGCAGCGGATCCGATGTCGTCGTCGAGATCACGCGCGGTGGCCGAGATGCCGATCGACTTCGCGTCGAGCAGGGCAACGTCGGCGGTCACGAGGCGTTGCGCGTGATCTACCCGACGGATCATGTCGTCTATGCGGAGCTCGGGCGCTGGAGTCGTACGACTGTCAACGTCCGCGATGACGGCACCTGGGGAGATGATCATTCGCGCGACTACTCGAGCCGGGAGCGGAATCGCGTCGAGATCAGCGGCTCCGGCTCGGGACTCGATGCGTACGCGGATTTGCGAGTGCTCGTTCCACGCGGTCAGCGGATCGTCATTCGTCAGGCGGCCGGCACGGCGCGCATAACGACGGTCGAGGCCGATCTCTCGGTCGAGGTGTCGAGCTCCGACATTACCGCCGAGCGCACGCGCGGTCACTTGTCGCTCGACACCGGCTCGGGAAGCGTCTCGGTAACGGACGCGCAAGGCGACGTCGATCTCGACACGGGATCCGGATCGGTGACGATCGCCGGCGTCAGGGGTGAAACACTCCGCATGGACACGGGCTCGGGCTCGATCCATGGCAGTGAGATCGACGTCGCCGACCTGAAAGCGGACGTCGGCTCCGGGGGCGTGAGACTCGAGCGCGTGCGCGCCAATCGCGTCGACGTCGACGCCGGCAGCGGCGGCACGGAGCTCGAGCTACTCACTAACGTCGAGCGTTTGAAGGTCGATGCGGGCTCCGGCGGTGTTACCATCCGACTTCCCGCGTCCACCGGAGCGAACGTCGACATCGAAACGGGAAGCGGTGGCATCGACACGGATTTCGCCGTGCAGGTCACCCGCTTCGAGCAGAATCACATGGTGGGCACAATCGGCAACGGCCGTGGCCAGATTCGCATCGAAAGCGGCTCCGGGCACGTGCGTCTGCTGAAGGGCTGAATGACTGGCGACTCGGTGCGCCGCAGGCGCGAGGAACTCGAACTGGCGAGAGGGAGAGAAGCGCGCCGAAAGGCGCGCGACATCAGGTAGGCTTCGGCGAGCGCAAGCGAGCCGGCCCGCGGCGCGGTAGCGCGTCTGCGAGCGCAGCGAGCAGTCGCGCTACCGCGCTGTGGGGGCGCGGCTATGTGCGGACGGTGCGTGAGAGGAGCGATTCTGCTTCTCTCACGTATCGTTTAATAGCCCGGCGGTGCGCGCATAGTCCGCGAGCTCACCGCGTGACGTCACGCCGAGTTTAGCAAACACATTCGACAGATGCGTGCTCACCGTGCGTGACGAGATGTCGAGCGCGGCGCCGATCTCCTTGTTCGAGCGGCGATCGGCAACCAGGCGCACGATCTCGAGCTCTCGACCCGTCAGGCCGGCGGCGCCCGCGGCGGCGGCTCGGGCCGGCGGCCGCGCGCCAAGATCGCGGAGCTGCTCGCGCGTCGCCTTGAGCTCGGGCTCGGCGCCCAGTCGCGCGAACACCTCGTGCGCCCGGCGCAGCTCGCGCGTCGCGCCCTCTCGATCGCCCGTTTCGGCGAGCGCGCGCGCCAACTGCCGGCGCACGCGCGCCGCGTCGGGAACGTAGGGAATCGCCTCGAGCTGCTCGGCGACCGTTCGCAGCATCTCGACCGAGCGCGATTTGTTGCCTTGCAGCAATTCGGCGAGCGCTTCGGACGCGTCGGCCCAGGCGAGGCCGAGCCGGTGTTCCAGTCGGCTCGCGTCACGCCGCAGCCGCTGGCCAACGCGCAGCGCGCGCCGCATGTCGCTCTTCCAGAGCGCGGCTTCGGCGATCACCGGCATCAGGCGATGCACCGCCCACACGACGTATCCGGACGCATCGGCGATCTCGAGCCCGGCGTGGCCCACCTTGATGGCCTCGTCATAGTCCTGCATCGTTAGGTGATACGCGGCGCGTCCCGTGTGCGCCGGCACGATCGAATGCACGTCGCCGCCCGCCGACCCGGCGCCGGACAGCGCCCACGCTTCGTCCACGCACGCCTTCCCCGCTTCGACGTTGCCCCGGCCGAAGTACAGCAGTCCGAGCCACACGAGCAGCCGCGGGATCAGCGTACTCTGGCCTAACGTGCGTGCCGTCGCGAGCGTGCGCTCGGCGAGCGACACCGCCGTCTCCCACTCGCCGATCCCGGCGTAATACTCGATCGCGACCTCCGCGGTCCATGCGCGCAGCAGCGGCGAACGCAGCTCGTCGGCCAATCGTTGCGCCTCGGCGAGATGATGCGAGATGTCCTGAACGCTCGCGGTCAGTCCTCCCAGCATCGCCAGCGCCCAGTGCGACGACCACTCGACACCTCGCTGCCCCGACTGCTCGGCGAGCACGATCGCGCGCGCGCCATGCTTGCGCGCCAATTGCGGCGGACCGGTCCACACGTAGAGCAGGAGAAGCGCCCGGTGCGCCCGCGCCAGAAGCGCCGCGTCGCCTAACCGCTCGGCGATGTCCAGCGCGAGATGCACGGCTCGCTCGGATTCGTCGCGCCGTCCAAGCCCCTGCAGGCACATGCCCTTCGCGATCAGCGTCCGTGCCTCGACGGCCGGCTCCCCCGCGGCGACGGCCGCGCCGATGGCGGCATCGTACTGCGCGAGCGCCTCTTCATGGCGTCCGCTCCAGAACGACACCATGCCCATGTTGCGCCGGATGGTTGCCAGACGGGAATGGAGTCCGCGGCGCTCGGCGTCGTCGGCCGCGTGCTGCCACAGCGTCAGCGCGGCCGGATATTCCCCGAGCCGCTGACGCGCGCGCGCGAGGTCGTGCGTGATCGCGATCGAGCGCTCCTCGTCCGCCGCGTCCAGGCGCCCGAGCTGCTCCAGAGCCGCCGCGAGATAGTCGGCTGCCTCCCGATTGGCGTGCTTCGCCATGGCCTCCATCCCCGCCGCATGGAGATACTGGACGGCCTTTTCGGCGAGCCGTCGCGCGTCAGCGCGCCGATAGTGAAAGGCCAGCTCGTCGACGTGCGCGTTCGCGGCGGCCCCATAAAACGCCTCGAGCGACTCGGCGACGACCGCGTGCAACCCGCGCGCGCGCGCCAACCCGAGCTCCGTGTACAGCGCCTCCTGGAGTAGCGGATGAGTAAAGTCATACACGATCTCGCCGCTTTCGGCGTGCTCGTCGACGACGCGCGCTCGGCGCAGCTCGTCGAGCGCCGAGAGCAACGCGTCTTCCGGCAGCTTGCTGACGAACGCGAGCGCGTCGTGCGGCCAGCGAGTACCGATGACGGCGGCGAGATCGGCGAGGCGCCGCGCTTCGGCGGGCAACTGGCCGAGCCGGGCGACAACGACGTCGCGAATCGTGCGCGGCATCGTGAGCGCGAGTAAATCCTGCGCCGTCGGCGTCCGTCCACTGCCTAACGTTGTAAGCTCGGCGAGCGCCTTCACCGTCTCCTCGACGAAGAACGGATTTCCGCGCGTTCGCTGATGAATGATCTCCGCCAATTCATTTGCCGACGACTCGCCGAGCAGCCCCTGCACGAGCTCTCGCGTCGACGACAGATCGAGGGGCGCAATGTGAACTGACCGCGCAAGGCCCAGCCCAACGAGAGAGCTCTCCATGCTGCGTAGCATCGACTGGGCGTCGGTCGCGCGCGGGTCGGAATCGTTGTACGTCCCGACGATCATGATGCGATCGTTGGCGATCTGTCGCGCCGTGAAGTGCAGCATCTCGAGCGACGAGCTGTCCGCCCACTGGAGATTCTCGAGCACCAACAAGAGCGGCCGCTTCGCGGCGAAGCGTGAGAGGAATTGCGTGAAGTTCCACAGGAGGCGCGCGCGCAGCTCCGATGGGTCGCCGCGAACCGCGCTGCTGCGGAGCGGCCGGTCCCCGGTCGCGAGGGCGGGGAAAAGTTGCACGAGCTCCGCATTGCCGCCGCGTGTGAGGAGCGACAGCATCGAGGGATCGAGGGCGCGAAGCAGCGGCAGCAGCGCGTCCGAGAAAACCGCGTAAGGCACTCCGGTCTCCACCGGATACGCGCGCCCGAGCGCCACCGAGAAGCCGCGCTTCGTCGCTTGCTCGGCGGCCGCGGTGGCGAGTCGCGTTTTCCCGATTCCGCTCTCGCCCGCGAAGATCACGGTCGCTCCGCGCCCGGCATCGGCGCTCTGCAACGCGGCGGAGAGCATGGCCAGCTCGGGGCCGCGACCGGTGAGCGGAATGGCGGGCGGACCCGAGTGCAGCCCGTGCGTCGAGGCCGGAAGCGGGCTCGCGGGAAACATGAGGCGACTCATGTGCTCGAATCTTCACTTCGGCACGCCTTGCTGCCAGAGCGGCGAGTGAAGGCGCGAGCCACACCCAACGCGGTGAGGCGCGTCAGCTGGCGGCTTGGGTCGGGACTCCCCCGAAACGGCGCTCGCGCGACTCGAAGACGCGGAGTGCCTCACGCAGCTCCTCTTCCCCGAACCGCGGCCACATCTCCTGCGTGAAGTACAGCTCCGCGTAGGCGCACTCCCACAGCATGAAATCACTCAGACGCTGTTCGCCGCCCGTGCGGATGAGCAAATCGACATCGCGCACCGGTCGCGGATCGTGGTGCACCTCGGCCAGCAGTTCCCCGAAGTGCTCTCTGGTGAGCGACTCGGGCGCCGCGCCTCGCACGACTTGTTGTGCATAACGCTCCGCCGCGCGAAGAATGCCGTCGCGCGAGGAGTAATCGATCGCGACGCGCAGGTGCAGATTGCGACAACGTGCCGTGAGTGCCTCGGCGTCGGCGATCGCCGCGCGCAGTGCTGTCGGAAGCCGATCGCGACGACCGACGATCGTCAGTCGCACGCCGTTCTCGAGGCAGCGCTTCGATTCCGTGTGCAGCGACCGGCGCAGCAGTCGCATGAGCGCCGTGACTTCCGGTGTCGGGCGGCTCCAGTTGTCGGAGGAGAATGCGTAGAGAGTCAACGTGCCGATGCCGGCGCGCACCGCGGCTTCGACGATGGCGCGCGCCGTACGCACGCCAGCGTGATGGCCGGCAGTGCGCGGCAACCCGCGGGCGGCAGCCCAGCGACCGTTGCCGTCCATGATGATGCCGACGTGGATACCCGACGTGGCAGAGAGCGTTACCGCTGTGTTCCGCGACATGTTCGTTTCGATATTAGACGCTCAGCGCTCGCGCGCGGCACGAATGAGTGCTTCCATATGATCGAGATAGCGCTCGAACGCTCGACGCCCGGCGGCCGTGATTGAATACTCCGTCTTCGGCATCCTGTTCTCGAATGACTTGGTGCACGCGATATAGTTGGCTTCCTCGAGCTTTCGCGCGTGCACACTGAGGTTGCCGTCGGTCGTCTCGAGCAGCTTTTTGAGATCGTTGAAGCTCACCGCGTCAGTTGCAGCCAACGCGCTGAGGATACCGAGACGGATGCGCTCGTGGATCAGCCGATCCAGGGCCAGCGGCCCCTCGACCTTGGCTTTGCCGCGCACAGTGCGCAGTGGCGTCGCCGGCGCGCCCCGGGCGCGGGCTTCGCCGCGACGATGGTCGCCGCGCCCCCCGCCCCCGCCCCCGCCCCCGGCTCCCCCCCCGTCCGCGGCGCCCTCGCCGCGCTCTTCCGGGACTGCGCTGTGCTTAGCCACCGTACCTCCGCGCGATCAGTGTTCCGAACACGATGTGCAGACCGCCAAAGCCGGCTATCAAGAGCGCGGTTGCCCACGCCACAGGGGCAAAAAGTGTCAGGCCGCCGAGCAGCATGAAGGCGGCTCCCATGACGGGAACGATCCGTACCGAGTACGTGCCCGCCGTGACGACTCCAGTTCCATACAGAAGCATCCAGCTGCCGGGCAGGAACGATTCGAGTCCGCGCTCAACGAACAGCACCGTCAACAGGACGCCGACGAGCATCGGCGGCGAGAAGCTGAGTATGAGTTTGCGAACGGGTCCGGTGAGGAGGGGCATGCCGGCCGCGCGTGCCTTGATCGTCATGAAGAGGATTGCGACTCCCGCCGCGAGTGCGGCCTCGACCAACCAAGCCGTCACCCACCCAGCTAATTGAAGACGAGAAGCGACGAGGGCCGTGACGACGGCGGTGCAGCCGATGACGACCTCTCCCCAACCGGAGACCGCCGTGAACGTGCCGGCGCGCTCCATCGTTTCACGGATGTAGCGAAGGTTGTCCATCGCTCGCTCTTGCATCTCCGGGGGAGGAGGAGTCGAGCGCGGTCGCAAGGGTATCACGGGCGTCATGGGCCTGAATGGTAGAGTGTGGATGTGGCGGAAGCAAGTACTTTATATTGCAAAGTTGAACCGCGCGCGGGCCACCCGTCTGCAGCGCTTCCGAGCTCAGCCCTCTTCGGTCGGGGGCTGGGGCTTCGCGTGCTTCTTCTCGCGCAGCTCCCTCAACGCGGGGTTGACGCCCGAGCTCGGAATCATCGGCTGGTCGTGCGGGTTCGACTGCAGCTTCTGCTTCTGCTCTTCGAGGATACCCGGGTCCTCGTGACCCTGACCCCACTTGTGGTCGGTCGAGCCGCTTTCGGCCGGATCGATGCTGTGTTGATCGGGACGCTTGCCGCCCATTGCTGCCTCGCTGGTCGCTTTCTTCCCTTCCAGTCAGGAAGCATGCCCCGCCCAGCGACGACGCTCAGCGTTCGGACACGTGGTACTTCGCGAGAACCTGGCGAACCTTGTCGAGGGGAATCGCCTCGATGGTGTGGCCATTTCCGGTGACCGTGGTCGCCTCGAAGAGCGAGTTGTAGATCGCTTCCTCCGTCGCTTCCACGGCGCCCTCGAACAGACCGGACATCTCTTCATTGGCCAGCTCGTCGGTCGTTAGGCGCCGCGCATCGAACGGCCGACGCACACGCGCGTTCGTCGAAAACGCGATCACGTAGTCGCCGGACCCATTCGCGGCGAATGAGCCGGTCCGGCTCAGACCCATGATGGCGCGCGCCGCCAACCGGCGCAGATTCCTATCCGAGACCGGAGCGTCGGTCGCGACAATCATCACGATCGAGCCGTCGCCTCGCTCCGCCGCCGTCTGCGTCTCGCGCTTGAACGCGTACTGCCCGAGCTCACGTCCCACGGGAGCGCCCAGAACCTGCAGGATTCCGCCGAAGTTGCTCTGCACGAGAACGCCAACCGTCCAACCCCCCAGGGACGCCGGCAGCACGCGAGAGCTCGTGCCGATGCCACCCTTCCATCCGAACGCGATCGTGCCCGCGCCCGCACCGACGCTCCCCTCCGCCACCGGTCCGCTCGACGCGGCGGCGAGCGCCGCGCGCACTTCCTTCGCACCGATCGGTCGTGATCGAATTGCGTTCAGCGTGCCGTCATTCGTCTCCGCGACGACAGGATTGATCGAGCGCACGTTCTCCATCCCGGGCTGCTTGAGCATCCAGCCGACGAGTGCGTCGGCCGCGTTCCACACACAGAGCGTGCAGGTGAGAAGAATCGGTGTCTCCAGCTCACCCAACTCGT
Source organism: Gemmatimonadaceae bacterium (assembly GCA_036557635.1). Lineage (GTDB taxonomy): Bacteria > Gemmatimonadota > Gemmatimonadetes > Gemmatimonadales > Gemmatimonadaceae > AG2. The sequence goes on from DATBHD010000191.1 coordinate 19,246, forward strand.
TGAGCTGTGTTGCACCCAGGAGCTTGCCGAATCCGTTGCCCACATGGAGTGCGGCCGGTACGCGCTCGAGAAAAACATTGCCCTCGTGAGGCAGGATCGCCGTGACGCCGGTGCGAATGGAGTCACCCTGCACGAGTGTCGCATGCCCCACGCGTACGCCGGCGACATCCGTCAGCGCGTTGTAGCGACCCGTGGGAAAGACGCCCGGCTTCACGCCGAGATCTCTCGCTCGCGCGCGCTGACCGCGCGCCGTCGTCGCGAGCGCCGCGACAAAAAGAAGGCTCAAAGGCACGATGTGGCTCATGAGATCTCCCAGTCACCGATGGCAATGTGCGTTCTGCTAGTCGCGGCGCGGCTGCGGGTCTAATCTTCAGCTCGTACGTTGACCCTGATTTCAATCATGTCTCTCGTCGAACTGCACGGCCACGAACGACTCCGCGAACAGTTTAGCACGGCATTGGCTCGCGGAGCGCTGCCCGCGAGTCTGTTGCTCCACGGCCCACGCGGTGTGGGCAAGCAGCGACTCGCGCTATGGCTCTCGCAGGTCTTGCTCTGCGCCAGCGCGAATTCGCGTCCATGCGGGACGTGCTCGCAATGTCGCTTCAGCAGCGCGCTCACGCATCCGGATCTTCACTGGGTCTTCCCTCGGCCGCGGCTGAAGAATAGCGACCCGTCGCTGGAGGACGTGCGAGACGACTACGCGGAGGCAATCGCGGAACGCGTGTCGGCAAACGGGCTGTATGCTCCACCGTCCGGGAGCGACGGCATCTTCGTCGCCACGGTGCGCGCGATCGTGAGAGCCGCGGCGATGTCGCCCGCACTCGCTCCGCGCAAGGTCTTCGTGATCGGTGACGCCGAGCGCATGGTGTCGCAGCAGGGATCCGAGGAAGCGGCCAACGCCTTCCTGAAATTGCTCGAGGAGCCGCCAGCCGATACCACCGTCATTCTCACATCGTCGGAGCCGGGCGCGCTCCTGCCAACAATTCGCTCGCGTGTCATCGCCGTTCGCGTGGCTCCGCTACCGGATCGTTCCATTCGCGAGTTCATCTCGGATCCAGCCGTCGAATCCTCCCTGCGACGCGAGGATTCGCGATTGAACGTGGAAGAGCTGGTTCGCTCTGCCGCCGGCGCCCCCGGGCGAATCCTGGCGAGCGCGATGCTGCGGGACGCGACGTCGCAGGCACAGCGCCTTCTCGACGCGGCGTCGTCGCCGGATCGCGCCTCCGAGTTTCGGGTTGCTCTCGCGCAGGGCTCGTCGCGCGCACGCGGCAGCTTCACGGACTCGCTGAACGCGCTCGAGGTCTTGCTCCACGATCGTGTCCGATCCGCGGCGAGCTCGGGGAATGAGTCGCTTGCGACGGGCGCGGCCAAAGCGCTGGAGATCGTGGGGCGCGCCAAAGAGCTGGCGGCGAGCAACGTGAATCCCCAGCTCCTCACCGCGGGTCTGCTTCGCGACATGGCGTCGCTCATGAAATGAAGAAAAGCCGAGCGAAAGGTCCGGGACTCTCGCACGTCGCAGCGTCGGGCGAAGCGAAAATGGTCGATGTGAGCCAAAAGGATCTGTCGAATCGCGTTGCAGTCGCCCGAGGCTCGATTCGAATGCAGCCCGCGACGCTCAGTGCGATCGAGGCGAATTCGCTCGCGAAGGGAGACGTGCTAGCCGTTGCCCGTGTGGCCGGCATTCTCGCCGCGAAGCGTACGGCGGAGCTGATACCGCTCTGCCACCCCATTCCGCTCACCGATTTACAGATCGAGTTGCGACCTGATGCGAGTGTCCCGGGCGTTGTCGCCGAGGCAACGGCCCGGGCAACTTGGAAAACAGGGGTGGAAATGGAGGCGCTGACAGCGGTAACTGTCAGTCTTCTCACTGTTTACGACATGGCCAAGAGCCTCGACCGTGGAATGGAGCTTTCCGATATATCGTTGATACAAAAGTCAGGTGGCAAGCTCGGCGATTGGTCAAGGGGTTGATGGCATCGGGGTTGCCACTTAACGTGGGGGCGTAGCGGGCAGTAGTGTTGTACTCAACCTGTTGCCAGTAGACAACTTATGCGCAATCTTCGTGGTACGTACGTGCACCGTGGCGACGCCGCCCGACGCCGTAAGCGCCTCAAGAAAGTCGTATTTGCGTCGGCTGCCGCGGCTGTCGTTGCGGTCGTCCTAGCCACCCGCCATCCGGGGACGGCTAACGCTGAAATCGCTCATTCCTCGGCCTTCTCTTTGGGCATCGGGGATGGCTCGCGCGAGCTGCGCGAGGCGCTTGACTCCACGAAGGGAGAGATGGATCTCCTTCGGGCCCAGTACGAGCGCGCCGACAGAATCATTCATTACTCGAGCCGGTTCGCGATTCCCGCGAACCTGGCGATGCATATTCTCGACGAGTCGATGGCGGAGGGCATCGACCCAGAGCTGGCGTTCCGACTGGTGAAGCTCGAAAGCGATTTCAACCCCCGGGCGACGAGTCCGGTTGGCGCACTGGGCCTCACCCAGATGATGCTCCCGACGGCGCGATACTACGATCACGCGATCACGAAGGAGAAGCTCTATGATCCGACCACGAACCTTCGGATTGGCTTCCGTTACCTTCGCGGGCTGATCGGCCAGTATCACGGCGATGCCAAGCTCGCTCTGCTCGTGTACAATCGCGGCGAGGTAGCCGTGAACAACGCGCTTCACGCGGGTCTGGATCCGTCGAATGGCTATGATCGGATTCTGACCAGGGGCTACAAGGGAAAGGGCGTCGTTGAATAGCACCTGATTACTTGCTTCAAACGAAACAGGGCGAGGCCGCGAGGTCTCGCCCTGTTTCTTTTGGATCATCCGGAAATTTCGGGTAAGGAAGGTGATCAGCCGTGAGCCTACGGCACCGGAAGAGTCCAGATTGCTTGGGACGCGAATTCGCGCCATTCGCGTCCCCACAGCTCTCCAAGCCCGCGGCACCTCGAGAGTCCGGAATTCCTGGGACACGGATCACCGCTAGAGACCTTTTCCCGAAATTCCCCGATGATCCCAGGATCGTCCATAGTGCCCCGGAGGATCCTCCGCCCGCGATCACACTCACTAGGAGCATGACCTCTTTCTGCAGGCCTCTACTGGCGCGGCGTTCCGGCTTGCGCAACACCGCGCTTCGATCCGCGCCCACTCGCCTTCGTGCTTTGATGTCCCGAGGACGATCGTCGTCGCGCTCGGCCCGAGACGACGAGCGTCTGGCCGGGGAATATGATCGAGCGCTTCAGGCCGTTGAGCGCCATGATCGACTTGACCGACGTGTGGTACCTCTTCGCGATGAGGCCGAGGTTTTCGCCGCGTCGCACGACGTGCGTACGCGTGCCGCTCGAGTAGCGCTCGATCGAAGGATCCGGTGCATCAGTCGCGGCGGCCACCACCGCTGCGCTTGGAATGAGCAATATCTGGCCGGCCGCGAGCCGGCCGGTCTTTCTCGAGCGCTCCGCCTTCGGGTTGAAGAGCAGCACGCTCTTTGTGCGCACGTGATATCGTTCGGCGATCGTCTCCAGATAGTCGCCCTTCCGCGTTTCCACGCGCCGTGCGCCGACTCGCTCGTCCTTCGGAAGTGCATTGAAGACGCTATCGAACGATGCCGCGCTTCCTTGAGGAATGCGGACGCGGAGCGAATCGCGCGGCGGCGTCATGCCGCGCAACACCTGTGGGTTCAGTCGCACGATTTCGTCGACCGTCGCTGCACTCGCCTTCGCGATCGCAGCCAATGGCGTGGCCGGACCTACTCTCACTGAATCATAGACGAAGGGCGCGAGCGTCCGGATCTGCAGGCCATATCGCTGCGGCTCTTTCGCGATCAGCGCCGCGGCGATGAGTTGCGGCACGTACTCCCGCGTCTCGCGAGGCAGGAAGTCCTTGTCGGCGAGAGCGAAGAACCGGTCGTCCCCCGTAGTGCCCTCGAGATCGTCCGCGTATCTCGTTAGGCCGCGGGCAATCCGTCCCGGCCCGCCATTGTACGCCGCCGCCGCGAGGTAAAGAGACCCCAGTTGCTCCTTGAGCCCACGTATGAACCCAACGGCCGCCGTCGTCGACTTGACGGGATCGCGACGCTCATCGACCCACCAATCCACCCGAAGGCCCATGTCTCGCGCCGTCGACGACATGAACTGCCACATTCCAACCGCGGCCGCACGCGAATATGCGTTCGGGTCGAAGCCGCTCTCGATGAGAGCGAGATAGTACATGTCCTCGGGAAGACCGCCGGCGCGCATCTTGGCGCGAATCATCGGCTCGTAACGGCTGCCTTCTTCCAGCTGCGCAATGATGTGGTCGCGAGCAGATCCGCTGAAGACCCGGACGTAATGCTCGACGCGATCCCTTGTTTCATACGAGTGCACGTCGATGTCCCACGAGGGAGCATCATGGGCCGCGGCCGAATCGGATGTTGCGGCGCCCTTCCCTGCCTCGGCGACGCCGCTGTCCCCAAACACCTCGGCCGCTCGCTTGCTCACGTCCGATGTACTGACCTGTGCACTGTCGGCTGTGGCGGCGGTCGGCGGCGCGGACACCGCGTCGCGTCGCGTCGTCGTGTCACTGGCGGAAACTGTGGCGTTCGCGCCGGCATTCGTCGCAACCGGGCCGGGCACGGGAGCGGGAGCGGGAGCGACCACTGGCGTTGGCGCGTGAGCGCAGGCACCGAGGACCGCCGCGATCGACATCGTCAAGACTCTTTTCACGAATCTCCTCCAATGCGACCGACGCGAGTCCACCGCATTGCTGCTGGAACACTGTGTCTCTGGAGCGGCCGACTCACCGCGCTGATCAGACTGTACAACACGGACTCATCGCGGTCCACCGGAACGCCCTCGATTGGGCCAATGCACTTACCGTCAGACACCGCGCGGGGGCAAAACGGATCAGCGAGTCGCGAGGTAATTCCCTAACAATCGATTCGTAGCGTTCAGAACCGCGAGCGCCGCGCCTCTCGGCATGTCCTCGTCGGCGAGATAGCAGCCAACGAGACGCGTGCCGGCGGAATCGCGAACCGCGATCGAGACGATCACGAGATTGGAATCGAAGGCACGAATGTGCTTCACGCCAATGAGCTCGAATGAGAGCGATCCTTCGGCGAACTCCTCGAGGGCCCGCAGCGCCGCTTCAGCTGCCATACGGAGATCGCCAAGGGGGCTCGATTGTCCGGCGGAACGCCCGAACCAGCGCTGCCCTTCGTACTCGAGCTCCACGTTGATCGAGACGTGACCAGAAGGCGAGCGAGTAAACGAGAACTCGCTGAAGCGCAGTCGCTCCCGTCTCAGCGAGGCGTTTGGGCCTGGCTCGGGTAGTCCGCCCGGATCGGTCCTTGGAAGCGACATGAATGCGCGAGGTGGAAGGCGAGTGGGAGTTGTTTCCCTCTGCACGTAAGACACGAGCGACCATGCGTGTTGGCAACGACGATTTCTGCTTGTAACCACCATCACGGACGATCTATTTTGAACGCATGCTACTCGTCGTGGTGATCGCCGTCGCCGGCCAATTGTCGAGCGCGCCTCGCGGCACGAACGCCGCGCTGATGGCGGACGACTCGCTGCGGACGCGCATCGAAAGGCGCGTGGCACAAGTGCCCGGGGCGACGGTTGGTGTGGCGTTTCGCGACCTCGTACTCGGTGACACGATGTATCTGGGCGCCGACGAGCGAT
>DATBHD010000192.1:0-3824 GCA_036557635.1 Gemmatimonadaceae bacterium
CCAAACGCATCATGCGCCCACGCGATCTGTTCCTGAATGCCGCTCTCGCGGCCATTGCCTGGACTCCGTCCCTCTCGCAGTCGAACTCACCGTCGACGCCGCGCTTCGGCATCATCGGCGGCGCCAATCTGGCGAAGCTCATCGGCTACGGCTCGTCAAATCGCATCGGCTTCGCGGGCGGCCTCATGGCCGTGCTTCCTGTATCACCGAGCTTCGCAATCCAACCGGAGCTCATGTTCACGAGGAAGGGCGCAACCTCGAAACTGTTTCTGACCTCGGCGACATCCAAAATCGACTACATCGAACTTCCCGTGCTCGCGCGGTTCGAGATCCCCGCGTTCGGCCGTGTGAAACCGTTCGCCTACGGCGGTCCCGGGTTCGCGTACAGAACGAGCTGCACGTTGGGAGCAGTCTATGGAGAGGCCGTCGTGCAAAACGGCGTCCCAAGCTACTCGGAGAGAGCGATCTTCACCGATTGCGACTCGCTTGCGTCGCCCGTTGCCGGCCTGCCGGGGATCAAGGTCAGCAGCACGGACGTCGACGGAATCATCGGCGCGGGCCTCGCCTTCGACGTTGGCGGCAGAACGATGACCGTCGGTGTGCGCTATGATGTGGGATTTGTGAAGTTGTTCTCGGACGGCGATTCCAAGAACCGCGCGTTGTCGTTCATGGGCACGATCGAGTGGCCGTTTCACAAATGAACGCCACGCACCGCAGCTAAACCTTCTCATTCTGTTTCACAACCTCGTGATGACCGTGATGCACAGGAGAACGGGGCCCGCCTTGCTCGCGCTGGCGGGCCTCGGATGTCAGTTCATGACCGAGCCTGCCTTGCCACCCGGCGCGACGCTCCTTACCCCGCCGGCCGTCTACACTCGCTGGTGGGCAATGACGGAAGCGTGCTCTGGTCGCATCGGATCGTACTCGCGGACACGGCCAGTCAAAACCCGTCGGACATCCGGCACGAGATGCTCCACGCGCTCCTTGGGCCCTCTGTCGCCGGTCATCCACGCGACGAATTCCTCGGCCGCTGCGCGGGGACGGTAGCATGCGTTGGCGCCTGCATCTCCGACGCGGGGCCGCCTCCGCCGCCGGACCCGATGGCTGTGACGGTGGATCCTCAAGTGTTGCGCGTCTCTGGCGTGATCGATCCCGCCACTCCGACTCGCGGAGTAGACGACGGCTGGTTCACGTTCACCATTCTGGTGACGAACCCGCGTTCGACGCCCGTGAGCGTTACCCTGGCCCCATCTGGCGACGCAGGACCGCCCGTCAGTTTCAGTTGGGACGTGGAGTGCCTCCCCACGATCAAGTCATGCGGAACTCTCGGCGGAGCATTACGCGACGAGCGCGCCGACGATGTGGCGAGTGTCACTCGATTCGCGGCGGGCGAGACCAAACGGTTCGTCGTCGATTTTCAGATTGACCGCAAAGGCAGGGCGTTTTGGTCAATCCCCGCGGGAGCGTACGCGTTCAGGGGCTATTACAACCGGACGCTTCTCGGGTCTCCCGTGTCCGCACCCGACACCGTGATTCTCGAGCCGTGAGGTGCGCGCGAAAGTAATCTGCGAGATCCGCGAAATCCGCAGCCAACAAAAGCAGTTCAAGGCTCCTTCGTCCATCGCGCCACGATCTTCTTCGCCTCATCGCCCGGAACCCAGATCACGACCACTTTCGCGCCCGCAGGCCCGGTCTTGTGCCGGATTTTGTCGGGAGGACGCACGTAGCCAGCCATGCCCGGCTTCAAGAATTGGCTCTTGCCGTTCACGACGTGCTCGAGCTCTCCGGAGATCACGTAAAACATCTCAATCGCACCGTGCGCATGCTCACCCGAGTCGTTGCCCTCGAGCTTGGGGCCGAGTGATGCGAGAAGAATGCCGGCGGCCTGCGCGAAGTCCTGCGGAAGATGCCGATGCATCACACGCGCAATGTGCTCCGCGCGTTGCTTGAGCTCGAGTGGCTCGTACCCGCGAAGGGCGTCGGCGACGAACTCGGTTGCGTTGAGCTCCGGCCAAACATTCGCGATCATCTCGGCAATGCGGCGTGGGATCGCAGCGCCAAAATGATTCTTGAGCGGTTCACCCATGCGTCAAATTCTCTTGAATGAAGCGCGGGCTCATGTGAACGTCGAGCTGCACGAGCGCCTCGTCGCCGATGTTTGTAAAACTGTGAATCTCGCCCGCTTTCACGACGAGAATGTCGCCGGCTCCGGCTTCGCGCGCCTCGCCGTTCACGATCCACCGGCCCCGCCCTTTCTGTATGAATGCGATTTCGTCGTAGGGATGCCGATGTGGTCCGGGCCCGCGGCCGGGTGGCGCGTTGACGAGATACACCGAAACGGCGACGTCCCCTTGGTCCGCACCGATGAACTGATGCGACATGCCAACAAATGGAAGATCCTCCTGACGGACCGCGTGCATGAGAGGTAGGGGTTAGGGTCTCTAGGCGCTAGGCACTAGACGCGTGGCCTTGGTCTCGAGATAGTCGCGTTCCGGCGCGCTCGCGGTGCGCTGCGCCGCGGCGCGATAATGTTCGATCGCACGTCGGCTGTCGCCGGCCATTTCATATAGATGTCCGCGCACCGCGTCGAGCCGATAGTGTCCGCGCACGCGCGCGTCGTCGTCCAACGACGCCAGCAGCTCCAGCCCCACCGACGGCCCGTGCACCATCGCCGCGGCGATCGCGTGGCTGATCGTTACCATCGGGTTGTCCGACATCGCTTTGAGCACACTATAAAGCGCGAGAATCTGCGGCCAGTCCGTATCTTCGGAACGTGCGGCTTCGTCGTGGATGGCTGCAATCGCCGCTTGCAGTTGATAGGGCCCGACAGTGCCTTTCGGCAACGTCTCTGAAACGAGCGCGACTCCTTCCGCGATCAACGTCTGATCCCACAACGTTCGATTTTGCTCATCGAGCGGGACCAGCTCACCGCGCGGACCCGTGCGCGCTGCACGACGTGCGTCGGTGAGCAGCATCAGCGCCAGCAGCCCCGCGGCCTCGGGTTCGTCCGATGCCACCGCGTGAAGCATCCGCGCCAAGCGAATCGCCTCATTCGATAAATCCGCGCGATGCAGGCTCTCGCCACTCGTGCTCGTGTAGCCCTCGTTGAACATCAGATACAACACGTGCAGGACGGCACTCAATCGCTCGGCGCGTTCGGTGGCGGACGGCATCACGAATCCCACGCCCGAGGATTTGATCGTCTGCTTCGCGCGGCTGATCCGCTGCGCCATCGTCGCTTCCGGAACGAGGAACGCGCTCGCGATTTCCGCCGTGGTCAGTCCACCCACCGCCCGCAATGTGAGCGCAATCGCTGACGGCGGCGTGAGCGCGGGATGACAGCACATGAACAGCAGGACGAGCGTGTCGTCCTGCTGCGCTTCCACGTCGACTTCGGGCGGCGGGACGAACGCCCACTCTGCCCACACGTCGCTCGCGACTGTCTCTTCGCGACGACGCCTCGCAAGCTCGCTGCGCACCTGATCGGTGAGCCGCCGCAACGCAACAAGAAACAGCCAACCACGCGGATTCGTCGGCACTCCCTCGGCGACCCATTGTGTTGCTGCGGCGATCAACGCTTCTTGCACGGCGTCTTCCGCCGCGGCGAAATCGCCATGCCGCCGAGCGACGGCGCCGAGCACTTGGGGCGCGAGGTCGCGCAGGAGGTGTTCGACGGATTCCGCGTCGTGCGACGTTGTCATCCTCGCGCGTCAGGGTTCGGCGCGCTCATCACCTGTCGTACTTCGACGGGGATGATCAGCGGTGTTCCGCCGGGTCCGGGCGCTGACGAGACTTTCGCAGCGATCTCGTACGCGCGCTCCGGG
>DATBHD010000193.1:0-6993 GCA_036557635.1 Gemmatimonadaceae bacterium
GCTTTCCGTCGATCGCCAAGTCCTTTGCTCTGCAAAGTATTGATCGGGGTGGCGGGATTCAAGAGCCCTCATCACCGGTTCGACGAACCCGTGGCGCGAGCCGGCCGCCTCCAGTTGATCTCGCTCTGTCACATCCATATCGAGTTCCTCGCGATGCCGCGTCGTCAGCGCCAGCCGCCGCCGGCAATCCTGAATGACTCGAGGCGGCGTCTGCTGGGTTACTTTCTGGAACACTCCGCGATTACTACGGCGTCCCCATCGAGCCGATAGATGATCCGCCAAGCCTTCGTCGAGGCAACGATCCGCGGCTCGTGACACCGACGCCGATGAGCGGCATCGGCTCTGCGCAAGATGGTGCCGGCCCGGACAAGCTCGAGGCAACGAATGCTGAATGGTTTCGTTTCGCTGAGGAAACGGTCGCGGACGCCACGACACCGGACGAAGGTTGAGTCTCGGGTGCTGCCGCTCAACTATCTTTTCGCACTCTCAGGTGAGACCTTGTCGTCTCGGCGTACAAGCCGGCTCCCGGCGTCTGCAGCCGAGCTCCGGCGTTAGGCGCACGAGACACTTTCCCTCACCACCACCCCCCCCTCCTCGGAGGTACTGTGAAGCGAGTCACTGGCATTGGTGGCATCTTCTTCAAAGCCAAAGACGCTCCGGCGCTGCAGGCTTGGTACAAGCGGCACCTCGGAATCGATGTCCAGGAATGGGGTGGCGCGGCGTTCACGTGGACCGACGGCGAAGGTAAGCCGGTCGCCGGAACGACCGCCTGGTCCATCACTTCGGCACAAAGTGCTCAGTTTGCGCCCAGCGCGGCGACTTTCATGGTCAATTACCGGGTGGAGGATCTCCACGCTCTGGTCAAAGTCTTGCGCGAAGAAGGCTGCAACGTGCTCGAGAAGATCGACGATTCCGAGTACGGGAAGTTTGCCTGGGTCATCGATCCGGAAGGAAACAAGGTAGAACTTTGGCAACCGCTCGCCGGCCAATGACCAGACAATCCGCGTCAGCACGAATCCGCGGCCTGACCGTTCGTTAGGCGGCGTACGCACCCGACCACAACTGCACCGGCCGGCCACTTACGGCTGTTGAGTTACCGCGTGCAACTGAACTCGCGTCAGACGGACCTTCAATGCCACGCAAAGGAAAGCTCGAACCGCGCCAGCCGTCGCCCGATAGCCCGCCGACGGCCAACAGGTATGTTCGTTGGCGGGCCGCTGTCGAGGAACTGCTCCTGTCCCGTTGGGTGCGCGCGCCGCGGGATGTGAAGGAGCTCGCGGCCACCGTTGTGGGAATGTTCGACGCCGGTGCGCATGATGCCGAAGTTGCCGCCTTCTTATTCGACGAGGAAAGAACCCAAGCGGGCGCTCCGTGGCTAACGGATGCGGCGCGCCTCGAACTCGTTCGCGCGCTTCGCACAAGCGCGGGACTTTAGCGCGCGATGCGGCCGTTCGATCGCTCGTATTCGACTCGCCCACAGCGGCGCGGGTCTCGAGTACCGACGGCCCCAAGCATTGCGGTCGAGCGCTTGGAGAGTAAATGCTAAAATTGCCGGCGCTCTAATCGAGATCGACAACTTCTCGCGAGTAGCGAGCACGCGGGTTCGTCTCTTGCGGGGACACTTCTGACTCCGGCCTGGGAACGCTCCTCTCGATGGACAAGTGACATGGCTAAGCCAGCAAAGAACACGATTTGCCTCTGGTACAATCGCGACGCCGAGGACGCGGCGCGGTTTTACGCCCGGACCTTTCCCGATTCGTCAGTTGCCGCGGTGCACCGCGCACCGGCAGACTTTCCGTCGGGAAAGAAAGGGGACGTGTTGACCGTCGAGTTTACCGTGATAGGCCTTCCGTGCCTCGGGCTCAACGGGGGACCCGCGTTCAAGCACAACGAAGCGTTCTCGTTTCAGGTCGCAACCGCCGACCAAGTCGAAACGGATCGCTATTGGAACGCGATTGTCGGCAACGGTGGTGAGGAGAGTGCGTGCGGCTGGTGCAAGGACAAATGGGGACTGTCCTGGCAGATCACGCCGATCGCGTTGACGCAGGCGATTAACGATCCCGATCCCGCTGCCGCCAAACGCGCGTTCGATGCGATGATGCAGATGAGAAAGATCGACATCGCTGCAATCGAAGCGGCACGCCGCGGTTGAGGCGTTAGGTGGTTGACACGCTTTCCCTGAGGAAGTCGCGTTCTCGACCGCGCTAGCGGGTAGCAATGGTGGACGAGTGCCCGTCAACGTGGCGGGACTCTGGAGCGGCCATCGAACGCGCATTTGCCTTTCGTTCCGGCGAACCGCCATATTCGCGCGTCTCCAACCGGACCTTTATCAATTCGCTCGAGCGACGCGGTTGACGAGAAAACCTCCGGCGCGCCGCTGGACTTCCGCGGTCGCGTCGCGATCGTCACCGGCGCCGCTCGCGGTCTCGGGCGCGCCGCCGCCGAACGGTTGTATGAACGCGGCGCGAGTGTGGCGGTCAACGTACGCGACGCGGCTCGCGCCGAGGCATTGGCTGAATCGTTAGGCGATCGCGCGCTCGGCGTGCCGGGCGACATCACCGCCGACGGTGCGCCGGACGAGATCGTCCGCCGTGCGCTCGAGCGCTTCGGCCGCATCGACATTCTCGTGAACAACGCCGCCTTCGCGCGTTCGACGCGCTTTCCGGATCTCTCGGCCCAGGAGTTTCGTGAGGCGCTGGAGGTGAACCTGACGGCGCCCTTTCTCCTCACCAAAGCCGTGCTGCCAACGATGCGGGCGCAGCGCTACGGCCGCATCATCAACATTTCGTCATCAGCGGGACGCATGGTCAGCACGTTGGGCGGCGCGCACTATACGGCGTCCAAGGCTGGCCTGCTGGGGTTGACCCGAGCCGCCGCGAAGGAGCTGGGAAAGTTCGGGATTACCGTGAACGCGGTGTGCCCCGGCATGATCGACACGGAGCTGACGCACGAGAATGCCGCACCGGAGTTGCTCGAGCGCCTCGCGGCCGGCTATCCGATTCCGCGCCTCGGCACCGCCCGGGAAGTCGCCGACCTCATTTGCTTCGCCGCGTCCGAGGCGGCGGGCTACATCACCGGGACGTCGCTCGATATCAACGGCGGCGATCTGATGATGTGAGACTTTTAATCATCGAGAGTGAAGTACGACGAGAGCCGTCAGTGCGGTGGTGGGAAGTGGGGAGTCTTCAGTGACGCATTCACCATCGCCACTGACCGCTTCCCACTCCTACACTGACAGCTATCGGTTCGCAGCCACACGTAGAGCGAAAAAGCGAGGCCGCGGCACCGGCCACGTCGGGTCGAAGCGAAACCTTGGCCAAATTCCACGCTGATCCGAAAATGAAAGAGAGCACACGTGTTCTCGTGGCACTCGCGGCTGCGCTCGGCGGCGGCGCGCTCGTCGCCGCGTCGGGCAGCAAGCAGTTGCTCGACGCGGCCGACGCGGTGGCTCCCGTGGGGACGCTCTGGGTGAACGCCATTCGGATGACGGTCATTCCGTTGGTGGTCTCGCTCCTCGTCACGGGCGTTGCGTCGGCGACAGATGTCGGAGCGATCGGCCGAATCGGGGGCCGCACGCTCGCCGTGTTCGTACTGCTGCTGGCCGCGATCGCGGCGATCGTCATGCCGCTTGCTCCGGCGCTGTTCGCGCTGCTGCCTCTGCCCTCGACCGCGGGCGCCAAGCCGGCGCTGCCGGCGGGTGCGGTCGAGGCGGCGAATCAGGTGGCGACTAGCGGTCAGAATCCGAGCTTCAGCGCGTGGCTGACGTCGTTGATTCCATCGAATCCCATCGCGGCCGCCGCGAACGGCGCGATGGTGCCGCTCATTCTATTTACGCTGATCCTCGCCATCGCGATCGCTCGGAGTCCCGAGTCGACACGGGCTCCCCTCGTGAGTCTCGCACGCGCTGTCGGCGACGCGATGCTGCTGATCGTGCGCTGGGTGGTGTTGGCGGCGCCCGTCGGCGTATTCGCACTCGTGCTGCCGCTCGCCGCGCACCTGGGCGGCGCGGTCGCCGGCGCAATGGGCGTGTACATCGCCGCGTATGCGCTCGCCTGTGTCGCGGTCACGTTGCTCATCTACCCAATCGTGGCCGTCTTCGGCGGGATTCCGATCGCTCGCTTTGCGCGAGCGGCGCTTCCGGCGCAACTCATCGCGTTCAGCTCGAGCTCGTCGATCGCGTCGCTTCCTGCCTTGATCGAGAGCGGAGAACGCGGACTCGCACTTCCGAATCGCATCACCGGCTTCGTGCTGCCGCTCGCCGTGTCGACGTTCAAGGTGGCTGCGCCAGTGTCGTGGACGATCGGCGCGCTGTTCATCGGCTGGTTCTACGGCGTTCCGCTGCACGCGCGTGAGCTCGCGACGGTCGCCTTTGCCGCCATCTTTCTGGCGTTCGCGGCGCCGGGCGTGCCACGCGGCGCGTTCATCATGCTCACGCCACTGTTCCTCGCGATCGGGCTGCCCGCGGAAGGAATTGGGATTTTGATCGCGGTCGATGCGCTGCCGGACACGTTCGCGACAACGCTCAATGTGACCGGCGATCTCGCGGCGGCGGCACTGGTGGCGAGTGCAGATCGCCAGTCTCGGCCGCTTATCGCTGGGGCCGAGGCGTGATCGGGTAGAGTGGGTTCGCAGACAACCCATTGTGCGTTTGATCGAGATCGAACGGTACGCCCTCGTGCCCCGGCCACCTAACGAACGCTGAAGCTGACAAAGAATCACTATTGAATTGTTGCGGCTTCGCCCGCGAAGACCTCTTATTTGAATCCTGTGGCGTTAGGTGTTGTATCGCCTCGTCGGCGTTCCCGGGACGTGGCATGAGCCGAATCTGACTGCCGTCGGAGCGCCGGCAACCTAACCTGCGCTGGGGCGTTAGGCCGGGATGAGCATCGCGCTCGAGGAGCATTTAGCCCATGAAGAGCTTCAACGTGCGCCCAGGACAGGCCGTGGGTGATGTTGCCAACTTCGGATATATCCGCCCGCCCCTCGTCTATTTGGGCTCTATCGGCCTCGGCCTGCTCGTTCACTTGTTCTGGCCGGTGCGGTGGCTCCCGGCTTCAGTCAGCGTGCCGATCGGCGTCGTGCTCGTGCTCGTGGCCGGGGCTCTCTTCGTTTCCGCAGTGCGTACCTTTCGAAGCGCGAACACTCCCGTCCCCGGTAACCGGCCCACGACCACGGTTGTTCGCGCGGGCCCATACGCCTTCAGCCGAAATCCCATCTATCTCGCGTTCACGCTCTGTCAGCTCGGGCTTGCGGCTTGGGTTAACAGTCTCGGCGTACTGCTCACGCTTCTTCCAGCGCTGGCGCTCATGGCACTCGTGGTTATTCCGCGAGAAGAGCGCTACCTCGAGGCTCGGTTTCCCTCGGAGTACCTCCCGTACAAGCGCGCCGTGCGTCGCTGGCTATAGGTTGAATAGCCTCGATGATGCACATGCATAACGAACCAGTCGAAACCGCGTCTCACCGGGTCGGCGGCTATCACGAATTCCCTCCGCCGCCCGATCTGGCCGACGCTGTCGAGGCACTTTGGATTCATCAGGCGCCGACGGTGCACGTGGTCACGCACCGAGTAGTGCCCGATGCCGCGGTGAGCTTCTGCTTCATGGGCCTGCGCGCGGCCAACGGCTTGGCGGGCGCGGCGCGACTCCGGCTCATCGGCCCGGTCAGCCGGCCGCAAGCCTTCGCGCCGCCGCCCGGCCACCTCATGGAGTCCGTCCGCATCAAGCTGGAGTGGTGCCGGCCGCTCCTCGGCGTCGCGCCGTCGGAGCATATGGACGACGAACCGCTCTATGCAGACCTGCGACCCGATCTCGCCGTGCCACTCGAGGCGCGGTTGTCGCGCACGGCCACGTCGACGAACGTGCTACGCATGCTGCTGGACTTCCTCCGCGCGCGACGCGCAGCGTCGAATCAGCGAATTACGAGGCTGCTCATCACCGGCATGGAATCGCTCCGTCACCGTACAGGTCAGCCGCGCGTCGCCGAGCTGGCCACGCGGTTAGGGGTGAGCGACCGGCACCTGCGACGGCTCGTGATGGACGAGACGGGGATCTCGCCGCGCGAGTTTGCACGCGTTCAGCGCTTCCATGCGCTTCTGCGCTCGGCCGATCGCGCGCCGCGTCCCGACTGGGCCGCGCTGGCATTTCGTCACGGCTACGCCGACCAGCCGCATCTCATTCGCGAGGTGCAGGACTTTGCTGGCGTGTCGCCCGCGCGACTACACGCCGAGCGTCGCGCGGAATGATCGATCAGGGATTGACGGTGATGCCGTCGCGATCGGGGAGCGGGAGGTCGGCCGTTACCGCCCATCCACCGAAGGTCTCGCTCACCGCGAACCACAATTCGTTCCGCCCGCGTCGCAACGGCAACGCCAGCTCGTCGAACAGCCCGACGATGCCCAGGAACTCGGGATCACGCGTGCCGAAGCCCTGGTTGCCCGAGTAGAGCAGCCGCCCATTGAGGAACACCTTCACGCGGTCGCTGTAGCCGAAGCGGACGCGCACGATCCGCTCGCGGTCCGCCGCCAACGTGACCGCCGCGATGACCGTATTGCAGCCATCACCATTTCCCGCGAGACGGGCCAGGTTGGCGATCCCGCGCTCCTCGACAGCGAGTACATGCCATGCGCCGGCGCCCGGCAGACCGGTGAGCTGCGTCGACCTAACGAGCGTCGATTCGGGAAAGGGCGCGGACACGCGCCACGAACGAACGATCGTGGCCGGCGTCGAATCACGCACTTCGGGAGGCGCGGGCGTCCCCTCCAGCATGGCGCCTGCGTCCATTCGCACGACGACGTTGGCGAAGCGCGCCCCCGTCCCGGAGAGCAATCCGATCTCGCCCGCATCGTTAGGCCCTCGCAGCTGCGCAACCTCCTGCACAGCGCTGTCGCCGTCGACGAACAGCTCGGCGCGGGAGTCGCGGACGATGAGCTTGACGTGCATCCAGCGGTCATAGGTCCAGTGCGCGGTGCCTTCCCACGCCGGACCAGCGTAGATC
>DATBHD010000194.1:0-9295 GCA_036557635.1 Gemmatimonadaceae bacterium
CTCCATTGATTGCTGTTTGCACATTGCAATGAAGCAACCGCACCACAGCTTCAATGCGTTCCAGAAACAGCACGCGCTTGTCGGGCGGTAGCGGCAGCTTGGCTTCGGTCATGTGACCGAGGAGAAAATTATTATGAAGGCGATAGTGGTAACGGACCAGGCTGCGGGAACAGCCGGGATGAAGCTGGTGGAGCGGCCCAAGCCGCAGGCAGCGATAAACGACGTCGTCGTTCAGGTTCATGCGTCAGGATTCACCTGGGATGAGCTGACGTGGCCCCCGACCTGGACCGATCGCCTTGATCGTGACCGAACACCGTCGATCCCCGGGCACGAGCTCGCCGGAGTGGTCACCGCCCTCGGCTATGGCACGACCGGGCTGCCGGTCGGACAGCGGGTGTTCGGCCTCACGGACTGGTATCGCGACGGCACCCTGGCCGAGTATGTGGCGGTCGAGGCACGCAACCTCGCGCCACTCCCGGGCGACGTCGAGTTCACGGTGGGCGCGAGCCTGCCGATCTCGGGCCTAACCGCGTGGCAGGGACTGTTCGAACACGGCCGCCTTCGGGCAGGGCAGAGCGTCATCGCGCACGGCGCGGCCGGCGCAGTCGGGTCGATGGTGACGCAACTCGCACGATTGGCGGGTGCTTACGTCATCGGCACCGGACGAGCCGGCGACCGTCAGAATGCGCTCGACTTCGGCGCGCAGGAGTTCGTCGACCTCCAGAACGACGCCCTGGAAGACGTCGGCGGCGTCGACCTGGTGTTCGATCTCATCGGCGGCGACATCGGGAAGCGGTCCGCGCGCCTGGTTCGAGCCGGAGGAACGCTGGTGTCCATCGTCGGGCCGAGCGAGGCACGGCCCGACGGCGGTCTGGCGGTCGACTTCGTTGTCGAGTCCCATCGTGCCCAACTGAGTGAGATCGTCCAGCGGGTCCGGGACGGACGCCTGCGGACGAACGTCGGTACCGTCGCGACGCTCGACGATGCCGTCGCCGCCTTCAACCCGAGCGAGCGGCGCCCGGGGAAGACGATCATCCGCGTTCGTCCGTGAGGACGCTCCCGTCGTCGCAGCAGCCGCGCTGTCGGTTCAGATGCGCCGTTATCGCCCTGCAACCATGGAGACCCTCAGAGTGCGGGGAGCGCCTGGCATGATGTTGTTGTTGCCCTGCGACGTCGGGTAATACCGCGTATCCAGCAGATTCTCGACGTTCACCTGCGCGCGCAGATCGGCTCGCAGCGTCACATACAGCGCGGCGTCGACTCGCGTGAAGCCTGGCAGCGTCACCGTGTTGTCGACCGCGGCGTACGCGTCCGTCTGATGGATCACGCCCAGACCGACGCCTAACGAACGCGTGACCTGGTAGCGATTCCAGAGCGACGCCGCGGCGTGGGGCACGAGCGCGACCGTCGCGCCGGCATGCGCCGCGTTGGTCGTGCCGAGGATCGTCGCGCGTTGCGTCGCCACGCCCGCCGACAGCTGCCAATGTCGACTCAGCTCCCCGTTGGCGCCCAGCTCCCATCCGGTCGTCCGCGTTGCGCCGGTCTGCACCGTGAGCCCGGCGTTGTTCGGGTCGGGCGCCGCCGTGTTCGTGCGGTCCAGTCGATACAGGGCAGTCGTTAGGTTGAGCGCCGGCCGGACGTCCCACTTCACGCCGAGCTCGCGATTCGTGAAGCGCTCCGGCTCGAGCGTCGCCGTCGTCACCGTCAGCGTCGTGAACTGATCGCCCGAGCTCGGCAAATACGATACCCCATAGGAACCATAGAACGACACTGCCTCGTTAGGCTCGTAGACGATGCCCGCCCGCGGCGAAACGAGTCGGTCGGCGCGGTCGAGGTGCAGCCCCGTACGATTGTTGTCATAGCTCGTCGCGAAGCGCTCGACGCGCACGCCGACGACGCCCTGCCACGCCGACGTGAGCGCGATCTGATCCTGCACGTACGCCGCGGCATCGTGGGTCGACATGCTGTTGTCCGCATCCGTCGCGCTCGGGCGAAACACGACCGGCGTCGACACGGTCGGATCGCTCAGCGGCGCGCTATAGGCCGCCGTCGTATCGTCGTAGTAGCCCGTGCGGCGCACCTGATCGGAGCGCTGGCGGCTGTAGTCGGCGCCCGCGAGCAGCGTGTGGCGCAGCGCGCCGGTCGACATCGCATACGTCGCGTCGGCGACGTTCAGGAAGTTGCGCCGCGGAATCGCGTGATTGTACGCCGACAGCGTGACGTTCGTCCCCGTCGCGTTCACCGCGCCCGGGTACGTGTTCTGATAGAAGATGTCGTAGTCCCCATAAGTGGTGCGGTTGCGCAGCGTGAGGCCGCCCGGCAGGTGATGCTCGATCGCGGCACTCCCCACGTTCACGCGACTCGTCGCCCTATTGACCGTCGGATTGCCGAAGAAGGTCGCGATGTCCACGTCGCTCGGGCGTCCCCGATACGACGGTATCCCGCGGTCGACGCGACGCTCGTCGTCGAAATGCTCGTAGCCGAGGCGTACGACGGTGTTGTCGCCCGCGGCGAAAGCGAGCGTCGGGTCGACGCCATATCTCGTTAGGCTCGCGTCGTCGCGAAATCCCCCCGAGTGCTCGAACATCCCGACGACGCGGCCGGCGACGTGCTGGTTCAGTCCCTGCCCGAGATCGATGACCCCACGATTGTGCTCGTAGGCGCCGCTCTCCACGGTGAGCGTCCGCGCCGGTGACCACTCCGCCTGACGAGTCACGCGGTTGATCACGCCCCCGCCGCCGCCGCGGCCAAAGATCATCGCGTCGGGCCCCTTGAGGACCTCCACCCGCTCGACGTTGTAGAGATCGCGCAAATACTGCGCGTCGTCCCGAATGCCGTCGAGGAAGAAATCGGCCGTGGTGTTGTTGCCGCGGATCGTCGGCGCGTCGCGGTGACCCTCGCCCTGTGCCATCGACACGCCGGGCACGTAGCGCACGACGTCCGCCATGCTCTGCATCGATTGATCGGCGATGAGCTCGTGCGTCACCACCGACACCGACTGCGGCGTATCACGAAGCGGCGTGTCCGTGCGCATCGCCGTGGACGTTCGGATCCCGGTGTAGCCCTGCTGCACGCGTGGGGCGCTCACACGCATCGCGGCGAGCGTCTGCGGTCGCGAGCGATCCTTCCGCTCGAGCGACGCCGATCCGGTGCTCGTGAAGCGAACGATCAATCCGGAACCGGCGACGAGCCGGCGCAGCGCATCGGCGGCGGAGAAGTCGCCGCTGAGCGCGGGCGCGACGATCTGCGCGATCAACTTGCGGTCGGCGTCGACGACGACGCCGGTCTCACGGGAGAAGTCGCCGAGTGCCTCCACGAGCGGCCGAGCCTGCCACTCGAAGTGGTGCACAGCGGCAGTGTCGACGACTACCTGAGGTAGCGCGAGGAATCGGACGGCGAGAAAAATGGCGCTGATGTGCATGCGATCTTGATTCTGGAGCAGGAGTCCCACGCTGACGTCGAACGCTGCCAGCTCCTGTTCCCAACCGCACTTCGGCAGTTCTCCCGAGGGTTCCGAGGTCAGCCGGATCGCTTCATTCGGGGAATGCCGACTGTTATTATCGGATTTATCGCCAGAGCTCTTCTTCACCCCAGTGTCGAACCCGTCGACCGCACTCCATTGCCGACGCGAGCGTCAGACACCTCGATCCTCGTCATGGCCGAGCACGCGCTCGTCCGCGCTGGGCTGCGCGCGCTGCTCGGTGCGACGCCCGGACTCGCGGTGATCGCGGAGGCGGCTGACATCGACGTCGCGGCTTCACTCGCCGCCAGTGTCCAACCCGACGTCCTGCTTCTGGACGCGCCGTCGGCCAAGGATCTGACGCGAGCGGTGGCGTCGCTTCGCGTCGCCGCACCCCGAGCGTGTGTGCTCTGCCTCGGCGACGACGAGCATGGAGTGGGCACGATTCGCTGCATTCCGCGAGACGCAGGGGTCGCGGAGCTCTGCTCCGCCCTCGCCGATGTACTCGGCGAAAGATGCGGCGCCTGCCTCCTGCGAAGCCGCTGCGCCGCGGCGACTCGCGAGATCGCGTTGAGTCCGCGCGAACGGCAGGTCGCGATCCACGTCGCCGCCGGTCTGGCGAGCAAGCAGATCGCGGCCGTGCTGGGCATCGGACTGCGCACGGTAAACACGTACCGCGAGAGTCTCGCGCGCAAGCTCGGCGCGTCGTCCGCCGCCGTGCTCACTCGTTATGTGCTCGAGCACGGCCTCGACGCGCGCACCTAACGATCGGCTCTTACCGACGCACCGTCAACGATTCGAGACGATCATCGGCGGGACTTCACGGCTCGTGCCGGTCCGCTCGTCGCCATGGCGGCCGGCCTCGCCGCCGAGATGACCGAAGTACGCCTCGACGCACCAGAGAATCACGCTGCGCGTCACGCCTTGGCGCACGGCGGCCGGCGCGACCGACGACGCATCCACGAGCTGGGTCAGCGCCGTGATGACCTGTGCCGGAGACGCGCCCACGTCGCGCTCCGCGCCGACATAGGTCCAGACGCCGCGCCGCAAGGATCGTTCGTCAACCGGTGTTGCCGCGAGAGCGGCGGTGATGACTGATCGAAGATCCTGCGCGTCCGCCAACTGCTCGAAGCTCAGTGCCCGCGTCTCACTGGTCGGTGGCCGATCCATGGTTTCCTCCTCTCACGACGTGCGACCCGGACGACGCGCGGTGCGTCGCGGGGTCGACGGGGCCTCCATGAGATGATCGACGACGGATAGAAAACGGTCCTCTCCCGATCGCGTGATCACATAGCCGTCGGCGCCGATCCGCTGCGCCCAGTCGCGATCACGCCGCTTTCCATGCGTCGTGTACGCGAGGAGCTTGGTGCGGCGGAGTGCCGGCGACTTCCCGATCGTGCGCGCCAAGCATCGAGACTTTCCGATCGGCAAGTACAGCTCGGTGACGACGAGGGCGATCTCCGAGCCATTGACGATGTTCATCGCCGTCGTGGCGTCTGGCGCCTCGACGACCGTGTACCCCTTTCCCTCGAGCCGCAGACGCAGCAGAGCGCCCAAGTCAGTCTGTGGTTGGACGAGCAGTATCGTGCTGGAATACATAGGACCTCGAATTGGAGGAATGTTCCGCTGAGGCTGCGAGCCAAACCGGCTCATTTATGACGAAACGTGATCCGGCCGCGCGTGAGATCGTACGGCGATACTTCGACCGTTACCCGGTCGCCGGCGAGGATGCGAATGCGGAACCGGCGCATCTTTCCAGCGGTCGTCGCCAGGAGCTTGTGTCCATTCTCGAGGTCGACGCGAAACATCGCGCTCGGCAGGACGTCGGAAACGGTTCCCTCCATCTCAATCGTTCCTTCTTTCATGGGATCCTCGAGGTGGAGAGATTGGCCAGAGCGGCCGATGACGAACGAGCGTCGTCGCGCACTACAGGAGTGGACCAAAAACAAAAGGGGCCCGCTCGCATTGGCAGGCCCCTAGTTTCGGAACATGTCCACGCGCCAGGCGCGTGTATCGATTCGTTAAATGTAGCGCGCGCACCGGGAATAGCAACTCGCGCGTCTCGTTATGCAAGCCGCTGACGAGCGGTCATCCTGGATTGCAACATGATCTTCGGCACGCACGACGAAAAAACGCTCGCCCAGCTCGCCGACGTCGCTACGCGCGCCGAACGCGTGGCGTTGATGGCCGACGGCCATCTGGGCTACGTGATGCCGATCGGCGGCGTGGCCGCCTATCGGCGCAAGGTGTCCGTGGTCGGCGTCGGCTTCGACATCGCCTGTGGCAACGCCGCGATCCGAACGGATCTCACCCTCGAGCAATTCTCGCCTAACGAGCTGCCGCATCTCGCCGACGAGATTCAGGCGACGATCAGCTTCGGCATGGGCCGGAACAATCTTGCCGATGACGCGCCGACCGGGCATCCGCTGTTCGAGTCGCCGGTGTGGGGCGCGATTCCGTCGAAGCCGGAGCGCGCGTCGCTCCACGCGAAGGCGCGCAACCAGCTCGGCACCGTCGGGAGCGGGAATCACTACGTCGACGTGTTCGCCGACGAGCAGGGGCGACTGTGGGTCGGCGTACACTTCGGGTCGCGCGGCTTCGGCCACACCGTGGCCTCCGGATTCCTCGCGCTCGCGCAGGGCAAGAAGTGGGGCGAGCGCGTTCCCGAGGTTGAAGCCCTGCTCTCGATCGACGAGCCGTTAGGCCACGACTACTGGCACCTCATGAATCTTGCCGGCGAGTATGCGTACGCCGGGCGGGAGTGGGTCGCGCGCAAGGTAGTGTCCATCCTCGGCGGTCGTGAATTGGAGCTCGTGCACAACCATCACAACTTCGCGTGGACGGAGCAGCACGACGGCGAAGAGCTCATCGTCGTGCGCAAAGGCGCAACACCCGCGTTCCCGGGGCAGAAAGGATTCGTTGGCGGCTCCATGGGCGACGACGCGGTGATTCTCGCCGGCGCCGCCGGCGAGAGCGACGAGCAGCGCGCCGCTCTCTACTCCACCGTCCACGGCGCGGGGCGCGTCATGAGTCGTACCGAGGCGCGCGGTAAAGTGAATCGAAAGACCGGCGAGGTGAAATCACCGGGCAAGGTGTCGTGGGAGATGCTGCGCGAGTGGGTGGGGAGCAGGGGCGTCATTCTGCGGGGCGGCGGACTCGATGAGAGTCCGCACGCCTATCGCCGTCTGCCCGACGTCCTCGCCGCGCAGGGAGGCACGGTGCGGGTGCTGCACACCCTGCGTCCGATCATCGTCGTCATGGCCGGCGAGAACGAGTTCGATCCGTACAAGGATTGACCGACGTCAGTACGCGATTGCGTACCCCGAGAGATGCCCCGTCGTGAACGTGATCGTACTCGTGAGCTTGTCGTCGATCCCGCCCATGTTGTCGAGCAACTGATGCGTAGCGGGATCGATGTGCCAGACGCTCAGAGTCTGAGCGCGCACCTCGGAGCTGCAGCGGGAATAATCGATCGTGATGGTGATGGGCGACTGGAAGAGAAAGTGACCGCCATTCGCGGTTACGCCGATCTCCATGTATTGCGACGCGGGGATCGTCAGCTCGATGTCCGTCGCCGACAAGAGCGCGTTGACGGGCAAGAAGACAGACGTGCCGTCGAGCGAGAGGGTGCCGCCGAGTACACCAAGGAGGCTCGACGTGCTGTCCGTCTGCGCAACGGGACATACGGCGAGCGTTGGCTGAGCGGGCGGCGGGTCGAGCGGCCAGTCGTGACAGGACCCAGCGAGCGCGATCAGGCCGATCGCGGCGATTCGCGTGAGTCGGTTGCCGAACTTACCGTCGTTTGTCACAGTTGCGTCTCCGGCGGGGGCGAGAGAGACTTGCGTGGCTTTTGCGTCTACTGTCGGGCGACCGCAGATTCGCGGTAGGAGAGCCCAACGATTTCACGTCCTGCAGGCAACCCCCGTGCCTGATTTGATTGAACGACTTCAGGAAGGTCGGCGGTACGAGAGCCATGGCGTGCTCGACCGCGCGCTCGAGTGTTATCGTACCGCCGCCGAGGAATCCGTCGATCCGGCACTCATCGCGGAGTCGCTGACCCACCAATCGCGCGTCTATCGCTGTCAGTCGGACTGGAGCCACGCCCTCGATGCGGCGCGGCGCGCTCAGGAGATCGCCCGGTCGGCGCGTCTCGGCGCGTTGTGGTGCGATGCGATCATCGCCGAGGCGAACGTGTTGATGTGCCGGGGCGACTTCACTGAGGCGCTCGCGCTCTTCAATCAGGTGCTCGAAACCACCGACACGCCGCGGGTGCGGGGCATCGCGCTCCAGAACATCGGGTCGATTCAGTCTCAGTTGGGTGAGCTCGACGCGGCGGAGCTGTCGTTCGCGGAATCATTCGGCTGCTTCCACAGCGCGGGCTATCAGCTCGGGGAGGCGATCGCCCTCAACAACCACGGACGCATCGCGCTCGACCGCGGGAACACCGACCTCGCAATGCAGCAGCTCGAGCAAGCGCTGACCGCGGCGCGTGCGGTGGAGGACGCGGAGCTGGTCGCGCTCGTGACGTTGAACTACGCGGAAACGCTCAACGCCCGTGGCGATCGTCTCCGCGCCGCCGACGAGGCGAGCACCGCGTTAGGCTACTTCGCGACGAGCGGCAACCGCTGGCGCGAAGTCGAGTGTCTGCGCCTGATCGGCGGAATCAACGAGCGGTTAGGCGACTATCCGGACGCGGTGCGCTGCTATCAGCGCGCACTCGATATCGCGCAGGAGATCGGGGCGCGTCAGGACATCACGATCGTGCGCGACTGTCTGGCACGCGTCGAAGGGCGCGCGCGACGCCCGGAAGGCGGAGACCGGTCCGCCGCGCCCGGGCAATGAGGTCCATCGTCACGCCTGTCGCGCTCGATCGAACGATACGAGTCGGCCCGCGTCCTCGTCCCACAGCGCGAGACGGAGCGCCGTGAGGCTCTGCCGCAGCGTAACCACGGTCGCGCGATGAAAGAGTGGATTCTCGTCGTGACACCGCTGGAGATTGTAGTTCGGAATCCGCGGCCCGAGATGATGCACGTGATGGAATCCGATGCTTCCGGTCACCCATTGGAGGATGGCGGGGAGCTGGAAATACGAGCTGCCCGCAATCGCGGCGGTGGCGTAGTCCCAGCGCTGGTGCTCCTCCCAATACGTTCCCTCGAATTGGTGCTGCACGAAGAAGAGCCAGATCCCTGCCGTGACGGCGAGATAGTAGGCCGGCAGGTAGACGAGTAGGACGCGCGCTCCGAATAGCGCCAGCAGTCCACCGCCGGCGATCGCGATGGCGGCGTTCGTCGTCCAGACGCTCGCGATTTGCGCTCGTCCCGCGCCCGCTCCGCGCGGGGGAACGCGCTTGTCGAGTACGAAGAACAGCGGTCCGACAATGAGGTAGACCAACGGGTGTCGGACGATGCGGTAGCGCAGCCGTCCAAATGGCGTTCGAGCGAGATACTCGCGCACGGTGAGCGTCTCGACGTCGCCGTGCCCGCGACGATCGAGATCTCCCGAGGACGCGTGGTGCAACGCGTGCTCGCGTCGCCAATGCTCGAAGGGAATGAGCGTTAGCAAACCCGTAACAGCGCCGACGATGCGATTTGCGCGCCGCGAGGCGAAGAACGAACCGTGCGCGCAATCGTGCATGAGGACGAAGGTCCTCACGAGAAGCGCCGCGGCCGGCAGGGCGAAAACGAGCGTCCACCAGAACGAGAGCGCGAGCAGGCGATACATGGCCGCGAACAGGACGGCGAGCGGCAGCAGCGTCGTGGCGAGTTGGAGCACGGCGCGACCTGGTCGCGGGAGCTGATACTGCGCGACGAGCGGGCGCCAACTCGTCTTGTCGGC
>DATBHD010000195.1:0-8641 GCA_036557635.1 Gemmatimonadaceae bacterium
CGTGCTCACAGAGGCCGTCGCCCGCGCCGCGGCGCTCCCCGCCGAGCGCGTCCGCCGCGCCGCGATGCTCGCCGGCGACCTCGGAAGCGTCGCCGAGGCCGTCCTCGCCGAAGGCGACGCCGGCCTCGCGCGCTACGCCCTTCAGCTCTTCCGTCCCGTGCAGCCGATGCTCGCCGATTCGGCGCCTAACGTGACCGAAGCGCTCGCGGAGCTCGGCACGGCCGTCCTCGAGTGGAAGCTCGACGGCGCGCGCATTCAGGTGCATCGCGAGGGCGACCGTGTCGCCGTCTACACACGGAGCCTGAACGACGTCACCGCCGCCCTCCCCGAGGTCGTCGAAGCCACGCTCGCAATGCCAGCGCGCGACGTCATCCTCGATGGTGAGGTGATCGCGCTCACCGCCGAAGGACGCCCCCTTCCCTTTCAGGATACGATGCGCCGCTTCGGGAAGCGCCTCGACGTCGTCGCGCTTCGCGCCGCGCTACCACTCACGCCCTTCTTCTTCGACGTTTTGCATCACGACGGTGAGGATCTGCTCGATCAGCCACTCGTCGAGCGGCTCAATCGGCTCGACACGATTGTCCCG
Organism: Gemmatimonadaceae bacterium; assembly: GCA_036557635.1. Classification (GTDB taxonomy): domain Bacteria; phylum Gemmatimonadota; class Gemmatimonadetes; order Gemmatimonadales; family Gemmatimonadaceae; genus AG2. The sequence continues at coordinate 587 of DATBHD010000195.1, forward strand.
GCGATGCTGCGCGTCCCGCGCCTAACGACTTCCGAGGTCGACGACGCCGAGCGCTTTCAGGCCGACGCGCTCGAACGCGGCCACGAAGGAGTCATGGCGAAGTTCCCGAGCGCCCGGTACGCCGCCGGCCGCCGCGGCTCGGCGTGGATCAAAGTGAAGACCGCGCGTACCCTCGACCTCGTCGTCCTCGCCGCCGAGTGGGGCTCCGGCCGTCGCAAGGGGTGGCTCAGCAACCTCCACCTCGGTGCGCGCGATCCCGCGACCGGTCGCTTCATCATGCTCGGCAAGACCTTCAAGGGAATGACCGACGCGATTCTCGAGTGGCAAACCAGGGAGCTTCAGGAGCGTGAGACGCACCGCGAAGGTCATGTCGTATTCGTTAGGCCCGAGCTTGTCGTGGAAGTCGCGTTCAACGAAGTGCAGCGCAGCTCGCAATATCCCGGCGGCGTCACGCTCCGCTTCGCACGCATCAAGGGCTACCGCCCCGACAAACGCGCGAGCGAAGCGGATACAATCGATGCAGTGCGCGCGTACGCACCGTAAGCCATTGACTCCGGGCGCCCAGCCGTACAGCATCAAATTCCATGCACCTCCAGCACGACGTCGTCTGCCCTACCCTCATCGGTCGCGACGCGCAGCTCGAGTCGGCGCGGCACGTGCTCGCGCACGCGCGCGAAGGGAGTGGACGCGTCGCCCTCATTGTTGGCGAAGCGGGAGTCGGCAAGTCGCGACTCCTTCGCGCCATGACGGAGGAAGCCCGCGGCGCGGGCTTCTTTGTCTTGCAAGGCGCCTGCTTCGAGGCCGAGCGCTCGATTCCGTACGCACCCCTGCTCGATCTCGTGCGTCTGCTCGCGAGCTCGGCGCCGCCCGCGGTCGTCGCTCATGTCCTGGCGCCCGCGGCGAACGACCTCGTCTCCATGTTTCCGGAGTTGCGTCCCTTGCTCCCGGACGCCATTCCGAGCCCGAGCGTCGATCCGGAGTCGGACCGGCGGCGGCTGTTCCACGTGCTGGCGCAGGTCATCACGCAGCTCGCGCGCAAGCAGCCGGTGTTCATCGCCTTCGAGGACGTGCACTGGAGCGACGACGCGACGCTCGAGTTGGTCTTCCATCTCGCGCGCAGCCACAGCGCGCTTCCAGTCGTCATCGCGCTCACGTACCGCGGCGAGGAAGCGGGCCCGCGGCTGGCGAAGCTCGTCACCGATCTGGAGCGCGCCCGCGTCGTCGCCGACCTTCCCATCGAGCGGCTTGGCCGCGACCATGTCGGCGCCATGCTCGACGCGATCTTCGGCGCCCGTCAGAGCCTCGGCGCCGAGTTCGTGCACGTGCTGCACGGCCTCACCGAGGGGAATCCCTTCTTCGTTGAGGAAACGCTCAAGTCGCTGATCCTCGCCGGGGATCTCGCGCCGGCGCAGAACGGCGGCTGGCGTGCCCGGCCCCTCGAGCGCGTGCGCGTGCCCCGCACCGCCGTCGAGGCGGTCCGGCGGCGTCTCGCGACGCTCACCGTTCCGGCGCGGGCGGTGGCGTCGATGGCCGCGATCGCCGGCCGCCGCTTCGATTTCGATCTCCTGCGCATGCTCACGCAGCACGACGAGCGCGAGCTCCTCGGCCTCGTCAAGGAGCTCATCGCCGCGCAGCTGGTCGTCGAGGAGTCGGCGGAGCGATTCGCCTTCCGTCACGCGCTCACGCGCGAGGCGATCTACGCCGAGCTGCTCGCGCGCGAGCGCGTCGCGCTGCACCGCGAGGTGGCGACCGCGCTCGAGCGACAACACGCGCACGAGCTCGACGCCGTCGTCGAGGCGCTCGCGTATCACGCGTGGGAGTCGGGAGACTGGGACCGCGCCGCCGGCTATGCGGCTCGTGCTGCCCGGCATGCCTTCGCTTTGTCGGCGCCTCGGGAGGCGGTCGCGCACCTCGACCGCGCCTTTGCCGCGCTCGAGCGCTCGGGCGCGCAACCGGCAATCGCGCTGTATCTCGACCGTGGCCGGGCGAATGAGACGTTGGGCGACTTTCAGCGGGCGGACCACGACTTCACCACCGCGCTGGCGCGCGCCCGCGTCGCGAGCGACGTTCGCGCCGAATGGGAGGCTCTGCACGCGTTAGGCATGCTGTGGGCCGCGCGCGACTACAACCGCGCCGGCGAGTATCGCCAGGAGGCGCTGCGCGTCGCCCGCACGCTCGGCGACGAGGCGCTGATCGCGCGCAGTCTCAATCGTGTCGGCAACTGGCACGTGAACCGCGAGGAGCCGCGCGCCGGCCTGCCCTACCACACCGAGGCGCTCGCGATCGTCGAACGCCTCGGCGACGCCGCCGGCATCGCCGAGACGGTCGACCTGATCGCGATGGCGCACCACGTGAACGGTCACCAGCGAGAGGCCGCCAGGCACTACGCACGCTCGGTGACACTCTTCACCCGGAACGAAGACCGGCGCGGTCTGGCCAACGCGCTCGCGCTCGTCGCGTTATGCGGACCCTCGTGCCATTCCTCCTCGACGACGCCCTTCATGAGCGCGGCGGTCGACGAAGAGCTGCGCGCGCTGCGTTCCGTGCGCATTGCGCACGACATTGGCTGGCGCGCCGGCGAAGCCTTCGTGACGTTCCTTTGCGCCGATTGCCTGGCGTGGCGCGGCGAGTACGACCGCGCAATCCCACTCGTTCGCGAAGCGGTATCTCTTGCTCGCGAGATCGAGCACCGCGAATGGACCGCGGGTGCGCTCCGATTGCTCGGTTTCATCCATCTCGAGCTGCTCGACGTCGACGCGGCCCTCGAGCAGCTCGAGGCTGCGCACGCCATCGCGCAGCGTCTCGGGTCGTACCTCTGGATCCGCTGGACCGCGGCGCCCCTCGCCATCGCGCGCGCGCGGGCGGGGGATGCGGCCGGTGCCTTGGACTTTCTCGATCGCGTCACGCGCCTCACCTCGGCCGACGGTGCGACACCGGCCGGTCCCGAGAGCCGCATGCTCACCCTCGGCGAGCGGCAGATCTGGCTTGCCCGCGCCATACTCGCGCTGTTGAACGAGGAGCCGGAGCGCGCCCTCGCCATCGTCGACGCGCGCTTGGCCGCCGAGCGCGCCGATCACCCTGACGATTCGCTCGGCGTGCCTCGTCTCACTCTCGTTAGGGCCGAGTCTCTCGCCGCGCTCGGACGATATGAGGACGCTCAACTCGCGCTCGACACCGCGCGGGCCGAAGCCACGGCGCAGGGGCTCGCACCGATGCTCTGGCGCGTCGACGCCGCGCGCGGCCACCTGCACCGCGCCCAGCGCCAGCGTGTCGAGGCGCGCCGCGCCTTCGACAGCGCGCGATCGATCGCCGGCGGGCTGGCGGGCCGGATAGCCGACGCTGAGCTTCGCAACTCGTTTCTCGCCGCCGTAGACGCCACCATCCCCTCCGGCCCCGCGCCCTCGCCGGAACGCGCGGCCAAGGACGCGTTCGGCGGGCTCACCAAGCGCGAGCGCGACGTCGCCGAGCGCGTCGCGCACGGCAAAGCCAATCGCGCCATCGCGCGGGAGCTCGGTATCAGCGAACGGACTGTCGAGGGATACGTCACGAGCGCGCTGGCGAAGCTCGATTTCGAGTCGCGCACGCAGCTCGCCGCCTGGGCGATCGACAAGGGGATTGCTCACGCGCGCTGAGCGCCACGACCTCCGTACCGGCGCCCGAATTCCTACGTGGCGCACCTGAAAACCTGCGTGCTTTCCACGATGTGGCTCTTTCGAGAGGTCACTAACCTATCGCCACGTCCCCTCCCTTCTAGACAGGGGACGATGACCCGAACCGGAGAGTCCACCATGCGTAGCATCGCTCTTCTCGTCGCTGCCTTCGTGTCCTTCGTCGCATGCTCCAACGACGGATCGGTCACCAGAGCGCCGAGTACACCACTCCTTTCCCTCGTTGCGACGTCGTCACCGAACGACGACCTCCAGTGGGGCCCCGCGCCACCGATCTTCCCCAAGGGCGCCGAGATCGCGGTCCTCCAGGGAGACCCGAGCAAGACCGACGAGTTCACCGTCCGCCTTCGCTTCCCGAACGGCTACAAGCTCCCGGCGCACACGCATCCGACTATCGAGAACGTGACTGTCCTCAAGGGCACATTCCTCGCCGGCATGGGCGACAAGCTCGACGAGTCGAAGGCGAAGGCGTTCGGACGCGACGCATTCGTCAGCATCCCCGCGAACACGGCGCATTTCGCGATCGCGCGCGGCCAGACGATCGTGCAGGTCCACGCGATCGGGCCCTTCCAGCTCACGTACGTCAACCCCGCCGACGATCCGACCAGGAAGTAGCTCCCTGTCATCCCGAGGACCGAAGCGACGAGGGATCTGCTTTCCCGCTCTTACCGACTTTCACGAACTCTAAAAATAATGTCTCCGACAATCTTTAACGAGGCGCAGCGCCAGATGGCCGCCCTCGACCCGCTGACCGAGCGCGTGCGTGCCACCTGGACCTCGGGTGACTTCGGTCGCATCGCGGCGGGCTACGTGGACGGCGCCGCCGAATTCATCGCGCGCCTCGAGCTGAATAGCGACGAGCGTGTTCTGGACGTCGCCTGTGGCACCGGAAATCTCGCGATTCCCGCGGCGCGGACGGGCGCCGAGGTCACCGGCATCGACATCGCGCCCAATCTCATTGCCCAGGCGAAGGCGCGCGCCACAACCGAGAAGCTCCCGATCAAGTTCGAAGTCGGCGACGCCGAGCAACTGCCTTACGAGAGCGCCACCTTCGACACGACCGTCACCATGTTCGGGGCGATGTTCGCCGCGCGCCCCGAGCTCGCGGCCGCCGAGCTGCTTCGCGTCACGCGCCCTGGCGGCCGCATCGCCATGGCCAACTGGACGCCGACCGGCTTCGTCGGTCAGATGCTCAAGGCGAGCGTCCGCTACGCTCCCCCGCCGGCCGGCGTTCCATCGCCGCTCTTGTGGGGCACCGAAGACGCGGTGCGCGAGCGCCTCGGCGCACGCTGTTCGACGCTCGCCCTCACGCGTCGGCTGATCACCTTCGAGTACCCGTTTTCTCCTGAGCAGGTGGTGAACGAGTTCCGCCTGTGGTACGGTCCGACGCTGCGCATCTTCGCCGCGCTGGAGGAGGAGTCACGCAATGCGCTCCGCCTCGACCTCGAGAGATTGTGGTGGGAAAACAATCGCGCGAACGACGGGACCACGCGCGTCGAGTCCGAGTACCTCGAGGTCCTCGGCGTCGTGGAATGAAGAGTGAAAGCTGGAAGCCGGGTGACGCGGTACTAGCTGATGTTAGGCGGCACCCGGCTCCAGGACCTCGCTCAATGAGGACCTGGCACTGCATCTTCATACGGCCGAGTCGACATCGCGACCGTTCGGGCAGGAATCGCGGATCATTCGAATCTGACGAATCACTCCCTGGGCGTCTGCGACTCCGATTGCCGGAACGACGTGTTTTTGTGAACTGCACACCAGTCGAGCTCTGGCCGGAGGCTAATTGAGGCCGTTCACAAGGATCCGGCTCGTTGTGCGCGGAAAGCACTGATCGCTGGAAACTTCCCGAGGCATTCGAACAAGAACCAGTCGCTACTGGCGCAAGGAGACGTCGCTGCTGGGGAGTGCGTCAGCGGTCCCAGCGCCGTGTCAGTGGTTTCTGCGCCTTGCTGGCAATCGAAGTGAGTCAGATGTCCGCTTGCCTCGTCGTCGGTCGTGTGTAGTATCCGGCCCATGCTGAGACGCTCTGCACTGGCCGTGGTCTTCGTCATCGCTGCAAGCGGTAACGTCCTCGCTCAAAAGGCGGCCGACTGGCCGGTGTACGGCGGCAGCGACGACCACACACACTACACCACCCTCGGCCAGATCACACCGGCCAACGTTAGGCGCCTCGCCGTCGCGTGGACCTACCAGACCCACGACGAGTTCAACGGGTCGGAGATGCAGACGAATCCGATCGTCGTCGATGGCGTCCTGTACGGGACCTCGCCCAAGCTCCGTGTCTTCGCGCTCGACGCCGCGAGCGGGAAGGAGCTCTGGAGCTTCGATCCGCAGAACGGCGCCGCGCCGACCTCGCGCATCCGGCATCGGGGAGTCGTGGTCACCGGCGACCGCGTGATCTTCAACTACCGCAACCGTCTTTACGCACTCGACAAACGCACGGGACGCCCGATCCCGACCTTCGGCGACAGCGGCTGGGTCGACCTGCGCGCGGGGCTCGATCGGCCGGTGCGCGGGCTCTCAGTCAGCGCGAGCACGCCGGGCGTGGTGTTTGAGAACTTGCTCATAATGGGAAGCACCGTGCCCGAAGCGCTGCCGAGCGCGCCGGGCGATATTCGCGCTTATGACGTGACGTCCGGCGCGCTCCGCTGGAGCTTTCACACCATTCCCCACCCCGGCGAGCCGGGCTACGAGACCTGGCCACCCGACGCCTGGAAGATCGCCGGCGGCGTCAACGCATGGTCCGGCGTGACTCTCGATAAGAGGCGCGCGATGGTCTTCGTCGCGACGGGTTCGGCCTCTTATGACTTCTGGGGTGGTAATCGCCTTGGCGACGACCTGTACGCGAACAGCGTGATCGCGCTCGACGCGCGCACCGGGAAGTACATCTGGCACTATCAAGTGTTGCGGCACGACCTCTGGGATCGCGACCTTCCGGCCGCGCCGGTGCTCGTCACCGTTATGCATGACGGGCAGCGTGTCGATGCCGTCGCCCAGATCACCAAGACCGGGCACGTCTGGGTCCTCGATCGCGCCACCGGCAAGCCGCTCTTCCCCGTCCGCGACCGCAACATGCCGTCGGCCGTGTTGCCGGGCGACCGCACCGCGCCGACGCAGCACTTCCCCGTTCTTCCGCCTCCATTCACCCGGCAGCAGATCACACGCAACGATCTCACGACACGCACCCCGGAGGCGCACGCCGCCGCGCTCGCGCTCTTCGAGTCGTATGGAACCAAGGATCCCTTCGATCCGCCTAACGAGCATGGCATCATCATCTTTCCCGGCGTCGACGGCGGCGGCGAATGGGGCGGTCCGGCCTTCGATCCGACGACGGGCCTGCTCTACGTCAACGCCAACGAGATGGCGTGGCTGCTCAAGCTGGTGCCGCGGAGCGACAGGTCCCTCTATGCCGCGAACTGCGCCAGCTGTCACGGGGAGAACCGCGCCGGGAGCGCCCTGGCGCCTTCGCTCGTCGACGTCGCCTCACGACGCACGCGCGACCAGATCGCGCAGACGATCCGGCAAGGCACCGGCCGCATGCCCGCATTCGCCGATGCGCTGGAGGGCCGCGCCGTCAACGATATTGTGAACTTCCTCATCACCGGCCGCGACTCGTCGGCGGCGGTCGGCCCCGATCCCTTTGGCGTACCGTGGCGCAACGCCTTCTTCGACATCTTCCTCGACAATGAAGGCTATCCCGGCATCTCGCCGCCTTGGGGCTCGCTCAGCGCGATCGACCTGAACAAGGGCGCGATCCGCTGGAAGATTCCCTTCGGGGAGTATCCGAAGCTCGCCGCGCAGGGCATCACGAACACGGGCACCGACAACTACGGCGGCGCGATCGTCACCGAGAACGGCCTCCTCTTCATCGGCGCGACGACGTACGACAACACCTTTCACGCGTTCGATAAGAAGACTGGAAAGCTCCTCTGGAGCGCGCCCCTCCCCGCCGCCGGCAACGCCACGCCGTCGACCTACATGGTGAATGGCAAGCAGTACATCGTCATCGCCTGCGGCGGCGGCAAGAACGGCGCGCCGAGTGGCGGGACGTACGTCGCGTTCGCGCTGCCTTGATTGTCATCCCGAGGAGCGATTGCGACGAGGGATCTGCTTCAAGCCGCGCGGACGATTCCGTGTTCGAATAAGCATCAACGGGTTGAACACGGACAAAGCCGGACAAGGCCGGCTTTGTCCGCTTAAACCATTGATGCCCGGATGTGCGAGGAACCCGCCGCGCGGCTGGAGAAATCTGTGCTGGCCCGTTCGCTATTGGGACGTCAAATCCCCCGCGCGAACGATTTCGAAACTGGCTCCCCTCGCGCATCGAAGGCTAAGTCTCGGCGCGCTAACGTCATGAGCCTGCCACGCCCCCGGCACGACTTGTTCC
>DATBHD010000196.1:0-2876 GCA_036557635.1 Gemmatimonadaceae bacterium
GCGGCGCGCGATCGATGCCCAGATGCGCAAGTTTGGATTCGCTCGCAATTCGCGCCATTCGCGTCCCCACAGCTCTCCAAGCCCGCGGCACCTCGAGAGTCCGGAATTCCTGGGACACGGATCACCGCTTGAGACCTTTCCCGAAATTCCCCGATGATCCCAATACGCCATTCCGTCGAGGCGCCTAACGCCACACGGGGCCAATGGCAGTGTTGTCCATAATGCCCCGGAGCGACCTCGCTCCTGCTATCGAGCGCCCGGAAATCTTCCTGCTATCGAGCGTATGCGAGCCGCGCTCCCGGCATGACACTCAGCCGCGGACGACGCTCAGCGCGCGCGGCATCTGCTCGACCGGCTCGGGCGCGGCGGCGAGCTTGCGCAACGCACGCACGACGTCGGTGGCGAAGATCTGGCCCGCGCCGCGCTCGATCTCTTCGACCGCGCCCCAGGGCGAGAAGGGGGGCCTGTTCGGACTCGGCATCTGCAGCGTCTCGAACGCATCGGCCACGGCGAGCACTTTCACCGCGAGCGAGCCGCGCACGAGATCGACGGGCCAGTCCGCGCCGACGTGCTCGTGGTAGTGGCTGTACTCGCTCACCAAGTCGATTGCCGCGCGCATCGACGTCGCGATCGGCAGCTGCCGTACATCGCCAGGGAACTGCTCGAAGAGTCGCAGCAGCCGTGGGTCCTGCGGCCCCAGCTCATGGAGGAGTGCCGCGACTCGAAGGTCTTCCAGCTCCTCACTGCGCATTCCCAGCTCGCGGCCGAGTGTGACCGCGCGCTCGGCGACTCGGAAGCTGTGACCGGTGTTGTGGCGCTCGCTGGACTCGAGATGGAAGGTCATCAGCTCGAGCATGGTCATGTACGCGCCCTTGAGATCTTCGAGCCGCGCGCGACGCTGATCGGCAAGGGTTCCCACCGCGTAGCCGGTAAGGATGAGGAAACCCGCCCACGGGATCATCGTGAGCACGAGCCCGATATTCAGGCCGACGACGAGGGCGGCGGATCCATTCAGGCCGACGAAGGCCTCGAAGAACACGACAAGGACGACAATCAGGACGGCCGACCAGACTGCGCTGCGGCGACCGAGATAGAACCCGGCAGCGATGACCGGCAGGTAGTAGAAGTTCAGAAAGGCGATCTTCTGGTCGATGAACCAGTGGATCGCGAGCATGCTGCTCACGAGGAGCAGCACGAGCACCAGCTCGAAGTGGCGGAACACGAACCAGCGGGCGCGATCGAGCGCCGTCTGGCGGATGGCTGGGTTGTCGCGAGTGGTGCGCATGTGCGAGATAGACGCGCGGCGGCGAGGGCTGCAACACCCAAAGGGCCTGAGGGCTAGGGGATAGGGGCTAGGATTCAAGGTGCTCTCTACCCTCCACCTCTACCCTCCAGCCCCTCGTGAAGGTCTACGACTCCGCCTACTACCACCGCTGGTATCGCGATCCACATACGAGAGTGACCTCCGACCGGGCGCTCGATCGCAAAGTCCATCTCGCGCTCGGCGCCGCCGAATACATGTTGGGACGGCGTGTGCGCACGGTGCTCGACGTCGGATGCGGGGAGGGACGCTGGGCGGTCGCGCTGCGGCGCGCGCGGCGCGGGATCGAGTACACGGGCGTCGAGTCGAGCGACTATGCGGTCAAGGCCTTCGGCAAGAGGCGAAACGTTAGGCAGGGCAGTTTCGGCACGCTGCACTCGCTCGGATTGCAGGGTCCTTTCGATCTCATCGTGTGCGCGGACGTCCTGCAATACGTGCCCACCGCCGACCTGCGCGCTGGGTTGAAGGAGATTCGACGCCTCCTGGGGGGCGTTGCGTACATCGAGGCATACGCGAGCGAAGATGACATGGAAGGGGACATGGACGGTTGGATCTTCCGTTCGGCATCGTCGCTCAAACGGGAGTTCAAAAGGGCCGGACTGACTCACTGTGGCTTGTACTGCTTCATCGACGTCGACAGAATAGCGGCCGTGAACGCCCTGGAGGTGTGCACGTGATGGCTCGTCTCGAACTGCTTCGTCACGACTTCCGACTCGCTGCGCGCTCGCTGTCGCGGAGTCCCGTCTTCGTCATCACGACCGTGCTGTCGCTCGCGTTGGGGATCGGCGCGAGCGCCGCGGCGTTCAGCGTGCTGGACGCGGTGCGCTTTCGCGCGCTCCCCTTCCCCAATGGCGAGCGGCTCGTCGTGATTCAGGAGGTGCCGGCGGCCATCAATGGCGCACCGGCCGCGTGTCCGCGAGGCTGCGACCCGACGTACGAGACCTTCGCGCAGGTGCTGCGCACTCGTCCGTTTCGTTCGCTCGACGCAGTCGTCGGCTTCACTTCCGGCGCCAAAGGGCTGGTGCTGGGTGACGAAATCGTTCCAGTGCTCGGCAGCGTCGTGTCGCCTAACGCGTTCGCGGTGCTCGAGGCGAAGCCGCTCGTCGGCCGCACGTTCTCGGCCGATGACGACCGGCTCGGAGGGACGCCGGTGGTGATTCTCAGCTACGCGATGTGGACGGCGCGCTTCGCGCAGGATCCGGACATTCTCGGCAAGATCGTCAAGCTGAGCGACACGCCGTACACGGTGATCGGCATCATGCCCGCGGGCTTCGAGTTCGAGGCGGGCTCGCAGTTCTGGCTGTCGATGGTGCCGACGCTCGACCCGAGCACACGCCCTTCGATCCGTAACGTGAGCGTCGTTGGCCGGCTCGCGCCTAACGCGACACTCGCCGCGCTGCGCGCCGAGCTGTCGACGGTCGAGCCGGCGGTGCAGGTCACCGCGCGCGGGCAACCGGTGTCGACGAAGCTCGTCGCCGGGCCGCTGCGGGAGCGATATGTCGCGTCGACGCAGTCGCACGACGTGATCTTCGCCAGCGTCGTCGCGTGCGTGCTG
>DATBHD010000197.1:0-6286 GCA_036557635.1 Gemmatimonadaceae bacterium
CCTCAACGCCTCCGACTGCAATTACATCGCGTCGACGCGGACGACGGGGTCGCCCGCCGACGCGTACTCGATCTACGTGCCGAACGGCAGGACACTGCACGTGACCGTGACGGCGATCCCCGGTGGGCCTCCGCTCCAACCGCTCATCGACCTCCGCGACGGGTTCAGTGACGCCGCCTCCTTCACCAACCCAGTGCTCGCGAGCAACTCCGGCGACACGCCGAGCAGCACGGGTCAGCTGACGTATGTGGGCACGGGCTCGTACATCAAGATCTGGGTGACGGCGAGAGCCCAGGGGGGCGTGGGCCCGTACACCATCACGATCGACCCATAACGTTGCACGCGTCGCAATCACTCGGTGATGCAGCTGGCCCGGAGCTCCGCGCTCCGGGCCTTTTGCTGTCGGAATGACAGCGGCGTCCTTGCATTTTGCAACCGGCCCCCCGACGACGTCGCGGCCAGAGTTTACTGTATGCTGAATTGCCGCTCCGCGACGCGCATCTGAGGTGATGCATCGGCGCCACACGTTGACGCCGCGCGGTCGTCATCACAGCTTGTGGTCCCGATTGCAGATCTCGCCTCCCGAGCATGGGGGCGTCACACTTTCCGACGACGGAGCATGCGGCGCCCGCGTTCCCGATCCGCGGCTGTTCTGCTCGCGTTCGTGCTCTGTACGTGCACGGACGCGACGACCGGTTTGCATAACGGTCAGGGACGCCTCTCACTCGAGCCGACGTATGCTCGTGAGGCACAGGAGATCGCGCACAATCTCGCCGCGGCCGGTCTCACGATCGACAAGGTGTTCGTCGAGGTGCGCGGCCCCGCGGGCGACGTACGGGCCAGTCAACTCGTCGATTTCCCCGCCGATCAAACGAAAGCGACGCTGACTGTCGGCGTGCGCCTAACGTCAGCCCGCGAACGTCTGACGGCAACGCTCCAGCTGCGCAGCGCCACGACACCGATCTTCGCATCCGAAACACCGGTCACCGTCTGGCAATCGCAGACGACGACCGCGCAAACCGACCCGCTCACGTACGTCGGTCCGGGCGCGGCGGCGAAGGTGCTCAAGGTCGAGCCGCCACAGGCCACGCTCGCGCAAGCCGGCACGCAGCAGTTCTCGGCCGCGGCGTTCGCCGCGAATCAGTCGGCGGTCACGGATCTGCCCATCACCGGATGGACATCGAGCGATCCAACCATCGCGACGGTCTCGCCGGCGGGACTCGTCCAGGCGTTGAAGAGCGGCAACGTGACCGTCACGGCCCATGCGCTCAACCTGCTCCTCGGCACGGCGTCGATCCACATCGTCGGTTTGCCGAGTCGCGTCGCGATCCTGAGTGGCGGCTCGCAAAGCGCGACCGTCGGGACGACGCTCGCGCAGCCGTTTCAAGTTCAAGTGCTCAGCGCCGCGGGAGAAGGCGTCCCGGGCGTTACCATCAACTTCCAGGCACTCACGTCGGGCAGCAGCGTCGGGACCGCCACGGCGATGACCGACGTGCAGGGCCTCGCCGCGACGTCGGCGACGCTCGGCACCGCGGCTGGCGCCTATGAGTTCCGGGCCTCGATCGCGGGAGCGGGAACTGGCGGTCCGCAGCCGGTATCGATTGCGGCGACCGCGCAAGCCGGCGCGGCAGCGACGATCACGAAGGTCTCGGGCGACGCGCAGAGTGGAACGAGCGGACAGCCACTCTCCGCACCGCTCGTCGTCCGCGTCACCGACGCCTACGGGAATCCGGTGGGCGGCGCGACGGTGGTCTTCACGCGGCTCGCGGGAACCGGCGCGATCAGCACGGCGAAAGCAACGACCGGCGCCGACGGCCTCGCGAGCACGAGCTACACGCTTGGCACGACGTCCGGCAGCGAATCGATCCGTGCCGACCTCTCCGGTGCCACCGGCGTCACGGCGACATTCAGCCTAACGAGCAACGCCGGCCCGCCGAGCGCCGTCACCAAGCAGACGGGCGACGGACAGCACCTCAAGGTCGGCGCGTCGCCGACGGCGCCGCTCGTCGCGCTCGTCACCGACAGCCATGGCAATCCGGTGCCGGGCGTCACCGTCGCCTGGAAGATCTTGAGCGGCTCCGGCTCGCTGAACACCGATCACTCGGTGACGGACAACGCCGGTGAGGCTCCGGCCAGCTTCACGACCGACGGACATGCCGGCACCACCGTGATCAGCGCGACCGTCGACCAGTCTTCGATCGAATTCACTGTCGTCGTCGACGTCGGTGCGCCGAGCCAGATCACGATCGTCACCGGCACCAACAATCAGAGCGCGCCAGCCGGCAATGCCGTCCCGGTCGCGCCGAGCGTGCGCGTCGCCGACAGCTTCGGCAATCCGATTTCGGGATTGAACGTCACCTTTTCGCCGGGCACGAGCAGTGGCTCGGTGGTTGGTGGATCGTCGGCAACAGACGCGAACGGTGTGGCGACCGTCGGTCGGTGGACGTTAGGCACGTCGAGCGGGCCGCAGACGCTCGCGGTCACCGCCGGGGAGCTGAGTACATCGTTCAGCGCGACGGCGCTGCCGACGCTGGCGATAACGGCGCTCGGCAACGGCTCCGGAACGGTGAGCTCGCAGCCGACGGGCATCTCCTGTCTCCTGGCGGCAGGGTCGCCGAGCGGCACGTGCAGCCTCGTGCCGGCTTTCAATCAGATCATCGAGCTGACGGCGAGCGCCGCGAGCAACAGCGCCTTTGGTGGCTTCGGTGGCGTGTGCGCGGGGAAGAACCCGTGCAGCGTCACGATGAGCCAGTCACAGACGATCTCGGCCAGCTTCGCCCTCGTCAAGAGGACACTCACCATCGCCGGCGGCGCGGGGAATGGACGCGTCACGAGCTCGCCGGCGGGAATCGACTGCACGGTCACGAACGGCGCGCCGGCGGCGAGCGGCTGCGCGGCGCAGTTCGACGATGGAACGGCGGTGATGCTCGCGAGGTCGTCGGGCTCGGGATTCAAGTTTACTAATTGGGGGGGCGCCTGCTCGGGCACCGGCGCATGCACGTTGGCGATGACGCAGGATCAGGCTGTGCGCGCCACCTTCTCGCTCGGGAGCTGGAGCCCGATGTCGATCCCGACGACGGCGCAACTGCACGGTATCTGGGGCAGCTCGGCGACGCAGGTCTTCGCCGTTGGCGCGTCGGGCACGGTGCTCGAGTTCGACGGCTCGTCGTGGACGTCGCTGACGAGTAGTGTGAACGACAAGACCATCTGGGACACGTGGGGTTCGTCGGCATCGGACGTCTACGCCGCGTCGGAGCAGCTCGTACACTACGATGGCGGGAGCTGGAGCGCCGGATCGGCGCCCGCGAGTTTGTACGGTGTCTGGGGGTCGTCGCCCTCCGACGTGTACTTCAGCGGCGATCGGGGGACGCTCTTCCACTTCGACGGCAAGAGCACGTGGACGCCGATCGCCACCGGCACGAGCTCACTGCTCTTCTCCATCTGGGGAAGCTCGCCGACGAACATCTTCGTCGTCGGGCTGAATGGTACCGCGCTCCACTACGACGGGCAGACTGTGACTCCGATCGACCTGCCTAACGTCACCGTCGAACCGAATGGCGCGCGCGAGGCACTGGGTGCGGTGTGGGGCAGCTCGGCGACTGACGTGTGGATCGGCGGTGGATTCACGTCGGGCGACCTGTGGCACTTCGACGGAACCAGCTGGACCAAGTCCGCGCTCTGGACCACCCCGGGCTCGACCGGTCAGGGTGTGAATGGCATCTGGGGCACGTCGAGCTCCGACATCTGGGCCGTCGGCGAGTCGAGCGCCTTCCACTTCGACGGCGCGACGTGGACGTCTGTCCCGCTGCCGATGGCGGCGACGCTGCTTCGCGTCTGGGGGAGTGGCCCGCTCGACGTCTTCGCCACCGGCATCGCCGGTGGCACGGGCGTCATCTTGCGCTATCAGTAAGTTGTCATCGCGAGCGCAAAGCAGATCCTTCGTCGATGCGCTCCTCGGGTGACACGCGGGTAGCTAGGGCGTCGCGCGCTCGAATACCGGCTTCCCGCCGACGACGGTCATTACAATCTTCGTATCGCGGATGGTCTCCGGGGCGACCTTCGTCAGGTCGCGATCGAGGATCACGAAGTCGGCCAGCATTCCCTTCGCGAGCGTTCCCTTCTCCTTCTCCATGAACTCCGCGTAGGCGGCGTTGCTCGTGTAGGCGCGGAGCGCCTCCTCGACGGTGATCTTCTGCTCGGGGATCCAGCCGCCCGGGTTCTTGTCGTCGAGCGTGCGGCGCGTGACCGCGGCGTAAATCCCCTCGACGGGCGTCGGCGGCGCGACGAACCAATCGCTGCCGAAGGCGAGACGGACCTTGGCGTCGAGCAGCGACCGGAACGCATACGTCGTCTTCGCCCGCTCGTGGCCGATGACCTTCTCCGCCCAACGGCCATCGTCGATCGCGTGGTAGGGCTGCATGCTGGCGATGACGCCGAGGGGCGCGACACGCGGAATGTCCGCGGGAGCGATGTGCTGGAGGTGCTCGATACGGAATCGACGGTCGCGCGGGCCGTCCTCGCGCTCGACGCGCTGGTAGATGTCGAGCTGCGTGCGAATCGCCTTGTCGCCGATCGCGTGGACGATCACCTGCAAACCCGCCTTGTCGGCGCCCGACGTCCATTCGTAGAGGTGTTCCGGCGTGTTCACGAAGAGGCCGGTGTCGTTAGGTGCGTCGGTGAAGGGCTGAAGCATCGCGGCGGTGTGCGAGCCGAGCGATCCGTCGACGAACCCCTTGAGGCCGCCGATATGGAGCCAGCTGTCACCGCGTCCGCGCGCCTTCACCGTGTCGCGCAGTTGCGCCCACGATGCCAGCGGGACGACGGCGTAGATGCGGGTCTTCATGCGTCCCGTCTTGTGCGCGCGATCGAACGCGGTGAGGTCCGCGAACGTCCCCATGTTGTGCACGGAGGTCACGCCGTTGCTCGCGACGTAGCTCATCGCCGCATCGACGGCTCGGTCGACCTGTTCCGCCGTGGGATCGGGCACTGCCCGGTCGATGAGCGACTGCGCATTGTCCTTGAGAATGCCGGTCGGCGCGTGATCGGCGCCGCGCACGATCGTTCCGCCGGCGACGTCGGCTGTACTCGCGTCGACGCCGGCCGCACGCAATGCGGCACTGTTGGCCAAACCCATGTGCCCATCGAGGCGATTGATCCAGACGGGATTGTTAGGCGTCACCGAGTCGATCCAATCGCGACGCGGGAGCTCGCCCCCCCACTGCTCGTGATCCCAGTTGCCTTCGGTGATCCACGCGCCGGCGGGGAGCGTCAGCGCGTACGCCTTGATCCGTCGAATGAACTCCGCGGGGGTCTTGGCGTCGCGCAGTTGCACGGATGAGAGGCCGAAGCCGCCGCTGATAAAGTGGACGTGCGAGTCGATGAAGCCGGGAACGACCATCATTCCGTCCGCGTCGACGACGCGTGTCGATGCCGCGGCGAGCTTCTTCACCTCCGCGCTCGTGCCGACGAGGGCGATGCGGTCCCCATCGACGGCGAGCGCGTCGACCCATGGCCGGCGTGGATCTCCCGTCCACACACGCGCGTTGACGACAGCGAGGGTCGGCGCGCCGGACACCGGCGCCGATGGCGGGACGGAGGGATGATTCGTGCGTTGACCGTACATGACGCTTACAGGAAGGAGGGCCGCCGACATGGCGACGCGAATGAATGACGAGACAGACATGGCGATTCGTCGCAAGGTGAGGCGGAAGGCGTGCGTCATCGCGGAGCGAAAACCCTGGCAGCGGCTCAAGACTGATCGTAGGGCACCGCCAATGGAAGAGGCAGTGCCCGCTTGACCGCTCACCCCGAACCGTGCACCATTCGCTCAGTGGGGAGTAGCCGGCCGGCGCGAACGCGCCGGATCGGTCGATCGTCAAGACGGAGCGCGTCGCGCTCCCGGTCGGCTGAGCGGCGCGCACCACGGCGCGCTAAAGGCGAGACCACTACGGCATCGGTTGGGTGCCGTAGTGGTCTCGCTTTTCTTATTTGCTATCGGGCTGACGTGATGACGACGTGATGACGAAATGATCGGGATCGCGACCAACGTCTGGTTCTGGGTGATCTTCATCGCGTTCGTCCTCGCGATGCTGGCGCTCGACCTCGGCGTGTTCCATCGCAAGGAGCACGTCATACGACCGAAAGAGGCGTCGATCTGGGTGACGGTCTGGGTCGCTCTCGCGCTCGCCTTCGCGGGCGGCCTGTTCGCGATCTACGGCTCGCACGTCGCGCTGACGTTCCTCACCGGCTACGTGATCGAAGAGTCGCTGAGCATCGACAACATCTT
>DATBHD010000198.1:0-52736 GCA_036557635.1 Gemmatimonadaceae bacterium
CGTCCGTACTCATTCGGCCGCCCCGATCTCGCCGCGGATGTCCGACGCCATGATATCCGCGTCGTCCTCCTGCATCAACCGCTCGTACAACGCCAGTGTCTCGGCGATGTCGTTAGGCGCGATGCGCCGGATCGCGAAGCCGACGTGGTTCAGGATGTAATCGCCGGGAACGACCGGCTCGTCGACCAGGTCCAGGCGCGTGTCACGCTGCACGCCGAAGAAGTCGACGCGCGCGACCGAACCGCGAACCTCGATCACTCGTCCGGGAACGCCGAGGCACATGTGCGACCTCCGATTCTTGACGATGGCGCGCGTACCGCGAGAACAAAAGCCACGAAGGAACGCCACTTGTCTGTAGGAGAATTCCCGACAATCCGTCAGCGTCCTGCTTCTCGCGGCGCTGGACAGGACCGCCGATCTTCTGCAACATGTCGTGAAAATCCTGAATGTCGAGGTGCACGATGCTCACTGCCTCCGCCGGTCCCTGGACGGACGAGGAATCGCTCGCCGGCCACCTCGAGCGACGTGGAATCGGCCGCCGCGAATTCCTGGGCTGGTGCACCCGCATGGGTGTGATCCTTGGAGTGAGCGCTACGGCGCTCCCCCGCGTTGCGGCCGCGATGGCCGCGATTCGCCGCCCCTCGGTCATCTGGCTCCAGCTGCAGGAGTGCACCGGGTGCGTCGAGAGCGTCACGCGCAGCGCCGATCCGACGATCGGTGATCTCGTGCTCGATCTCGTCTCGCTCGATTATCAGCATACGCTCATGGCTGCCGCCGGCGACGCCGCCGAGCGCGCGAAGCAGACGGCGATGCAGCAGAACGCCGGCAAGTATCTGCTCGTCGTCACCGGCTCCGTGCCGTTGAATGACAACGGCATCTACACGACCATCGGCGGTCGCACCGCGCACGAGATTCTCGTCGAAGCGGCGCGGGGCGCCGCGGCCGTCATCGCCGTCGGCGCGTGCGCGCATTTCGGGAGCGTCCAGGCGGCCAAACCGAATCCCACCGGCGCGGTCGGCGTGCGCGATATCGTCAAGGACAAGCCCGTGGTGAATATCGCCGGCTGTCCACCCATCGGCGACGTCGTGACCGCGACTGTCGTGCATTTCCTCACCTTCAAGCGCCTTCCGGCGACGGACCGCGAGGGGCGTCCCCTCTTCGCCTACGGCGTGCGTATCCACGACCAGTGTCCGCGCCGCGCCCACTACGACGCCGGACAGTTCGTGCGCGCGTTCGACGACGCCGGCGCGCGCGAGGGCTATTGTCTCTACGAGGTCGGGTGCAAGGGACCGGCGACGTTTTCACCGTGTCCGATCTTCATGTGGAATGGGCACACGAATTTTCCGATTGGCGCCGGCCACCCCTGCATCGGCTGCACCGAGCCGTACTTCTGGGACACGATGTCCCCATTCTACACGCGGCTGCCTAACGTGGCGGGCGTCAACGTCGAGCATACGGCCGACGTCGTCGGGCTCGGCCTCGCCGCCGGCGCCGCCGCTGGTGTCTTGACGCATGCGGTGGCGACCCAGCTCTACCAGCTCCGCACGCGCCGTCGTCACGACGCCGGCCCACCGCCTGGAGGGCCGCCGATCAAGACTGGGGGGGGCTCATTGCCGGCGTCGCCAGGATCGAGCGCCGAGCGCAAGCGCGAGGAGGCGGGCCATGGCGAAGACTAGAGTCGTCGTCGATCCGATCACCCGGATCGAAGGACACCTTCGCATCGAGGCGCAGGCCGAGAACGGCAAGATCGCCAACGCCTGGGCGTCGTCGACGCAATTCCGCGGCATCGAGATCATCATGCAGGGCCGCGACCCGCGCGACGCCTGGGCGTTCACGCAGCGCATCTGCGGCGTCTGCACCGTCGTCCACGCGGTGGCGTCGTGCCGGGCTGTCGAAGACGCCCTCGGCATCAAGATTCCGCCTAACGCGAACACGATCCGGAATCTGATCCACGGCATGCAGTTCGTGCACGACCACGTCATGCACTTCTACCACCTGCATGCGCTGGACTGGGTGGACGTCACCAGCGCACTCAAGGCCGATCCGGCGGCGACGTCGAAGCTCGCGCGTTCCATCTCACCCTGGCCCAACAACTCCGAGACGTACTTCGCCGACGTGCAGAAGCGCATCGCCGCGTTCGTCGGCTCGGGACAGCTCGGCATCTTCACCAACGGCTACTGGGGCCATCCGGCGTACAAGCTGCCCCCCGAGGCCAATCTCCTCGCCGTCGCGCACTATCTGGAAGCGCTCGACTGGCAGCGCGATGTCATCAAGCTCCACACCATCTTCGGCGGCAAGAATCCCCACCCGAACTTCCTCGTCGGCGGAATGGCGTCGGCGATCAACATCGAAGCCGCCGCAACCATCAACGCGGCGCGCCTCACCGAAGTCAAAACACTCATCGACAAGGCGCAGCGCTTCGTCGAGGAAGTGTACTGGCCCGATCTCGTCGCGATCGCCGGCTTTTACAAAGACTGGGCGGCGATCGGCGGCGGCGTCGGCAACTACCTCACCGTCGGCGAATTTCCCGACACCGACGTCAGGGACGTCGGATCGTACTACTTCCCGCCCGGCATCATCCTCGGCAAGAACCTCGCGAAGGTCGAGCCCTACGATCAGTCGGCCGTCGCCGAGTTCATCCACAGCTCGTGGTACGAATACTCTAAAGGCGACGCCGCCGGCCTCCATCCGTACGAGGGCGAGACCAAGGCGAAGTACACCGGTCCGCCGACGCCCTGGAAGTATCTCCAGGACTCGACGAAGTACACCTGGATGAAGGCGCCGCGCTATCAAGGGAAGCCGATGGAGGTTGGTCCACTCGCCCGCGTCCTCGTTGCCTATGCCAGCGGCCACAAGGACGTGAAGCCGCTCGTCGACTCCACGCTCAAAACCCTCGGCGCGCCCCCCGCCGCTCTCTTCTCCACACTCGGCCGCACCGCCGCCCGCGGTATCGAAACGGTCCTCCTCGCCCGGCGCCTGCCCGTGTGGTACGACGAGCTCGTTAGGCGCATCGAGGCCGGGGATACCAATACGTTCGACGGCAGCAAGTGGGAGCCGAGCTCCTGGCCGGCTTCGGCCCGCGGCTACGGGGCCCTCGACGCGCCGCGCGGCGCGCTCGGCCACTGGGTCCAGATCGACAACGGCAAGATCTCGCGTTATCAGTGCGTCGTACCGAGCACCTGGAACTGCTCGCCGCGCGATGCACAGGGGCAGATGGGTCCATACGAGGCCGCATTGGTCGACAACCATCCACTCGTCGATCCGGAGCGCCCGATCGAGATCCTGCGCACCATTCACTCTTTCGATCCGTGCATGGCGTGCGGCGTCCACGTCCTCGACGCCACCGGCGGCACCGTGGCGGAGGTCCGCGTCCAATGACGGAGCACGTCGCGTCGCCTAACGAGGTACTGCTCGGCGAGCAAGGCGCGGCGTCGACGTCGTATCGGTGGGTACGCCTCTGGCACCTGCCGATTCGCCTGATGCACTGGATCGCCGCGCTCTCGATCGTCGTCCTCTTCTGGACAGGCCTCTACCTCGGCCGGCCCTACTTCATCGGCGTGATCAACGGCTCGTTCGTGGTCCAGTACGCGCGGCTCATTCATTTCGTCGCCGCCGGCGCGCTCGTCGCTACGGGCGTCGTTCGCTTCTACTGGCTGTTCGTCGGCAACAAGTACGAGCGCTGGCG
Source organism: Gemmatimonadaceae bacterium (assembly GCA_036557635.1). Lineage (GTDB taxonomy): Bacteria > Gemmatimonadota > Gemmatimonadetes > Gemmatimonadales > Gemmatimonadaceae > AG2. Next base: position 3,686 of record DATBHD010000198.1, read on the forward strand.
CGCGCTGTTCCCCCTGCACGGAAAAGATTGGAAGAACATGTGGATGATGATCCGGTTCTATCTCTTCATCCATCCGGAACAGGCGCCCAAGTACCTGGGCCACAATCCGTTTCAGCAACTGGGGTACACGCTCACCTACGTCGTGACGTTCACGATGGCGACGACCGGCTTCCTGCTCTACGCGCAGTCGAATCCGACCGGCTGGATGATGCATTCGATCGGCTGGATGATCCCGCTCCTCGGCGGAAACCAGATCATCAGGCTCACGCACCACGTGCTCCCGTGGTATTACCCGGTGTTCGTCATCATCCATACGTACATGGCGATCCGGAACGATTCCCTGGAGCGAACCGGCACGGTGTCCTCGATGTTTGCCGGCGGGCGATTCGTGCCGATCGGCGAGCGCCATGTCGACGACTGACGGCAAAGCGTTCGTCGTCGTCGGCCTTGGCAATCCACTCATGGGCGACGACGGCCTCGGCTTGTGCGCGCTCGAGCAGCTCGCGCGCGAGTGGGCCATCGATGCTTCCACACAGCTCGTCGATGGCGGAACGTGGGGGTTGAGTCTTCTCCCGAGTCTCGAGGGCGCAACCGGGCTCCTGTTCCTCGACGCCATTCGCACGAATAACGCGCCCGGTACCGTCGTCGAGCTGCGCGGTGAGGAGATTCCGAGGAAGATCGTCACCAAGCTGTCGCCGCACGAGATCGATCTCCGAGAGGTGCTCGCGGTCATGCAGCTTCGCGGCACTCTCCCTCGGGATGTGAGCGCGATCGGTGTCGAGCCCGAGGACGTCGATCTCCGGGACGGGCTGTCGGCGACCGTGCAGTCGCGGCTGAGCGATGTCGTTAGGCTTGCGATCGCCCGTCTCGAGTCATGGGGCGTGCGATGCACTCCGGCGACGGTCTCCTCGACGGGCTCTGCCCTCCCATGCACGAGATGAGTGTGGCGATGGAGATCTGCCAGATCACCGAGCGCGCGATCGGTGCGAGGTCGCCGAGCGCGGTAACCGAGGTCGTCATCGATGTCGGCGACGACGCCGGTGTCGAGATTCAAAGTCTCGAATTCTGTCTCGAGGCGCTGTTCCATTCCCCGCCCTTCAGCGCGGCGCGGGCGGTCGTTCGGCGTGAAGGTGGCGACGTACTGCGCGTGGCATCGGTCGAGGTCGAAGAATGAGCGTCACCGTCATCGATGTCCGGGAGCGCGTCATGGCGCGCAACGACGAGATCGCGGCCGACGTCCGCCGGCGACTCGAGGCGGCGCGCACGCCGTCGTTCAACTTCATCTCGTCGCCGGGCGCTGGAAAAACGCTGCTCCTCGAGCGAACGCTCGCCGCGCTGAATGACGAGATGCGGGTCGCCGTCGTCACCGGAGATTGTCAGACGCAGAACGATGCCGACCGGCTCGCGCGACACACCGATCGTCTGGTGCAGGCGGTCGTCACGCACGGGGGCTGCCACCTCGACGCTCGACAGATCGAGACGGCGCTCGCGTCCATCGAACTGGACGAGACCGATCTCCTGTTGATCGAGAACGTCGGTAATCTCGTGTGTCCGGCGGCCTGGGACCTGGGCGAGAGCGCCAAGATCGTTCTCTTCTCCATTACCGAGGGCGAGGACAAGCCGCACAAGTACCCGAAGGCGTTCCAGGTTGCGAAAGTTGTCATCCTCACCAAGCTCGATCTCCTGCCGCACCTCGACTTCGATCTCGCCGGCGCGATCAGTTCTGCGCGTGAGGTGAACCCCCTGCTCCGCTTTTTTTTCCTGTCAGCGCGCACCGGCGCGGGGATGGACGACTGGCTGGCCTTCCTCCGCGTGAGCGCGGCCGAGCGCCGCTACCCGGTTCGGGCGTGACAACCGCCGCTGCGACATCGCGTTCGCGCGCCGCATGGCGCGTCGTCGTCAGGGGCATCGTGCAGGGAGTCGGCTTCCGTCCATTCGTCCATCGACTCGCCCGCCGTGAGGGACTCGCCGGCTACGTTCGGAATATCGCGTCCGATGTGGAAATTCTCATCGAGGGCGACCTCGAGCGACTCGCGGCGTTTGTGCAAGCGCTCACCATCGACCCGCCGCCGCTCGCCCGGGTCGATCGCGTCGAGACGTCAACGGTTGCCGAGAACGCCCGCGTTGGGTTCGACGTCATCGCCAGCGGAAGCCGGAAAATCGTCAGGCCCCTCATCTCGCCCGACGTCGCGCCGTGCCCCGAATGCGAGCACGAGCTGTACGAGCCTTCGAACCGTCGTTCGGGTTACGCCTTCATTACCTGCACCGACTGCGGTCCGCGCCAATCGGTCATCGACGATCTACCGTACGATCGCGAGCGCACGTCGATGCGCGCCTTTTCGCAGTGCCGGGACTGCGCTCGCGAGTACGCCGACATCGACGACCGCCGATATCGCTCGGAGACGAACTCCTGCCCTCACTGTGGCCCCTCGCTGGCCCTGCTCCGCGCGACGGGCGAGCGTCTCCCGTTAGGCGACCCGATCGCCGGCGCCGCCGGTCTCTTGTGTCAGGGCGGCATCGTCGCCGTGCGCGGCATCGGTGGATTCCACCTCGCCGCCGACGCGACCAATGACGCGGCGGTGGCCCGGCTGCGTCACCGCAAACGCCGCGACGGAAAGCCGCTCGCGATCATGGTTCGCCGGCTCGACGACGTGCGCGCCTTTGCGTTGGTCTCGGAGCGCGAGGCGGCCTGTCTGTCGTCGCCGCGGCGGCCCATCGTCATCCTCGAGCGCCGTGACGGCGCTCCCCTCGCGCCTTCGGTGAGCGACGGGCTTCGCTCGGTCGGTGTGATGCTGCCCTGCTCGCCACTCCACATGCTCTTGCTCGATGCCGTCGCGCGCCCTCTCGTGATGACCAGCGGCAATCCGAGCAACGTGCCCCTCTCGTTCACGCTCGATGAGGCCCTCGCGACACTCGGCGACGTCGCCGATGCGTTCCTCACTCACGGCCGCGAGATCGTCATGCCGATCGATGACTCGGTCGTGCGTATCGTCGACGACGAGCCAGTGATGATGCGGCGCGCCCGCGGCTTCGCACCGCTGCCGATCTCGCTTCCCGTTGCCCCTCCTCGGCCGATTCTCGCGGTGGGCGCGCACCTCAAGAACACTTTCACGCTCGTCGATGGCACCGACGCCTTTGTGAGTCAGCATGTCGGTGACCTCGAGACATTGGAGACCGTGCAGCACTGGGAGCGAACGCTCGCGTCCTTCTCTCGCATGCTCGGGATTCGTCCAGGAGCCGGCGCGCGCGACCTTCACCCCGACTACGCGTCATCGCGTCTTGCCACGCAACTCTGCGGCGACGACGTCGTCGTCGTGCAACACCACCACGCGCACATCGCCGCCGTCGCTGCCGAGCATGGGATCACCGAGCCCGTCATCGGCGTCGCTTTCGATGGCACGGGCCTCGGCACCGACGGTGCCATCTGGGGCGCCGAGTTCATGGTCGCGGATCTGCGCTCGTTCCGGCGCGTGGGCCACCTGCGCTACGCGCCACTTCCGGGTGGAGATCGAGCGGCGCGCGAAGGCTGGCGCGCGGCGCTCGGCTATGCGCACGTCGCCGGCGCCGACGGTGAGCTCATCCTGCGCGCGCTGCGCGGGCTCGATCGCGGCGCGCGACTCGTTATGCAGCAGTGCCGCGCGGCAGTCAACACGCCGCTCGCTGCGTCGATGGGACGTCTCTTCGACGCCGCCGCCGCGATCATCGGCGTATGTAGCGTTTCGCGCTACGAAGGGGAGGCGGCCATGCGACTCGAGTCCACTGCCGCCGGCATCGCCGCCGAGCCCATTGCGCTTCCGCTCTCGGAGAGTCAGCCGTGGATACTCGATCCGGTGCCGATGCTCACGGAGCTCGCCCGGCGTTCGCTCGCCGGTGAAGACCCCGCGTACCTCGCCGCCGCCTTTCACGAGAGCGTCTGCGATTCGGCGGTCGCGATCGTACTTCGCATCGCGCGGCGCGAGCGACTCGATCGAGTCGCGCTCGGCGGCGGCGTCTTCCAGAACGCGCGGCTGCTCTCGTCGCTCCGCTCGCGGTTGGCTCGGGCGGGGTTGCGGGTACTCACGGGGGTGGAGCTCTCGCCGAACGACGGGTCGATCAGCTACGGCCAGGCGGCGATAGCGTCAGCTCAACTCGGCGGCGGACGATGACACCGAGTCCGAAAGCAGAGAGAAATCCGATGCTTCTTCTAGTAATTGTGCGCCAATACAATTGTAAGCGTTTCTGTACTTGCCTCGGACCCACCAGAGAGGCACTCTGGAGCGGTTTCTCAGGCGCGGAGCATCCCTGATGTCGACGTGCGTCGATTGGGTTGGGTGGAATTTGCGTCGCTCGACGAGCTTCGCTGTCGCCGCGCTCGCTGCGTGCGTACTCGCCGCGGCCTGCACGAGTGAGAAGATCGTCTATCGCAGTGGCACCAACTTCGCCGCTCCGCCGTCGACCGCGGGCAGCTTCATCGGCTACTACGACGTCACCAACAAGCAGACGGTTTGCGGCTCTTGCCACGTCGACTTCCAGACGCGCTGGTCGAGCACGAAGCACGCGAGCGCGTGGGCCGATCTCCAGGCGAGCGGTGCCGCCACCGGTGTCTGCGAGTCCTGCCACTCGGTTACGAATCTTGGAAATGGCACGACGGACACGAATGTCGGTTGGAACGCGACGAAGGACGCGCGCTATCACGACGTGCAGTGCGAGAGCTGCCATGGGGCGGGACTGACACACGCGAGCAGCCCGACTTCCGCGAATCGTCCGCTCGCGTCGATCAAGGCGGACACCAACGCGACCAATGGCTGCGGCGAGTGCCACACCGGCATTCACGAGCCGTTTGTGCAAGAGTGGAAGGGCACGAACGCGAAGGGGCTATCACACAGCATCGTCCAGGCCCATACGGTCGGCAGCACCGATCCGACATGCGTCGGCTGCCACACCGCGCAGGGCGCGCTCGCGCACATGGGCGTCACCGAGAACTACGTGGAGAAGGTACCGACAACGGGCATCACCGCCGCGAACGCGCTGCCGATCGTGTGCGCGACCTGTCACGATCCGCACGGCTCGGACAATCCCCATCAGCTCCGTTTCTCGATCAGCGCCGCAAACATCGATGACAACCTGTGCATGAAGTGTCATCAGCGGCGCGCCGATCCGTCGCAGGTCACGACCAGCAACAGCGTGCACTCGCCGGAAGGACCGACGCTTCTCGGACTCGCCGGCTGGTTCCCGCCTGGCATGAGCGCGGGCGATTCGATCATCGGCACGCACGGCACGCCGTCGCGAAACCCGGAGCTGTGCGCCACCTGTCACGTCTTCCGCTTCACGGCAAACGACCAGGCCACGGGCAAGTTCGCCTTCCAGGCCACGGGTCACCGATTCGTCGCCGCGCCGTGCGTCGACGCCAACGGGATTCCGCTCACCTCGCAGGCTTGCGAGGTCACCGTCAAGACCTTCCGCTCGTGCGTCTCCGGCTCCTGCCACGCGACCGAGACGGTCGCGCGCAACCTGTACGTGACCGACTCGCTCCGCATCTACCAATTGGTCGCGCAGGCCAATTCAGCAATCGCTAAAGTAAAGGCCGCGCAGCCATCACAGTGCACGCTCGGTGGGCCCAGCTACACCTCGTGCCTCGGCACCCAGTTCAACGTGTCGCTGGCGCAGGCGCCGGGCGCGTTCGTGCACAACCCCTTCCTGATCGAGCAGCTCCTCATCGCCTCGATCAATCAGCTCCAGAAGGATTACGGTGTGACCCCGAGCATCACCGGACCGCTCACGCCGCTGCTCAATCTGCCGTCGTGGAGAAAATCGAGCGGGGCGTCGCATTAGGCGACGCCACACCATAGGCGCCTGCTCGTATCGGACGTGGGACGCGAGACCGGCACGCGCCTGGGGACCGTGAGCCGAACGGCGCACGCGGTGGTCGGCCGTTTGGTCTACGCGCTGATTCTCCTCCAGCAACGTCAGGAACCGAGCGCCGTCGGCCACTACGCCGGCGGCGCCTCGGGCAAGACCGCGGGACACACCGCACTCGCCGGCCACCTCTTTCGCTTCCTGTTATCAGGGGTGCCGCAGTGGCTGCAGATCGCCGGCGTCGTCATCGGTGTGCCCGTCGCGATCATCGTCATTTGGCAACTTCTAAAACGGCGCAAGCGCATCTGGAGTTGGTGGCTCGCGCGCGGCCCGGCGACGAAGCTGACGCTCATCGCCGCGGTTTTCGTCGTCACCGCCGGCGCGGCGGTATCCGGCCTCGCCGGTTACACCTACATGATGCACAACAACGATTTCTGCCAGTCCTGCCACATCATGGACACGGCATGGAATCGCTTTCAGGTGAGCGCGCACCAGAACATCCAGTGTCACGCCTGCCATCGCCAGCCGCTGTATGTCAGCACGGTCGAGCTCTACTACTGGGTGACGCAGCGCATGATGCAGGTCCCCGAGCACGACAAGGTGCCGAGCGCGGTTTGCGACGAATGTCACATGCAGAAGGGCGCGGATTCGACGCTCACGCAAGTCATGCTCACGGCGGGCCACGCCGTGCATCTCCGCTCCGACTCCTCGGCGCTCGAGAACGTGCAGTGCGTGACCTGCCACGGGCGCGACTTTCACATCTTCATACCCAACAACCCGACCTGCACGCAGAGCGGTTGTCACGTGAACACGCGCGTGAACCTTGGCGCCATGTCGCGCCAGTCGTTCCCGCACTGCACCATCTGCCACGACTTCACGAGCCGCGTCCCCCTCAGCGTGACGGTGGCGCAGGCGAAGTCGAAGCTCACGCCGCGGGTCATGAACTGCTTCGGCTGCCACCAGATGATCCAGCAGACCCGGCGCTTCGACCTCGACCTCGATCCGCACAAGGGGAACTGTGGCATCTGCCACAATCCGCACAAGCAGGAGAAGCCTAACGACGCGTTCAAGACCTGCGCCGAGTCGCAGTGCCACGGTTCGCCGGATACCCTCACGTCGTTCCACCGCGGACTGGGCGGACACAAGCTCGCCCAGTGTGGCTCCTGTCATGCCGCGCACAGCTGGCGGGTGAAAGGCACGAACTGTATCAGCTGTCACCAGTCCATCAATCGCGACCCGCCACGGCGATCGAGCGCGCTCGACGAATCGGCGATCGTGCGCACGCTCCTGCTCGCGCCGCCACGTGCCGTCCGGCACACGCTCTCGCCGCGACGACGTACGCCCGCCGTGGCACACCTGACGGCAACGCACTCGCCGGCGGCGACTCCAGGTCGTCCCGGTGCACCGTCCCCCATTCCGGGTTCCCCGTTCCCCGTCACCGCCGATAGCTTTCGACACTCGGTGCACAAATCGCTCGCGTGCACGACGTGTCACGGAACCACCACGACTCACGGCGGCCTGAAATTCACCGCGCCTGGTGGCTGTGTCGCCTGCCACCACAGCACGCGGCAGCGCGTGGAGTGCACCGGCTGTCACGACCGCTCGTCGCTGCCGAGCCGTGAGATGCCGATGGCGTTCACGATCTCGGCGCGGCCACAGACCGTCACGCGCCCGGAATCCTTCACCCACGAACGACACGCGAAGATCGCGTGCACGCGCTGCCATGGCGACAATACCAAGCGCTCCGTTGCCACCACGTGCAAGAGCTGTCACGCCGAACACCACACCAGTACCGCGGACTGCGCCGGATGTCATCCGACGGCGCGCGCCGGTCACGACCGTGCCTCCCATGACGGCTGTGCGCGTTGTCACGCCGACGCGGTCGTTGCCGCGCTGCCCGCGTCGCGACCCGTGTGCCTCGCCTGCCACCAGCAGCAACGCGATCACTATCCGAACGGCGATTGCGCCACTTGTCACGCGACCGCGAGTGACATGTTGCGGGCGGGGCATGCGGAAGGCGGCCGGTGAGGCGTTTCATCCGGCTCCTGCTCGCGTTGCTGCCCGTACCGTTAGGCGCGCAGGGATTTCGCGTCTCCGGCGTGACGCTGATGCAGCTCATCGAGCTGCGTCCACTCGCGATCGACTCGGCACCGGCGTCGACCTTCCCGGGTACCGGCCAGATACGCGCGACGCCCGACGGCGTTCCGGCCTTCTGCTCTCAGACCTCCAACTATTGCCAGTTCGAGCGGTCCGGCAATCCCGTGAGCATCGGTCCGGTGATGCAAGACCTGACCTTCGCCGGATGGGGGTTGATGCAGGGCCTCAGCTTTCGCGGCGACCTCCGCGCTCGCGGCGAGATCGGGAACGACTCGACGTTCGTCTTCCCACGGTACAACGATCATTTCGACGTGCTCGATGCCTATGCGCAACTCGACCGGTCGAGCTGGCAGGCGCGCCTCGGCCGGCAGTGGGTGATGAATGGCCTGGGTGCCTACGACTTCGATGGAGGTGATTTACTCGTCAGGCACGACGCATACTCCCTCGAGGGGTGGGCCGGCCGCGCCCTCGTGGAAGGCCTGCAGGAGCCATATACCACGTCCCAGCTCGCTGCCGTGGACAATCTGCCGCCGCAGCAGAACGGCTACATCTTCGGAGCGCGCGCCCGCTTTCGCCCCGATGCGCTGTCCGCCGCCGCGCTCACATATCAGCGTGTGCTCATCGCCGACCGCAGCGGACTCTACTCGGAACGCGCCGCCCTCGACGCGTCGACGCGCCGACTCGGTGCGGCGGTCGACCTGGATCTCACCTACGACTTCGCCACCGGCGACTGGAACGAGGCACGGCTCCGCGTCGGCACCTCGAACGTCGGTGTCTACAATGGCTGGATCGAGGCACGGCGCTCGCGGCCCTTCTTCGAGCTCTGGACCATCTGGGGCGCTTTCTCGCCGGTCGGCTTCGACGAGGCCCGCGCGAACCTCGATTGGCGGCCGAAGAGTGCACCGATCGACGTCACGCTCTTCGGCGGCTATCAGCAGTATGCGCCGACCAACACCGGGATCTCGTTGCGCACCAATGGCTGGCGCGCCGGCGGCGACGCCACCTGGCTAGGCAGCCACAGCGTCGTCGCCTCGGCATCGTATGCAGTCGACATCGGCAGCGGTGCGGCGGGGACGGACATCCGCGGCAACGTGCGCTGGATCCCGTCATCGACGCTCTCGATCGGCGCGGAAGGACTGCTGACGCAGAACATCTACGAGTTCCGTGTCGGCACGGGCCGCATCTACGGCGTCGTCGGCGACGTCTCGTGGTTCGTTAGGCAGGACGTGCGGCTCGTCGCCGACGCCGGGCTGTATCAGCATGTGCTCACGAACGGCGCTCCCGGCCCCGACTGGTCGCAGCGCCGCGCCTCGATGCGCTTCGAGTTCATGATCGGCCGCGATCCCGGGCTGAGCCGCGCGCAATGACGCGACGCATTCTCGCGATCCTGTCGCCCCTGATCGCATTGCCGCTCTTTGCTTCGGCCGCGAAGAGCCAGGCGTCCCCGTTCCCACACGACACGCACGCCCGGCTTTTCGTCAGCTGCGCGGCATGTCACGCCGGTGTCGCGGCGAATGACAGTGCGCGCTTCTTCCCCGCGGCGTCGTTATGCGCGGCCTGCCACAACGGGACGGTCACGAGGGAGGTACGCTGGACTCCACCGGCCGGCCGTTACGCGGGGTTGCTCGTCTTCTCACACCGGGATCATCTCGCGAAGTCCAAGGAGGCAACCTGCGCCACCTGTCACGCACTCGCCGACACGAGCCAGTGGATGAATGTCGGACGCGCCGTCGCCCCGACGTGCTTCGGCTGCCATGCGCACGCGACGACCAGCCACTTCGCCGCCACCAACAGGTGCAGCACCTGCCACCGCCCGCTCATGCGCACGGTGCTGACCGACGCCCAGTTGGCCGCTCTGCAGAAGCCTCCATCGCACCAGAGCTCCACGTTCGTGACGACGCACGGCACCATGGCCCGTGCGCGTGACGCCACCTGCGCCCTCTGTCACTCCCGGGAGAGCTGCCAGCGATGTCACGTGGACGGTGCGACCTCGCCGGTCATCGTCGCGCTCGGCTCCGACGCCCGAATCGCCCGCTTGATCCGCGGCCGCGCCGCCGTTTACCCAACGCCCGCCGATCACCGCGACCGGAAGTTCGTCCTCGAGCACGCGGACGTTGCGCGGCGAGAGACGGCGCGCTGCGCGATCTGTCACGCGCGCGCGAGCTGCGAAAGTTGTCACACCGGGCAAGGCGGGAGGGACGTCATCACCAAGCTCGCCGACGCGATGGAGGCCACGGCCCCGGGCGTCCAGCTCCGTCAGGCGGTGACGCTCGACGTCGCCACGCCGGCGCAGACGACGGGCTTCCTCTCGCGTATCTACGCGATCGCGAATGCGCTCGCCCGCTCGGAGGATACGACGCGAAAGGTGCGAGTCCATCCGCTGCACTTCCTGCGCATGCACTACGCCGTCGCCGCGTCCGGTGAGCTCCAGTGCTCGGGCTGCCACACACAACGCTTCTGCACCGATTGTCATGGTGGCGAACGTGTGTCACGACGCTACCATCCCACCAACTTCCTGTACACGCATGCGCCCCAGGCATACGGTCGAGAGACGGATTGCACTTCCTGTCATTCGACCGAGGCGTTCTGCCGCTCCTGCCATCGCCAGCTCGGACTGGCAGCCAAGACGAATGCGCGCAGCACGGTGTTCCACAATGCTCAACCGCTCTGGCTCCTTCAGCATGGGCGCGCCGCGCGACAGGACCTCAATGCCTGCGCGACGTGCCACCAACAAACCTATTGCATGCAATGTCACTCCGACCTTGGCGCACGGATCAATCCCCATGGCCCCGGCTTCGACGCGGCCAGGATGCAAAGCAAGAATCCGGGACTCTGTCTCATGTGCCACTTCACGAACCCGCTCGCCAAGTGACGGACGAGCGCTGGAGATGTCGATGACTCGACCCCGCAGCCTCTGCTGTGGCCTTCTCCTCGCGACCGCTACCTTTCTCGGGTGTACAGCGAAGGACGAGCCAAGAGTTCCCCTCGGCCGGATTGCGGACAGCATGCTCGCTCGACAGCAGGCGCACGCATTGTTGGGCCCCGCCGCAAAGGCCGCGCTCGACAGCGGGAATGTGCTGTTCAGGAAGAAGGCGTACGCGGAGGCCCTCGGCCAATACCGCGCGGCGGCCGCATTGGCGCCGCAACATTCGGCCCCCCTGTTCGGTATTTACATGGTCGCGCGCGCGACCAACAATAGAGCCATGGCCGACAGCGCCCTCGACGGAATTCGCCGTCGCAGTGGACCGTTGCCGGCTGGTCCGCACGCCCTGCCCGACACGGCGCTTCGACGAATGCACGAAGCGTTGCGAAGGAAGCCCGCTTCGAGCTGAAATCGTTAGGCTCGGCCACCGTTCAATTTGAGTCGCTCATGACCGAACAGGCGTCCGCGAAGGCGATGGATCCTGCACGACAGACCAGCTGTCCGCGGTGCGGAGAGAGCTCCGCGGGCCACTTCTGCTCGAACTGTGGCGCGCCGCTGCGCGGGGTCGCCTGCACCGCCTGCGGCCATGAGCTCTCACCGGGCGCGAAATTCTGCAATGAGTGCGGCGCGCCGGTCACGCCCGGGAACGCGCCGGCGGCCGCGCGCGGCTCGGACCGCAACGTCGTTAGGCTCGTGGGCGGCGCTGCCCTGCTCGTGCTCGTCGCGTTCGTTGCCGGTGAAGCCGTCGGCCGGCGCTCGGGCGCGCCCGAGGTCGGCGTCGCCGAGCAGGGCGCCGCGCTTCCCGCCGCCGGAATGGCGAGCGCGCCCGATATCTCGTCGATGTCTCCCGAAGAACGGGCGAGCCGACTGTTCAATCGCGTCATGAGCTACAGCGAGCAGGGAAAGCTCGACAGCGCCCGCTTCTTCGCGCCGATGGCCGTGCAGGCCTATCAGATGATCGGGCCGCCCGACGCTCACGCCCGCTATGACATCGGCGAGATCTACGCCGCCGTCGGCGACGCGTCGTCGGCGCGCGCCGAGGCGGACACGATTCTCGCGGCGCAACCGAACCATCTCCTCGGACTCACGCTCGCCGCGCGCGCTGCCGAGCTCTCCGGTGACGCAACGGCCGCGGCGAGGTTCCGCCGGCGACTCGCGGCCGCGGCGCCGGCGGAGCGCGCGAAGGGACTGAAGGAATACTCCGAGCACGCACGTGACATCGACGCCGCCCTGAAAAAGGAAGCGCCGTGACGGCCGATGGCAATCACGCGCGAGCGTGCGATTCCACCGTTCGCGGCACCCGGCAGTCTGGCGCGGGAGCAAGCCGCGGCTCGGCGCCGAGCCAGTACAGGCCGTTCGCCATGATGCAGAAGCCGGTCGCCGCGAACCACACCATGGCGACGCCGACGAAAGCCGTGAAGGACAGCCACCATGTACTGTGGACGAGCGAGAGCACCGAAGCGATCGAGATGTTGATTCCAACCGCCAGGTAGATGCGCCTCTCCAGGTACCAGGCGTCGGTCTGCATGAAGTACCACTTGGACTCGGCTGGATTGCCGCCCAATGCGGCCCGGAACCCGAGACGCTTCAGAACACTGCCGATGACGCAGAAGCCTGTCAGTGAGACGACGACGGATGCCGCTCCCGTCGCGATCACGAGCAGCACCCAGTACGGACTGGCCAGGAGCGCAAGCACCGTGGAGGCGAGGAGTACCAAACCGGCGATGAGCCACACGGTGCGCTCGATGTACCACTGGTTGGTCGGGACGATGTAGATGCCGGAACGCAGTGCCATGGCAATTACCCCTGGTGAGTGGTTCGCGGAGCAGCTGAAAGGCGGGCGACGGACGACATCGCGGTGACGATGAGTTGAGCGTTTACACAAGTCAAGTGACAACCAGACAAAGATCCATGTGAAGATTGCCGTATCGTTGGTGTTATCAGGGAAAAGAGGACAGCGGAGCGCCTCTCGACACACTCTCTTGGGGCGATGATGAGCGCGCCTGTGCCCGCCGTCGACGCCGCCGACGTCGCCCGACGCTTCGGGGCGAGTTGGGTGTTGCGAGGCGTCACGCTGTCCGTTGCACCGGGTGAGGTCGTCGGCCTCCTCGGCGCGAACGGCACCGGCAAGAGCACCTTGCTGCGCATTCTCGCTACCCTCCTCCGGCCGCACGCGGGCAGCCTGCGCGTGTGCGGGCACGATGTCGTGCGCGCGCCCGCCGACGTGCGGCCACGAATTGGGTATCTGGCGCACGTGCCCGGGCTCTACGACGACCTCACCGCGCGCGAGAATCTCCACTTTGCCGCGGCGATGCTCGACCGGCCGAGTGGCGAGTGCGAAACGGCGCTGGAGCGCGTCGGGTTGGCGGCGGTCGCGAACGATCGAGTGCGCGGCTTCTCGTCAGGCATGCAGCGGCGCCTCGCAATCGCGCGGCTGATGCTCGTCCGCCCGCGTCTGCTGCTCCTCGATGAACCCTACAGCAACCTCGACGGACCGGGCGCCGATCTTATGAATTCACTCATCACCGATTGGACGAGCGCCGGCGCCGCGGCGCTCGTCGTCCTCCACGAGCTCGCGCCCGCGGCAAATGTTCTCGATCGCACGGTGACCCTCGTCGACGGCCGGCTGGCGACGATTTCCCCCGATGTTCACCGGCACACCGGACTCACGCTGAGGGCCGGCAGCTGATGGCGTTGCGTGACGAATGGCGCCGGGCCCGCGCGATCGCGTGGAAGGACCTGACGGCGGAACGCCGGTCGAAGGCGGCGTTCAACTCCGTCATCGCCCTCGCGGTGACGATCCTCGTCATGTTCGGCTTCGCGCTCGGACCCGACGCGCAGGCGATTCGCGACGCCGCGCCGGGGGCGATCTGGCTCGCCGCGCTCTTTGCCGGCGTGCTCGCGTTCAACCGCTCGTACCAGATGGAACTGGACGGAGGGGCCCTCGAGCAGCTGCTGCTGTATCCGGGCAGCCGCCGGATGATCTTCGCGGGAAAGCTGCTCGCCAACTTCGCGCTCGTGGCGTCGATGCTCGCCATCGTCGTCGCGTTAGGCATCGTTCTCTTCCAGGTGCGTATTCCGGCGGAATGGCCGGCGCTCGTTGCCATTCTCTTCTTCGGCTGTGTCGGTTTGGTGACCCTCGGCACCTTTTACGCCGCGCTCGCCAGCCGCAGCCGCGCGCGCGAGGTCTTGCTACCGCTGTTGCTCTTCCCCATGCTGGTTCCGGTGCTCATCGCCGCCGTGGACGCCACCAAGGCGCTCCTCGGCGGGAATCTCCTCGGCGACGCCGGCGCGTGGGCGCGTCTGCTTGCCGCCTTCGACATCATCTTCCTCGTCGCCAGCTTTCTGGCGTTCGAGCTCGTCATCGAGGTGTGACATCATGACCAGCGGAACGATTGTGGCCACGGCTGCTCCGCCGCGAACGAGCCGCTGGTCGATTTTCGGGTGGTTCGCGTTCGCGTCGTTGGTTGCCTCTCAAGCGGTCGCGATCGTGACGTCGCCGCCCGATCGGGACATGGGCGATCTCCAGAAAATCATGTACGTCCACGTGCCGGCGGCGTGGATGACGATGCTCGCGCCCCTCACCGTGCTCGTCTTTGCGATGAAGTATCTCTGGTCGCGCCGCGAAGAAGACGACCTGCTCGCCGCGGCGGCGGCGGAGGTGGCGGCGACCTTCGCCGGTCTCACGCTCCTCCTGGGGATGATCTGGGCTCGTCCGACCTGGGGCGTGTGGTGGACCTGGGACGCCCGCCTGACGTCGACACTCGTGCTCTTCCTCATTCTCGCCGGCTATCTCGCCCTGCGCGCCCTGGTGGACGACCGCGAGCGGCGCGCGCAGTGGAGCGCGGCCGTCGGCATCCTCGGCGCCATCAACGTGCCCATCGTGTACATGTCGGTGCGCTGGTGGCGAACGATCCACCAGATTCAGTCGAGCCCGTCCACCGTCGATCCGGCGTACGTGCTCGGCCTGCGTCTCAACGCCTTTGCCTTCCTCTTCGTGATGATCTATCTCATTCGCCGCCGTTACGAGGCCGCGCTCATGTTGCGCGCCGCCGAGCATGCCGCCGAAGACGCCGCGCTGAGGGGCGGTCGCGGGAGCCGCGCTTCATGATGAGCAACAACATGTTCGTTGCCGCCGCGTTCACGGTGACCTGGGCGACGCTCATCGGCTACCTCGTCCACCTTCGACGTGAGATTCGTCGCGCGCGCGCCGCGCTCGAGCAGGCAACCCGGGCGGGTGTCCGATGACGGCGACGCGCGGGAAGCGATGGTCGATCGTTGCCGGCGCCGCCGTGATCCTTGCCGTCTTTGGTTATCTGCTCTATGGCGGCCTCGCCAAGAATGTTGTGTATTTTCTCACCCCTCACGAGCTGTTGGCCAAAGGAGCGCGTGCCGTCGACGTCCCCGTTCGCCTCGGCGGGCAGATCAAGCCCGGCTCCGTCACGTGGAACGACTCGACGCTCGATCTGCGCTTCACGATCACCGATGGGATGAGCGACATTGCCGTGCACTCGCACGGTGCGCCGCCGCAGATGTTCCGCGACGGCATCGGCGTCGTCGTCGAGGGTCGCTATCGGCCCGACGGCGTCTTCAACTCGACCAACCTCATGGTCAAGCACTCGAACGAATATCGGCCCCCCAAGCCCGGCGCCTCGCCTAACGAGGCGGCGCGGACGCTGATCAAGGAGTCGCGCTCGTGAGCGGCCTCGCCGGGCTCGTCGGGCGGGGCGCGCTCCTCGTCTCGCTCGCCTTCGTCGTCACCGGCATCATCGCCATGCCCGCCGGGATCCGGCGCGGCCGGCGCGACTGGGTGGCGCTCGGCTACGGAGCGGTCTTCGCGAACTTCTTGCTCATGACCGCGGCGGCGCTCGCGATGATCACCGCGCTCGTGACGCACGACTTCTCGGTCTCATATGTCGCGCAGGTCGGCAGCCGCGAGACGCCCCTCTTCTACACGATCATCTCTTTGTGGGGCGCGCTCGAGGGTTCGATCCTCTTCTGGGCGTGGGTGCTGTCGCTGTACGCGATATTCGTCGTGTGGCTCAACCGCGACCGGCCGGGGAATCTGGTCCCGTACGCGGCGACGGCGCTGCTCGGCATCGCTCTTTTCTTCGCGATCCTGCTCGTCGGTCCGGCGAACCCCTTCAAGGTGGTGTGGCCCGTACCGCCTAACGGTCCAGGTCCGAATCCGCTGCTTCAGAATCACATCCTCATGGCGGTGCACCCGCCGCTCCTGTACCTCGGCTACGTCGGCATGTCCGTGCCGTTCGCGTTCGCGGTCGGCGCGGTGCTCTCCGGCGAAGCCGAGTCGGACGATTGGATCCGGCTCACGCGCATCTGGACCGTCGCGTCGTGGGGATTCCTGTCGGCGGCCATCATCGCCGGGATGTGGTGGTCGTACGACGTGCTCGGCTGGGGCGGCTATTGGGCGTGGGATCCGGTGGAGAATGCGTCGTTTCTCCCCTGGCTCACGGCGACCGCCTTCCTCCACTCCGCCATGGTTCAGGAGCGGCGCAGCATGCTCCGCGTCTGGAACCTGAACCTCGTCGTCGGGACCTTCGTCCTGACGATTCTCGGCACGTTCCTCACGCGTTCGGGCATCATCTCGTCCGTCCACGCGTTCACGACCGGGACCATCGGTTACTACTTTCTCACTTTCATCGCCATCGTGCTCGTCGCCGCGTTCACGCTGGTCGCGGGAAGCTCCGATCGATTGCGCACGACAGGCCGTCTCGACTCGGCGGTCTCGCGCGAGACCGTATTCCTGTTGAACAACCTGTTCCTTACGGCGTTCATGCTCACGGTGCTCGTCGGCACGTTGTTTCCGCTGGTCGCCGAAGCCGTGCGTGGCGTCAAGGTCAGCGTGGGCGGGCCTTTCTTCAACCGCATGTCGTTGCCGCTGATCGCGGCGCTGCTGTTTCTCATGGGTGTCGGCCCGGCACTGCCGTGGAAGAGCGCCACACGCGCCGAATTGCGCGCGAAGCTCCTTCCCCCGGCCGCTGGCGCGGTGCTGCTCGCGGTCGTGGCGCTCGTCATCGGCCTGCGAGACGTCTTCGGTGTGTTGATCTTCGCGCTCGTCGGCTACGCCGCGACGGCGAACGTGCGCGAGATCTGGCTCGGGGCGCGGGCGCGGCGTGTCGCGCATAACGAGTCCTGGCTCGCGGCGCCGCTGCGGCTCATCGCCGGCAATCGCCGGCGCTACGGCGGCTACATCGCGCACCTCGGCGTCTTCTTCGTCGCGCTGGGGATCGCCGCCTCGGCGACGATGCGCACCGAGCGCGAGGCCACGCTGCGTCCCGGCGAGACCCTCACGCTGTCGGGGCACACCGTGCGCCTCGATCGGCTGTGGGCACGCGAGGAGCGCCAGCGGTCCGTCGTTGGCGCCACGCTCACTCTCCTCGACGGAAACAGGCCACGCGGTTCGCTCGAGCCGCGGATGAACTTCTACCCGACCTCCCAGGAGCCGGTGCCGACTCCGGACGTACAGAGCGGGCCGTTCGGCGACCTCTATCTCAATCTCATGGCGTTCCGCCCGGACGGGAGCACGGCGACGATCAGGGCGATTCACGAGCCGCTCGTCCCCTGGATCTGGTTCGGCGGCGGCGTCGTCGTCCTCGGTGCGCTCGTCGGCATCTGGCCCGCGGCTCGAAGGCGGCGGGCCGTCGTCGTCGCCGTCCCCGCCGCACCGCGACTCGAGGGGCACGCGGCATGAACTGGCGCCGCGCCGCGATCGCCGCGAGCCTAACGATTCCCGTCGTCGCCCTGTTCGCCTACGGGCTCACGCGGGATCCGCGCGAGATTCCTTCACCGCTCCCCGGCAATCCGGCACCGCCCTTTGCGCTCACCGTCTTCGCGCCGGGCGAACCATCCCTCGGCAGGCCCATTGGCGACACGATCCGCCTCGCCGATCTGCGCGGTCGGGTCGTCGTGCTGAATTTCTGGGCGTCCTGGTGTCTCGCCTGCCGCGACGAGCACGCCGGCCTCTCGGAAGTCGCTCGCCTGTACGCCGGTAAGCCGGTGACCTTCGTCGGCTCGCTGTACCAGGACACCCCCGAAGCAGGGACAGCGTGGATCGCGGAATTGGGCGGCCAGAGCTACGCCTCCGTCCAGGATCCAGACACGCGCACGGCGATCGACTACGGACTCTATGGCGTTCCCGAGACGTTCTTCGTCAGCCCCGACGGCCAGATCGCGCGCAAGATCACCGGTCCCGCCGAGCCGGCGGTCGTTAGGCACGTCATCGATTCGCTGCTTGCCAGCGCGTCTGCCGCGGGAACGCCATGAGATACGCAGTCCTCTGCGCCGCCCTCGCGCTGCTCGTCGGCGGCGGGGAGCTGCTAGGGCAGTCGACGCCCTCGCCGCCTAACGCGCGCGCCACGAATCCAACTCCCGGACCTGACTCGATATTGGAAGCGCGCACCTCCGCCGTCGCGGCGCAGCTTCGATGCCCGGTGTGCCAGGGCCTCTCGATCCAGGATTCGCCGTCCGGACTCGCGCAGTCGATGCGCGCGCTCGTGCGCGACCAGCTCGCAGAGGGCCGAACGCCAGACGAGGTGAAGGCATACTTCGTCTCGAAGTATGGTGAGTGGATTCTCCTCGCGCCCAAACCGCGCGGCTTCAATCTCGTGGCGTACCTGGTGCCGGTATTCGTCGTCGCCGCTGGCGCGACCATCATCGCGTTGGCTGTCCGCCGCTGGACCGGCGCAACGGGCCGCGCCGACGCGGCACCCTGAAATATCCGCCGGCGCCCTGCTACGAGCTCTGTCTCCGTGTCCGGCGCTCGTCCTTTCTTCGAGTGGACTCCAGGGGTCTCTTGACTCCGCTGGGCGATTCGTCCGCGGTCAAGCTCGGAATCGTAAAGAAGAAAGTGGTTCCGCGCCCGAGTGTGCTCTCTACCCAGATGCGTCCGCCGTGAGCTTCGACGATTCCTTTGGTGATGGGAAGTCCGAGGCCGGCGCCGAGACGACCCGCGCGCGTCGACGCCTGCCAGAAACGGTCGAAGACGTGCGTCAGGCTTTCTGGCGCGATGCCCGAGCCGGTATCGGCAACCGAGAACACGACTTCCTTGTCCTTCAGCACGGCGCCAACTGTGACGCGACCCCCTTCCGCTGTGAACTTGAGCGCATTGCCAATGAGGTTCTCGAATACCTGCAGCAGGCGATGGCGGTCACCCCATATGTCGTGCACGTCCTGCCCCACGTCCGCTCGAAGGTCCAGTCCGGACGACGATGCGAGGGTCGCTTGAGTCTCGATCGCATCGCGCACAAGGTCAGCGACCGACAGCCGCTCGCGCTCGACCTTCAACAATTGCCCTGCTTCGACGACCGCCACGTCCAACAGGTCTTGAATCAGGTGATTCATGCGCGCGGTCGAGCGCGCGATCACTAGCCTCGGCGTTTGATCGCGACGTTCAGGCTCTGGACCGGGACGCTCCAGGAGCGATGCCTGCATCATGATCGTGCTCAGGGGGTTCCTGAGGTCGTGGGCGACGATCCCCAGTACGTCGTCGCGCGCCGTGACGGCGCGCCGGAGAGCTTCCTCTACACTCTTGCGAGACGTGACATCGCGAAGCACGACCGACAAGAGCATCGCTCCGTTCACGCTCACTTTGGAGATCGACGCCTCGGCCGGAAATTCCTCGCCGTTCTTGCGAAGACCAAAAATCTCTCGCCGTTCTCCCATCGTGCGAGCGGATTCCTCCCCCGCGGCGAAGCCCGCGAAGTGGTCGCGATGAGCCGCGCGAAAGCGTTCCGGAATGAGCCGGTCGAGCGTCGTTCCAATCACCTCGTCTTTGGCATAGCCGAAAATTCTCTCTGCGCCCTCGTTGAAGATCGTGATGCGTTGATCCCTCTCGACAGAGATGATGGCGTCGGCGGCAATCGAGACGATGCCCGAGAACTTGGCCTCCGACAGACGAAGCGCGTCGAGCGCTCGTTTGCGCGCCGTGATGTCTTCGGCCTGCTTGATGTAGTACCGCGCCGCGCCATCCTGCGCCCGAAGCACGGAGGCACTGAGCATCACGTCGACGAGCGAGCCATCCTTGCGGACATATCGCTTCTCGAGCTGGTACCGCGGGATCTCGCCGCGAGCGAGCTTGTCGGCCAGCCCGACGTCCGTGTCCAGATCATCGGAATGTGTGATGTCCTGAAACTTCATCTGTGTCAACTCGTCCGCGCTGTACCCGGTGATCTCGCAGAGAGCCTGATTGACGCGAACAAAGCGGCCATCGAGCGCAGCCAGCGCCATGCCGATGGGCGCTCCCTCGAGCGTGAGGCGAAAGCGCTCCTCGGATTCGCGCAGTTGCGTGTTTGCTGATTCGGCCTGCTGGCGAGCGAGCTGCTCCTGAGCCAGAAGCTTCTCGCGCTCGTCGGCGATCCGCCGCGCTTCCGAGATGTCGCGAGTGACGGTGCCCATGCCAAGGATCCGCTCGCCCTTCGCGTCACGGATCATGAAATGCGTGTCCGAGACCGGGATCGGCGTGTTCGTGCGAAAGTTCCGAAATTGCGTTTCGCCGGACCATTGGCCGCGCTCGATCATCGTCTTGAGAATCTCATCCGCGACGAAGGACCGCAGCTCTGCCGGATAGAATTCCTGGATCTGGAGTTGTTCCACCGGAAAATCTGCCGGCAGTCCGACCATCCGGCGGCCCGCCGCGTTGACGTAGATCGGCTTTCCCGTCGGATCCGCGATCCCGATGAAATCGGACGAATTGTCGAGCAGAGCGACGAAAACCTGGCGCACGTCCTCTATGCGTTTGCGTTCGCTAATGTCGCGAATGAAGGCCTGCCATCGGCCCTCCGGCAGAATGTTCGCGCTGACCTCGACGGGCACGAACGTTCCGTCCTTCAGCTTCAACGACCACTCGGATTTGATCACTCGTCCCGGCTTCAGCAGCTCGATCTTCACCGCGTTCAGCCGTGCGGCATCCTCTCGAGGGATGATGTCGTAGATCGTCTTCCCGACCAACTCGTCGCGGTCGTAGCCGAGGAGCCGGCAGGCGGCCTGATTCACGTCGGTGAGGCGGGCACCGAGGTCGGCAAGAAAATACGCGTCCGGTGCGAGGTCGATGGTCTCCCGCATCCGCGTGAGCGCTCGCACTCGCTCCTCGTTCGCGCTCTGCAGCATCCGGTTGGCATCTTGGAGGTTCTGACGCCTCCGGGTCGCGAGAGTCGTTAGGTAGATGATGATGAGCCCATCGACGAGATACAGCGCCGCTTGAAATGCAGCCTGGGAGATGGAATAGCCCGCGGACACGACGAACACGAAGCTCGCGAGCGGAAGGCTGATGAGAAGGGCGACGAGCGCGGGACCAAGACCGGCCAGGAGGCTGGTCACCAACATCGCCGCGAAGAAGAGCACGAAGGGCGCACCCCTGCCCGTCAACGGTGTCAGCAGCATCCTCAGTATTAGGGCCGCTGCTACGGAGCCGACGCCGACGGCGTAGCGCGCTATGGTGCCCTCGACGCGCACGTCGCCGCGCACGAGATCTTCTACTCGCATTCGTCGGCTCGTGGCACGCGAATGCCGGCCGGTCGAAGAGACTCCACGATTACATCGCGGCGTCGAGTTTCGAATGCAATGGTGCGACAGATCAGCTGCGGCAGAGTGCGCTCCCGATGCAGACAGAAACGACTATTCACGGGAGTAGCCTGCAAAGATTCGCGCCACTGAGACCACGGAAGGGGCTCTCTTGGCGGCCATCTTACGCTCCCCATCGGCCGATCACGTGCGCGATTGGCTGGCGATGGGCGACCTCGACGTCAAGCGCCGGCGCGGCGTTAGGCGGGAGCCAATCGTTAGGTTCGATCTCGTCGTAGCCGATGTCCAGCACGCCCGTTTCCGTTCTTTGCCGTCGCGGGCATTCGGATGAACCTCGCTGCCATCCAGGGCGGCTCGATGTGGACAACCCCGGTCGTCGTCGGTCCGTGCCTGCCTTGGCCCCAAGGGATTGAACTCAGCGAACTGCCGACGACGAGTGCGGATTGCCCCGACTGCTCTTCGGTCTCGATGCGGCAGATTTCGCACAAGAGTCCTGAGATCGGCGAGCCGATACGTGTTCGTGCCGCGCAGTCGGGACGGTGCCCGGGTGGGCGTAATATCAGGGAGTGGCGATGACCGAATCGCCGGTGACTTGCGAGATCACGGCATCCGAAGTGCCGACAGGTGAGGCGGCGCCCGGACCTCCCGCCGCATCGCGGCCGCTGCCGGATCGCGTGCCCTATGAGCATGACCCGATGCTCGACCATGCCCGACCGGCCATCGAGGGTCGCCAGTCGTTTGTCGAGGATTTCACGGGCGTGCGCCTGGAGCACACTCGGCGCTTCTCGTTCGACCCGGCGACGACACGCGGCAACATCGAAAGCCTGATCGGCGTTGCCCAGGTTCCGCTCGGTATGGCGGGCCCGATTCACATCAATGGCGAATACGCCAAGGGTGATTTCCTCATCCCACTCGCCACAACCGAAGGCTCGCTCGTGGCATCGTACAACCGCGGTATGAAAGTGCTCAACCTCGCCGGCGGGGTGACATGCACGATCGCGGAGGATCACATGCAACGCGCTCCGGTCTTCGTCTTCCGCTCGGCCCGTGAAGCGCGGGCGTTTCGCGATTGGGTCGTCGAGCACTTCGACGACATCCGCCGGGTCGCCGAAGCGACGTCCCATGTCGCGAAGCTGCTTCAGATCGAGACCTATCTCTCGAACAACTTTGCCTTCCTTCGCTTCGACTTCGCGACTGGTGACGCGGCGGGGCAGAACATGGTGGGCCGCGCGACCCTCTTCGCTTGTGAGTGGATCGTACGCGCGAATCCGACGCTGTTGCGCTACTACCTCGAGTCCAACTTCGCCACCGACAAGAAGGTCTCCCACATCAACGCGCTGCACACGCGCGGCAAGCGAGTCACGGCGGAAGCGACGATTCCCGCCGCGCTCCTTCGCGAGTGCCTGCGCGTCGAACCGGCACAACTTCGCGACCACGGCACCGTCGCCAACGTCGGCGCATTTCTCTCCGGCGCTTCGAACAATGGACTCCACGCGGCCAACGCCATCGCCGCGATGTTCATCGCCACCGGTCAGGACGTCGCGAACGTTGCCGAAGGGTCCGCCGCGATCGTGTACGGCGACGTGACGCCGGCGAACGAGCTGTACCTCTCGATCACCATCCCTTCGCTGATCGTCGCGACGCATGGCGGCGGCACCAGCTTGGCCACACAGCGCGAGTGTCTCGCCCTCCTCGGCTGCGAGGGACTCGGACACGTGAACAAGCTCGCCGAGATCGTCGCCGCCGTCGTGCTCGCGGGCGAGCTCTCCCTCGCGTCGGCGATCTCCGCCAACGAGTGGGTCGCGGCGCACGAGCGGTTCGGGCGGAAACGATGAGCACGCGCCGCGCTGTCGTGACTACGCACACGCCGTCGAGAATTCCGGCGCGTGTTGGCACGAGGCAGGGCTCCCACAGGCGCGGCCGTCGAAAGCGCGCCACACCGGCGCTACCGCTGCAGCGTCTCGTCGAGCGGCCGCCGCCGGGAATCGTTAGGCGATTTGTCGCGACGCACCGCCACCTCCTGGGACTTGGCGCCGGCGGCGTCCTTGCGCTCGATCGCGCGCGTCGGGCTCCGGGCGGGCCCCGTCACGCCTTCCGCGGGGGCCTGCTCCGAGTCTCCGCGCTGCTCTTGCGTCCCTTCGTTCGCGCCGACTTGCGCGACCTTCCCTTCCCCGAGCAGCTCCGGCGCCGCATGGAGCTTCTCGGACCGACGTACATCAAGCTCGGCCAGATCCTCAGTCTCCGCGAAGATATCCTGCCGAAGCCGATCACGCAGGAGTTGCGACGACTCCTCGATCAGCTCCCGGTGGTGCCCTTCGAGCGATTCGTCGAGCTGGTCGAGGCGAATCTGGCGCGTCCGATCGCGGCGATGTTCTCGCACGTCGATCCGGTCCCGTTAGGCTCGGCGTCGATCGCGCAGATCCATCGCGCGACCACGATCGACGGCGACGACGTCGTCCTCAAGGTCGTGAAGCCGGGCATCACCGAGCTGTTGACGCGCGATGCGCGCCTCCTCCGCGCGTTGGCTTCGCTGCTTCAGATCGTCGTTCCGAACTACCAGCCCAAACGGATCATCGGTGAGTTCGTCGATTACACCATGCGCGAGGTCGACCTCGAGCGCGAGGCGACGAACGCGGAGACCTTCGCGGCAAACTTCGCCGACATGAGCGACGTCGTGTTTCCGCGCATTTATCGCCAGTACAGCGCGTCGCGCGTGCTGTGCATGGAGTACCTCGAGGGCGAGCGTCCCGATTCGGATGTGGCTCGCGCCCTGCCAATCGAAGATCGCGAGCATCTCGTCGATCTCGGCGCGGCATCGATCATTCGCATGATCTACCGCGATGGGTTCTTTCACGCCGACCTGCACCCGGGCAATTTGCTCGTCCTCCCGGGCGCAAAGGTCGGCTTCATCGACCTCGGCATGGTTGGCCAGCTCGATGCCGATCTGCGGCATCTGCTGCTCTACTATTACTACTCGCTCGTCATGGGCGACGCCGAGAGCGCGGCGCGATATCTCACCGCCGTGGCGCAGGCGGGACCGCAGAGTGACGCCGCCGGCTTCCGGCGCGAGGTCATCGAGATATCGAGCCGCTGGCGACACGCCGCGCGCTTCGAGAGCTTCTCGCTCGCGCAGCTCGTGCTCGAATCGCTCTCGCGCGGCGCGCGCTACCGCATGTACTTCCCCGTCGAGCTGGTGCTGATGGTGAAGGCACTCATCACGTTCGAGGGAGTCGGCCACGTGCTCCTCCCCGACATCGACGTGGCGAAGGTGTCGCGCGCTCACATCCGGCGCATCTTCCTGGACCAGTTCAATCCGGTTCGCATCGTGAAAGAGGAATTGCGCGGCGCACCGGACGTGCTCGACGCCATCGTAAAGGTGCCGCTGCTGATCACGGAAGGGTTTCGCGTTCTCGAGCGCTCAGCGCGTGGGCCCGCAGCGCCCAATCCCCTCGCCGGACTGCGCAATAGCGTTCTGGCCGGTTTCGCGCTGCTCGGCGCGGTGATTCTCTTCGCGCTCGACAGGCCGTGGCCGATCTGGGCCGTCTTGTTAAGCGTTGCCACGATTCTGGCAATGCGCCGAGGCACGTGATGCTCGCCAGCCTAGCGACGCCCGTCCAGAGCGCGACCATCGAGCCGCAACTCGAGCCGGTCGCGTCGGACCCGTTCGACGCCGAGTGGGCGCGATCTTTGGAGCGCTCGGTGCTTCGTTCGATGAACGAGGTCTGGTTCCGCGCCAAGCTCGTCGGCGCGGAGCGCATTCCGAGCACGGGCCCGGTAATTCTCGCGTCGAACCACAGCGGCAATGCCTTTCCCTACGATGCCATCGCGCTCGATTCCGTACTCTGGCAGCGCGACGGCATGCGAGACGACGCGAAGCTGCGCACGGTCTACGAGCCCGCTCTCTCGTCCGTGTGGTGGATGCGCCCCTTCGGCATCGACGATTTCTGGCGCCGCGGCGGCGGCGTCGACATGACCTTCGACAACTTCGATCGACTGCTCGCCCGTGGCGATCGCGTCCTCTACTTCCCCGAAGGAGTGCCTGGCATCGGCAAGGGCTTCAACAATCGGTATCGCTTGCGCCCCTTCCGGACGAGCTTCTTGCTCCTTTCGGCGCGCCATCATGCGCCGCTGATCCCGATCTACATCATCAATGCGGAGTGGCTGCATCCGTTCGGGTACGTCTTCCGCCCGCTCGACAGGTTGATGCAACGCGTCTTCCACGTTCCCTTCTTGCCACTCCCGCTCGGTCTCGCCGCGATCGTCTTTCCGTGGATCTGGTATCTCGCGTTTCCGGCACGGCTGGTCTTCGTTGTGGGTGAGCCGATCGACGTCGAAGCGATTCTGCGCGACGAAGGAATTCGCGATCACGACTCCGCGGACCGTGCCGCGCTTCGCCGCGCGACGAATCGCGTGCACCTAACGATGCAGCGCGCGCTGACCGAATATGCGGAGGAATACGGCAATAGCCCTTATGGCGTGAAATCGCTCCTCGCCGCACTCTGGCACGAGCGACGCCAGCTCTACCGCGCCCTCCCGCTGTGCTGGCCCGCGACATTTCTCCGGCACGAGCGTGACCGGCAGCGTGAACCCGCGCGCAATGCGTTGCACGCATTCGTGCGCGATCTCGATCTCGCCGCCTTCTATCTGCCCCTCGGCTGGCCGCTGCTTTCCCTGGCGCGTGCCCTGCGCAAACCGCCCTGCGGCTTTCGCGGCGTGACATCACACGACCGCACGGAGCGGCGCGGCGAATACCTCTGGAAAGTCGCCGACCGTCCGCTCCCGGCACGTCCGCGAAGCAGCCCCGACTCGACAGAGAACCGACAAAAAGAAACCGCGCGCCGTTGACCGTCAGCGACGCGCAAGCCGGCGCGACGAGCTCGCACGCGCGCCCTCCCAGGGCGTCCGCTCCGCGTCCGCGAGCACCTCGGTGTTCAGGCGAATGCCGTGCGCCGCGAAGACGGGTTCCAGCTCGTCGGCGCGTGCGATCAACTCGCGCCTCGTTGCCCGATAGGCGAGCTCGCATAACGAGCGCCTCGTCTCGAAGCTGAAGATGTTCGAGAAGAACATCTCGTACTCGTCCCGACCCGGCTCGAAGAGCAGGACGTCGGCGTCCGGATAGCGCGTCACATACGTCGACATCCCGAGCTCGAGACGCGAATGCACGAGCGTACGGAACATCTGCGACATCACCGCCGGCAACCCCTGCGTTCGCAGCGCGTTAGGTGGCAGTGAGCCGGATCGCTCACCGACAGTCGTGTCCACCGGCACAATTGGGTTGATGCAGAGCAGGAGCTCCACTTCCTCCTCGAGCGCGATCGACGCGTGGAGCGTCTTGAGCAACACGCCATCGACGCAATCTCGTCCATTGATCATCACCGGCGGATACAAGCCGGGCAGTGCGGTACTTGCCTGCACCGCCCGCGAGATCGGCACCTGATCATTGCCCTTCGCGCCGAAGCGCACGATCTGACCAGTGTCGAGATCCGTCGCGACGACCACCAGCTTCGTCGGCAGCCGACGAAAGTCATCCGTTCGACCGCGCTTCGCGAACACGCGGGTCAGGTATTCGCGAATCGGCTCATTGTCGAACAACCCGATCGGGACCGTTTTGGCCGCGCGCGACAACCACGTTGCTACGGCATGGCCGCGCCGCCGGCGCGTGAAGTGCCACAGCGCTTCACCGAATAACGCCGGCAGCGCCGCGCCGCGACGAAGAAACTCACGGTAGTTCGGCACGAAGAAAAGTTCCGGCTCGAATTGCTCCTCGTTCGAAGCACTGCCGTCGAGGATCCGCACGAGCATCGCCGGCGACATCCCGTTCGCCAAACACGCGGCGAGCAGCGAGCCCGCGCTCACGCCGACGTAACACGACAACGCTTCCAGGTCGAGCCCGTCGAGCGATTCGGCGAGCGCCCACAGGGCGCCGATCTCGTACACCGCGCCCGCCGGACCGCCGCCGGCGAGCGCGAGGCCGATGCGGCCACGACCGGACGCGGGACGCCGCGATCGCGACACGCGACGTACGCTCACGGCGCGCTGAGGCTCGTCTCGGATGCGTGCGTCAACTTCGCACGCGGCGCAATGCGCCGCTTCCGTGGGGTGGCCTTCTTCTCGAGGGAATCGGCAAGCGACTCGACGCGTCTCGTTAGGCTGTGAATCTCGCGCCGCGTCGGAATCCCAAAACGGTGCAACATGCCGGTCATCGTGTGTTCGACGCTCCCCTCGATTCGGCGCATTGCCGTGCCGGGCGCCTCTTTCACCGTCGCCATCTGCTTGTCCAGTCGCGCCCGTGTCGCCTTGTCGAACGCCTCGCCCTTCTTCACGAGGCTCTTGAAGAGCTTGGTTCCTTGCTCCTCCGTCAGGGCGAGCGCTCCGAGCCCCGCCAGCCATATTCGTTCCGCCGATTCGCGAAGGGCTGGCTGCTTCGTGCTGGTCTTCTTGGTCGTTTGTGACATCGTGCACCTCACGCGTGGTTAATCATGGCCTTCTGATGCCATCCGCTTGTGACACCGATGCACAGTAGCCCGCTTCGTCCCAGCTGGCTGTCGGCGTCCTCCGCTCAGGGTGTACGGATTTCCCGAGCCCAATGACTCTCGCTGTCAGTGAATTCCCGATGCGTGCGCGGCCGAACGACGACAGAAACCCGGGCTGCGGCCGGCTATCCTGCGAGCACTCTCGCTTTGGAATCCTCCAATGACCGGCGCACTCGTTCGGCCTCGACAGCAGGAGAGTGTCCCCAGGCTGCCTCGCTCCGGCCTCGGCTCACTTCTCGCCCCGCAAACGATCGCCGTCGTTGGAGCTTCTCGCGCTCCCGGGCACCTCGGACACCAGGTTCTCGCCAACATCCTCGAGTACCACTTCACGGGCACTGTCTATCCCGTCAACCCGCACGCACGCGCCATTTGCTCGGTGCGCTGCTCTCCGACCATCACCGACGTTCCGGAGCGCGTCGACGTCGCCGTCATCGTCCTGCCGAAAGACCGCGTTCTCGAGGCGGCGGAGCAGTGCGGCGCGGCGGGCGTTCGCCATCTGGTCGTGATCTCGGCCGGCTTCCGCGAAGTGGGCGCGGATGGCGCCAGCCGCGAGGATCGCCTCCGGGAAATCGTTAGGCGCTACGGCATGCGTCTCGTCGGACCGAACTGCATGGGAATCATCAACACGAATCTGGAGGTTTCGCTCAACGCGACCTTCGCGCCGGTGATGCCGCCTAACGGGCGGGCCGCGTTCGTCTCGCAGTCGGGAGCGCTCGGCTTGAGCGTGCTCGATCATGCGCGCGAGTATGGCATCGGCATCTCCCAGTTCGTCAGTGTCGGCAACAAGGCCGACGTGAGTGGAAACGACCTTCTCGAGGAGTGGGAGCAGGACGAGAGCGTCGGTGTCATCCTGATGTACGTGGAGAGCTTCGGAAATCCACGCCGCTTTCTGGAGATCGCCTCACGCATCACGCGCCTCAAGCCAATCATCGCCGTCAAGTCGGGTCGGTCGCGCGCCGGCGCGCGCGCGGCGTCATCGCACACCGGTGCCCTCGCCGCGAGCGACATCGCCGTCGACGCCCTTCTCGCGCAGGCGGGCGTCCTCCGCGCCGGCACGGTCGAAGAGCTCTTCGACATGGCCATCGCCTTCGACGTTCGTTGTCTGCCGCGATCGCGCCGCACCGCGGTGCTCACCAACGCCGGCGGTCCGGGCATTCTCGCCGCCGATGCCCTCGAGGCATCTGGTCTCGAGCTCGTCGACCTCACTGCCGAGACGACGGCGCGGCTCGCGCCGCTCTTCCCGGCCGAAGCCTCGATCCGAAACCCGCTCGACATGATTGCGTCGGCGACACCCGATGGCTACCGCACCGCGCTCGAGGCGCTGCTGCGCGACCCGGGGACCGACGCCGTGATGCCGATCTTCGTACCACCGTTAGGCGTGAGGCAGGAGGAGGTCGTCGCGGCCATCGTCGACGCGGCGCGTGCCGTTCCCGGCAAGCCCCTGCTCGGCGTGCTGATGGGACGCGAGGGCCTCCCGGCCGGCCGCGCGCAATTGCTCGAGGCAGGCATTCCCACCTATGTCTTTCCGGAGTCCGCCGCGCGTGCCCTCGGCGTCCTCAATCGGCAGCGCGAGTGGATGGCGCAACCGGCCCCCGCCGCGGCCCGTCTCGCCGTCAACAGGGAGACCGCCGCCGCCATCATTTCCCCCGCGCGGAACGAGCAGCGCGACCGCCTCTCGACGCTCGAGGCACTCTCGCTGCTCGCGGCGTACGGAATCCCGATCGCGCCCGCCCGCATCGCGAGCGACGTCGACGCGGCCGTCGCGGCGTCGACCGAGATCGGATTCCCCGTCGCCATGAAAATCGTGTCGGCGGATGTGGTCCATAAGAGCGATGTCGGCGGCGTGGAGCTCGACGTCCGCAGCGCGGAAGAAGTGTGGCAGGCTTATGAACGGCTGATCGCCCGCGTCCAGGCGCGCGCCCCGTCGGCCCGCATCACGGGCG
The DNA here is from genome assembly GCA_036557635.1 of Gemmatimonadaceae bacterium. Lineage (GTDB taxonomy): Bacteria > Gemmatimonadota > Gemmatimonadetes > Gemmatimonadales > Gemmatimonadaceae > AG2. The sequence continues at coordinate 33,556 of DATBHD010000198.1, forward strand.
TTCTCGTCCAGCACATGGCGAGCGTCGAGGGTGGACGGGAGACGATCGCCGGCATCGCGCGCGACCGCGACTTTGGCCCACTGATCATGTTTGGCCTTGGCGGCATCTACGTCGAAGCGCTGCACGACGTCGTGTTTCGCATTGCGCCCATCGATGAGCGGCAGGCCGCCAGCATGCCCGATCTCCTGCGGGGCGCCGCCGCGTTAGGCGCCATCCGCGGGCACGCCGCGGTCGACCGGCGTGCCATCGCCGACGTGCTCCAGCGCCTCTCTCAGCTCGCCGTCGATTTCCCCGACATCGCCGAGCTCGATATCAATCCACTCATCGCGCACGCCGGCGGCGTGATCGCCGTCGACGCGCGGATCGTCCTCACGACTTGAGGACCGCGGTACCTCAGGGACTCGTGCTGAGTGCGGTCGACCACGCCGCGGCTGCGGGAATCGGCAAGGGGCAGCTTGTCGCCATGTCGTCGCGTCCGACGCCCAGCGCATCGGCGACGCGGTTGATGTAGTTGAACCAGCTTGCGATCAAAGCAATCTGCAGGATGCCGCGGTCGTCGAAGCCGTGCTCGCGCAAACCGTCCAATGTCTCGCGTGTGACTCGTGTGGCGTCCTCTGAGATGTCCACGGCGTAGTCGAGCATCGCCTTCTCGGCGGCGGTGATTGGCGCGGCGCGGTAGTCCGCGCAGAGTGCCGCGACCATCTCCTCGTCCAACGTAACCCGACGCAGAAACTCTGCGTGCGAGGTCATTCAATATCGGCAGCGATTCGTGACGGAAACGACCGTCGCGATCATCTCGTGGTGGCGTCGTTCCAGTGGGAGATCGGGGCTCATCAACGCGCCGAACGCGGAGAACGCGTGCTCGAGCGCGCCGGGAATCAGCGAGTGGGACGCGACGATGCCGTTCGCGCCGGAGGATGAAGGCTGCGCTGGAGGACCCGAGTATTCCTTCGGGTAGTGCGCGCGCTGGGCGGCCAATGCTGCTTTGAGAACTCCCTCCGCGTCATCCGGCGCGATGGTCTTGATCCAGGTCATTCGTCGTCTCCCTCGGGGGTACGGAGTCGCCCCAAAATAAGGGGCGGCACACGCCGCAGCCAGCGAGGCCGCGCGAGGTCACCACTCCTACGCGGCTTCGCGCTGCTGTTCGGGTATCGGGAGCGCGACATGGAACGTCGTCGTCTCACCCGGAGTGCTCTCCGCCCACAGTCGGCCGCCATGGGCCTGCACGACGCCCTTCGCGATGTAGAGGCCCAGCCCTAATCCCGGCACGCCAGAGCCGCGCGTCGTCCGAGATCGCATGAAGCGGTTGAATAGCCGCGGCAATTCCTCGGGAGCGATCCCCTCACCGCGGTTCGTCACGGAGACCTCGGCCTCCCCCGCGCGCTGGTGCAGCTCGATAGTGATCTCCGTATGCTCGTCGCCGTATTTGATTGCGTTGGAAACGAGATTGGCCAACACCTGCTCGATGCGCATCGGATCGACGAAGACCCGCGACAGGTTGGGTTCCGCATGCACCTGGACCCGCTCGATGCCGGGCAGATGCGCAAGACGCTCCAGCGTCTCGCGCACGAGCTCGGGCGGATTCGTCCATCTCCGCTCCAGTTTCAGACGGTCTGACTCCAACAGCGACATGTCGAGCAGATCGTCGACCATGCGTCGGAGCGATTGGGCCGCCGAATGAATGCGCCCGATGAACGCGATCTCCTTGTCGCTCACTTCATCCCCATGCAGCGTCGGCAGGAAGTCCGACGCCATCAGGATCGTGCCGATCGGTTGGCGCAGATCATGAGCAATTACTGAAGTCCACTCGTCACGGAGCCGTTGTAGCTCCTTGAGCTTGGTGATGTCCGTCCAGATGCTGCAGAGGGCGAGGATCGTGTTCGCGTCGTCGAACAGCGGGAACTTCGTCACGAGAAAAGCGCGCCGATCGCCATCGAGCTCCACCAGCTCCTCCGTGGCCACCGCTTGCCGCGTGGCGAGCGCCTTCGCGTCGTTCGCCTGAAGGCGCTGCGCGAGCGCCGTTGGAAACAATTCATCGTCGCGCCGTCCGCGAGCTTCGCCGTGGCGCGTGATCGCGCGGAAGCCGTTGTTGACGAGGAGGTACCGGCCGTCGAGCGCCTTGATGACGATCGCGTTAGGCGAGTAGTCGAGTACGCCCTGCAGAAAGCGCTGGCTCTCGGCAAGCTCGCGCATCGTCGCCGCGAGCCGTTGGTTCGCCTTCTCCAGCTCATCGCGTTGCGCCTTCTGGGCCGAGATGTCGCGTGTGATCGTCCCCATCCCGATGACTCCCCCCGTCTCCGGATCGCGGATGAGAAAGTGCGTGTCCAGCACGGGGATCGGCGATCCCGTCCGCCAGTTGCGAAAGCTCGTCTCGCCGGCCCATTTGCCCTTCGCAAGCATGTCGGCGAGGATCGCCTCCTGCGCGAACGCGCGAGCCTCCGGCGGATAGTAGTCGGGGATGTGCGTCCGCTCGATCGCGACGTCGTCCGGCAACTCGACCATGCGGCGGCCAGCGGGGTTGACGTACACTGGAGTTCCTTCCGGGTCGGCGATGCCGACGAAATCCGGCGAGTTCTCGATGAGCACGGCGAAGATCCGGTTCTGCCGGGCCGCCCGCGCCAGCCCGTCCGTCGTGCGACGCAATCGCTCGTGAAGGAGGCTGATGGCGTAGCCGACAGCGAGGAAGAGTGCGACCGAGAGGTAGTACAGGGGATCGGTGGCTCCCAGTGTCTTGATCGGCGGGATGAGGAACCACCAGACGAGCGCGGCGGATGTGATCGTCGCGACGAGGCCGCTCACCATTCCGCCATTCGCCGCGCTGACGATGACGGCGGCGACCATCAGCAGCCATCGCGACCCGACCGACCGCAACGCGAACATCTCGCAAGCGAACGCAATCAGCGGCGGCACGAGCGCGACAAGCGCAACGCGCAGCGCGCGTGCGGTGGCGGACGAGGCTTCGATCCTCTCTTCACCAATGCCTCTCGCCTGTGGCGCGTTTGCCGGTGGCACGGCTAGATCCTCGCCCGAATTTCCTTTCGCTCGTCGCGGCATTGAAGGCGGCCCGGTGCGGTACCGAGCGAAGAGTGCGACAGGCGCGGCTACAGGAACAATCGGACCTTCGTCGCCATCGAAGAGGACGCTCTAACCGTAGTCGTCGTCGCGTCGAGGGTGTCCGTGGCCTCACGGATCAGCGCGCAATGCCTGGATAGAGTCGGGCACCGACGACGACCAGGAGTGCGAACACGAGCGCGAGGACGCCGAGGTCGGTCGTTAGGCTCAACGCCCCCTGCTCGCCGGGGAGCATGAGCACACGCAACGCGCTCACGAGATACGTCAAGGGGTTGAATCGCGCCACCCGCTCCAGCCACGAAGGCATCATCGACAGCGGATAGATCGCATTGCTCGCGAAAAAGAGGGGCATCGTCAGCACCTGGCCAATGCCCATGAAGCGCTCGCGGGTCTTGACCAGGCACGCAATGACGAAGGAGAACGTGGAGAAGAGCGCCCCACCGAGGACGATGACGAGCGCGATACCGGCGAGGTGCAGGAACGTCAGTTGCACGTGCACGCCGAGCGCGAGTGTTAAGAGAATGATAATCACGGCCTGCGTGAGCGCGCGCAGGCCAGCGGCGAGCGATTTTCCGAATACGAGCGCTCCGCGCGAGGCGGGACTCACGAGCAGCTTGTGCACGATGCCAAGATCGCGCTCCCAGATCACCGCGATGCCGTAGAAGATCGCGGTAAACAGCACGCTCTGGGCGAGTACGCCCGGCGCCATGAAGTCGAGGTAGCTCACCGACCCGGTGGGGATCACACGCGTCCGCGTGAAGACCTCGCCGAACACGATGAGCCAAAGCGCTGGTTGGACGGCACGCGTGAGGATCTCCGTCGGATCGCGCACGAGCTTGTCGAGCTCCACCGCCGCGATGGCCCCACTGTGCCGGAGAAAGCGCGCGATCGGCGAGCGCTCAACCCAGTCGGCGTGCCGTTCGACGGGTGCGGAGTGTGTCACGGTAGTTGCCTCCTTCGTCGAGACCCGATCCGGCATAATGCGCGAACACGTCGTCGAGGGTCGCGTTCGGACCCACGCTCTTCTTGAGCGCCGCCGGTGTGCCGCGCGCGACGATCGTGCCGCGGTGCATGATCGCGAGCTCGTCGCACAGCTCGTCTGCTTCTTCCATGTCGTGAGTCGTGAGCACAATCGTCATCGCGAACCGCTCACGGGACGCGCGCAACCGTTCCCAGACCGCATGTCTCGCGATCGGATCGAGGCCGATCGTCGGCTCGTCGAGGAACAGAACAGTCGGCCGATGGAGCATTGCCTGCGCCAGCTCGAGCCGTCGCATCATGCCGCCGGAATATGTCCGCACGAGCGACCGCGCCGCGTCGCTGAGCCCCATGAACGCCAACGACTCGCGGATTCGCTCGCCGCGCTCCCGCCGCGGAATATCGTAGAGGCGCGCCGAGAGTAGCAAATTCTCAACGCCGGTGAGTGTCCCGTCCGCCGACACGAGCTGCGGAACGTATCCGATGCGCCGGCGAACCTCGGCGGCCTCCCGCTCGATGTCATGCCCCGCGACCATGGCCGTGCCCGACGTCGGCGGCAGGAGCGTCGTCAGGATCTTGATCGTCGTGGATTTCCCGGCGCCATTCGGCCCGAGCAGGCCATAGATGCTTCCGCTGGCGACGACGATGTCGATCGCATCGATGGCCACAAGATTGCCGAAGCGGCGCGTGAGCGCGCTCGTGCGCACTGCGGCTGCACTTTCGGACGGCGTGTCGGGCACGGAAAGGTCTCGGCTGAGGCACAACACCACTCGCGCGACTCGCGGGTCAATGTGGCCGCTATCCTGATACGGCGGCATCAGGGAAAACGCTCTCGGGCGCGCCATCTCTGCCCCTCGGACACGGGCACGGCGCAGCGTGCGGCAGTCGAGTGCGCCTCTTCCGCCAGGCGGAAAACCTACAGAGGAAAGCGAAACGCCCGACGGTGCGAACCGTCGCCCGATCGTACTCTCTCTACGAACAGACGCACGAGCGGAGGTCCGCGAATGGTCGGGTCGAGAGATCGCACGATCGGGCTGCTCAGCGCCGTGATATCATTGATCGGCGCGTTGGTCGTGATCGACGGATGCGGACATGCCCCGCCCCCTCGTCCGTATCTCGAATTCCCAGTCGCGCGGCGAGACATCATTGTCTCATCACAGGCGTCGGGCGCGATCGAGCCGGACACTGTGATCGAGGTGAAATCGAAGGCGGCGGGTGAAGTGCTGGACGTCCTCGCGACGACGGGGCAGCTCGTTAGGCGCGGAGATCTCCTCATCCGCATCGATCCGCGACAGCCACGCAATCAGGTCGCGCAGGCGCAGGCGGACCTCGATGCCGCGCAGTCGACCCTGTCGACGGCCGCCGCCGCGAAGGACCGGGAGGACACGCTCTTTGCGGCCCGGGTCGTCACCAAGGCCGAGCACGATCAGGTCGTCACCGATTGGGCGAGAGCCAAAGCGGACGTCGTGAAGGCGCAGGTCGCCCTCGAGAACGCGCAGATCCAGCTGGAGGACGCCGACATTCGCGCGCCCGCGACGGGTCGGATCATCGAGCAGGACGTCGAGCGGGGGCAAATTGTCGCCTCGGCGACAACCAACGTCGGCGGCGGCGCGGTGCTCCTGAAGATGGCCGACCTGTCGCTGATGCAGGTCCGAACCCTTGTCGATGAAACCGACATCGGCAAGATTCGGCCCGGGCTCCGTGCCACGATCACGGTCGACGCGTTTCCCAATCGGCCCTTCGAGGGAACGGTTCTCAAGATCGAGCCAACCCCGCAAGTTCAGCAAAATGTCACGATGTTTCCGGTGCTCGTGCGCATCCCGAACGAGAACGACGTGCTCGAGCCAGGGATGAACTGCGAGGTCGAGATTCACGTGGGCCGGCGCGACAGCGTGCTGGCGGTGCCCTACGCGGCGCTGCGAACGCCAAAGGATGCCGGGTCGGCGGCCCAGCTGCTCGGTCTCTCACCCACGGTCGTGCAGCAGGCCATGGCACCCCGCACCGACACGAGTGGCGTGACGCTTCGTGTTCGGCGCGCGGTTCAATCGACTCCGTCGGCGGCGGTGGGCGGTGAATTCATCGTTTTCGTCCTCCGGCAGGGCCAGCCAGCCGCCGTTCGGATAACGACCGGAATGACCGATCTCGACTGGGCTGAAGTCACGTCTGGCGTGACGACGAGTGACACGATATTGCTCCTGCCCAGTGCCAGCCTCACGCAGTCTCAACAAGCGCTCCAGCAGCGTGTTCAGCGATTGACGGGAGGCGGCCTCCCCGGCGTTAGGCAGCAGCAGCCGCAAACGAACGCGCGGCCGTAACGATGACGCATCTCCCGCGTGTGACGATTGGCGAGACGGTCGCCGTGGCGTTCGACGCATTGCGCGTCAACGTCCTTCGATCGACGCTCACGGCACTCGGCATCATTATTGGCGTCGGCGCCGTGATTACGATGGTGGCGCTGGGCACCGGCGCTCAGAAGGCGGTGAACGACCAGATCGCCGCACTCGGAGCGAACCTGCTCACGATCACGCCCGGCCAATCGTTCGCGCGTGGCGTGGCATCGGCGACGCGCGTGAGCCTAACGACCGACGACGCCGACTCGCTCGTGAGTGCCGGACGCTTGCTCACCGCCGTCGTACCGGCGATGCAAGGGCAGCTTCAGCTCCAGTTCGGCGCGCGCAACATCAACACCACCGTGATCGGAACGACGGCGAATTACGTGGCGGTGCAGCGCGTGGCAATCGCCGATGGACGTTCCTTCACGGATGGTGACGACGGCGCGCGGCAACGCTATGTTGTGCTCGGATCCCAGGTGCCGGAGCTCCTCGGCAGCAGCGGTCCGGCGATGCTGCAACAGACCGTTCTGCTGAATGGCATTCCGTTCGAGATCATTGGCGTGCTCACGCCGCGCGGGGCGCAGGGCGGCTTCGCGAACCCAGACGAGCAGATCACCATCCCACTCGAGACCGCACGCCATCGTGTCCTCGGAACGGACCGCCTGCGCTCCATCAGTGTTCAGGTCGACAGCACGGTGCCGGCGGTGCAAGGGATGATCGACATCGAACGCGTACTGCGGCGGCGGCATCACATTCGCCCGGGCCAGGACAACGACTTTCAGATCAGCAGTCCGCAGCAATTGATGACGGCGCAGCAGACATCGGCGAGCATTCTCACGACGCTCCTCGCGAGCATCGCCGCGGTGAGCCTCGTCGTCGGTGGAATCGGCATCATGAACATCATGCTCGTTTCGGTCAGCGAACGGACGCGCGAGATCGGCTTGCGCAAGGCCGTTGGTGCGACACGCACGGATATCCTCGTGCAGTTCCTCACCGAGGCGCTGATGCTCTGCTTCGCGGGAGGGCTCCTGGGCATCACGTTGGGCGCGGCGGCATCGCTGCTGTTGGGTCGAACGTTTCATTGGAACATGCTCATTTCGCCTCGAGCCGTTGGGCTGTCCTTCGGGTTCAGCGCGTTGGTCGGCGCTTTTTTTGGGTTGTGGCCGGCGCGGCGCGCCGCCCGACTCGATCCGATCGCGGCGCTTCGCTACGAGTGAGCACACACCGCGAGTAGGAGGGGCAATGAAGACCATCGTTCTTGGATTGCACGGCGGTGCGACGGCCGAAGGGGCGGTGCGGCTTGCCCGCCTGTTGAGTGAGCGAATGGGCGCGCCGGTCGAGGCGATCGCGGCGCTGGAGCCACTGCCCGTGCTCGACTATGGGTATGGCCAGGTCTACATCCCCGATCCGGCGGTCGAGGATACCCTCGAAGCGCAGTTGCGGAGCGAGGGCGAGAAGCAGCTCGCGCGTTGTGGCCTCGGCGGAGCCAAACTTTCCGTGATGCGTGGTCCACGCGCGGCCTCGATCGCCAACGCCGCGGCCGCGCGCGACGCCGGGCTGATTGTCGTCGGAATCGGGCCGCATCATGTGACGGACCGCGCTCTTGGCGGCGAGACTGCGTTGCATCTGGCCCAGCAGGCCTCGACGCCTTTGCTCGCCGTGCCCTCGGGAGTGGGTGACCTGCCGCACCGCGTCCTCGTAGCGGTCGACTTCAGCCCGCCAAGCCTGGCTGCGGCTCGGCTCGCGGCAAGTCTCCTGACGGCGGGCGATACCCTCGAGTTCGCGCACGTGGCTCCCCCGGCGGAAATCGACGCGGTAGTGCTTGGACCGGCGCATGCGCAGCAGGCGACACGTCGGCTCGAGGAGTGTGCGGCGCAGCTCGGCCTTCCCGTCGGCGTGCATCTATTGACGCGCGTCTTCGGCGGAGATCCGACGCGCACGCTGCTCGATGTCGCTCACGAGACCCACGCCGATATGATCGCGTTAGGCAGCCACGGTTACAGTCTATGGCAGCGGGTCCTCATCGGCAGTGTATCGTCGAAGGTGTTGCGCGTCGCCTCTTGCGCGGTGTTGATCTATCCAGCGCGGTGTGTCGCGCCAGCGGGCACGACCGAGCAGCTGGAGACAACGGCCGCATCGGCCTAGTGGCGTGTCACGCGCGGAATGGCTACGGGAGCGTCCCTCATGAGCGTCGTCGGCCTCGACGTGCTCGCCTCGCGTGCCTAACGTGAAGCCGGGGATCGTGCTGGCCGAGAACCGGCCGGCTTCTCGCGACCAGGTGCTCGCGGTTGAGAACCTGTCCGTCGCGTTCGATGGAGTCGACGTGTTGCGCGGTCTCTCGTTCACGGTCGACCGCGGGTCGTCGGTCGCGATCATCGGGCCAAACGGTTCCGGGAAAACCGTCCTGCTCCGCGCGATCATCGGGGCGCTTCCCCACGAGGGCGTGGTGCGCTGGGCGGAGGGAACGCGCATCGGATACGTCCCGCAGAAGCTCGACCTCGAGCGGGATGTACCGATCGCCGCCGCCGACCTCCTGGCCGCCCGCGCCCGGCTGGCGCACGCGTCGCCGGCGGCGGTCGGTCGTGCCCTCGCCCGGACGGGCTTGGGTCGGGAGGTCCTCCCCCTCCACATCGGGGCGCTATCCGGCGGGCAGTTTCAGCGTTTGCTCATGGCGGCCGCTCTCCTCGGCGAGCCCAGTGTGCTGCTCCTCGATGAGTTGACCGCCGGCGTCGATCAGCCAGGACAGGAGCGTCTCAACAGTGCGCTCGAGCGCCTGCGAAGGGAGGACGGCGCGACCCTGCTCCTCATCTCGCACGACCTGAGCGTCGTCTTTCGCTACGCGACGCACGTGCTGTGCCTAACGAGGGAGCACCGGTGCTTCGGCGTGCCGCGTGAAGCGCTGACGGCCGAGCTCCTCGCCGAGGCCTACGGTGAACCCATTGCGTTCTTTCGCCATGACGAATCTCGGCGCTAGCGGAGTGGTCGTTTCGCTGTCGATGGCGCTCGCCGCCGGTCTCCTCGGCTCGTTCGTGTTGATGCGGCGAATGACCCTGGCCGCCGATGCACTCTCGCACGTCGCGCTGCCCGGCATCGGAGTCGCCATTCTTCTCCGGGTGAACCCGCTTCTCGGCGCCGCGGCGGCGCTGCTTGCTGGTGCGGTCCTCATTTGGACGGTCGAGAATCGCACCCGGCTTCGAACCGAGACCGTCATCGGCGTTGTGTTCTCGGTGGCCCTTGCCATCGGGGCCCTGCTCACCACCGGCGAGCAGCTCATCGACGCGCTCTTCGGCGCGCCGAGCGAGTTGTCGCTCTGGGAGACCATCGCCGCCTTCGCTGCCGCTGGCCTCGTGATCACCTTCGTGCGCGTGGCCAAGGACCGCCTCGTGCTGGCCATAGTCTCGAGCGATATCGCCCTCACGAGCGGTATCGACGTTAGGCGGCTCAATCTCCTCTATTTGATCACGCTGAGCCTCACCGTTGCGATCGGGTTGCGCTACCTGGGCGTACTCCTCATGGGGTCGCTCCTGATCGTTCCGCCCGCCGCGGCACGCGTACTCGCGCGGAACCTCAACGAAATGCTCTCGATCTCCGCCGCGGTTGCGATGTTGAGCACTCTGTCCGGCAGCTGGCTCGCCGCTCGATCGGGGCGAGAGACCGGCCCGATCATCGTCATTGTCGCGGCCTCCATTTTCTTCGTCGCTACGCTGGTCGGATCGAGGCTCCGGGCTGCGCGTCGCGCAATGCGGCGTTGATCCTCACGAGGTCACCGACACTGTCTGGCGTACGCTCCTTGGAGCAGTGGCCCGCGCGCCTCACCACGCTGTTTCACGAACATGCAAACGGAAGGCGACCTGATTCACGATGATGTCTCCAACGAAGCTCACCAGCAGAATGACGAGAACGTCGGTCCACGTGAGACGCGCGAGGGGCGCGGCGAGTATGAGTGCACCGATCACGAAGTCGAGCTGGTCGGCGGGAACCCACCGCGCTCCCGGGTTGATTCCCCGTCGACGCTTGACGAAGCTCTTGAGCAAGTCGCCGCCCATCGCGCCGACACCAAGCGCGACGCCGATCACGGGCCATCGCGCGTAGTCGACGACCGCACCATCCCACCCAACGTGTGATTGAACGAAGGCCGTGAGCAGGGCCATCAGCACGCCACTCGCCGCGCCGACGACGGTCTTGTGCGCACCCAGCCAACGCTGGCTGATCGGGCCGTTCCACCCTGGCAGGAAACGCGAGAGAGGCGGGGACATGTTCGCCACATACGCGGGAAGCATGAGGTAGAGAAGTTGAGTAACGCGATACCAGCTCATCTACTTCACCACGCGCCGCGGCGTGAAATCAGCCAGTGTTGACAGCAATTGATCCGTCCGGGCATCCGCGCTGAACTTCCTGTCCGCGGAACAGGCGCTCCACATCCGTGCGGTGACACAACTCGGTACCGGGCTGCATCACCGCTGCCGCGCCAGCCGCGGCGCCGAAGCGCACCGCCTCGTTGAGCGACCAGCCAGTCACGAGTGCGAGTACGATGCCGCCGACCATGCTGTCACCAGCTCCAACCCGGCTCACCACGGGAACGATCGGCGCGGCGATCCGGTCGCAGTCTTTCGTCGTGACCAGAAAAGCCCCTCCGGCACCGAGCGAAACCACGACCACCTCGCTCCAGCCTCGCATGATGATCGATCTCGCGGCCGCCTTCATTTCCTCCTCGTCCGCGATCTTCGCGCCGGCCAGCTCCCCCAGCTCGCGCAGGTTGCACTTGACGAGGAAGACGCCGGGGCTGATGCCGTTGACGAGCGCTGGTCCGCTCGTGTCGAGCACGAGCTTGCTCCCGAGCTCCTTGACGATTCGCGCTACCTCCGCGAATCCGTCCACCGGCAATCCCGGCGGAAGGGTACCGCTCGCAACGACGAACCGTGGCGTCGGCCCCCATTCGCGCAGGAGCGCAAGGACGCTGTTCCACTCCGCGATGGTCACCTCGGGACCCGGCATCCCGAAACGGAATTGATGGCCGGAGCTCTCCTCGAGCACTGTGAGGTTCTCGCGCGTCCACTGCTCGCAATGAACCGTGCGGTTCGGTACTCCATCGCGCTCGAGCAGCTGCCGCAGAAGCTCACCCGTTGGTCCCCCGCTGAGGAACAACGCCGTCGCGTCTCCTCCGAGCCGGCGAATGACACGGGCCACGTTGATACCACCCCCGCCGGGGTCGAATCGGGGCGAGCAGCATCGCAACTTTCGCTCGGGGATCACCCGGTCCACCGCCGTGCTCGTGTCGATTGAGGGGTTTGGCGTCAATGTGACAATGGTATCCATGCGCCGCGGGGTCGGAGTCCGATCGATGTCATTTTTGGTTGATGCCCTGAATCTGCCGTTGGCGCGGGAGTCAGTTCGGCATTCCATCCTGTATACAGACTAAAGATCGCCCTTTCAGACTTCCGCGTCTGTCGGACAAGATGCTTCCTCCCATGCGGAAATGCCGGACGCAAGCGGCCGTCGAGCATGCTCGACCCAGCATTGTTTCGGCGGTCGACGGCTCACGACCCCGCGGATGGACCGTGAGCGCAATCGCCGGGGGGGACCTTCGCTGTCGCCTGTGCCGCGCCCTCCGCACTTGTCGTTGGTGTGGCGGGACGTCGCGCCGCGTTAGGCGTGTGGCGCGACGGCGGTCGATGCCACCCGCGACTGGGCCAGGGAGAGTACGCGTCGACAGGTCCGACCTAGACGGTCGCCGTTTGCGCCGGCCGGGACTCGCGATTCGCCGCGCCCTCACCCAAATTCCTTTCGCGCCTCCGCTACTCGCAGCGGATCGTTGGCGCCTTTCCTTCCCGACTGTCACGAGGCCTCGATGCGTCGCCACATCGCAATTCTGACCGTGTTGACTCTCGCCCTTCCCCCGGCGGCCCGAGCCCAGGACCCGGGCATGGCGGTTCCTTCGTTCGATCAAAAGCGCGGCGGGAGCGAAAAGGTGCACATGCTCGGTCACGTCGTCGCCTATCAGGGTGCTTGGAAAGCGGCCGACATCGAGATGGAGCAGGATCCGTCGCGGCCGTACGTCTATCTCTGCGGATTCGTCAACTTCGACGTCCAGATCTATGACGTTCGCGATCCCTCGAGCCCCAAGAAGATCTACGACTGGACGATCGAGAACCCGGAGCTCCATCGCGGGATCGGGGCCATGGACGGCAAATACTTCAAGATCGGAAACCGCTACTACTACGCGCAGTCGTTTCAGTTCATGCAGGGGAGCCCGGACGCGGATCTCGGCGCCGTGATATTCGACGTGACCGGGCTGCCCGACGCGTCGAAGGTGAAGGTGGTTGCTCGCATTCGCTATCCACAGGCCCCGGGCGGGTTCCACAACACCTTCGCGTACAAGCACTCTGACGGCCGAGCGCTCTACTTCGCGACGGTGAATCAGCAGAAGGCGCTGGTGTATGATCTTGCTAAAGTCGTGAGCGGCGCCGATCCGAGCACCTGGCTCGTTGGTGAGGTACCGAATCCGACCCCGTTCAAGCAGATCGGCGCCGGGGGCTATCACGACTTCTACGTCGGCTACGATCCGGCGACGCATCAGGACAAGTTCTACGGCGCGGGGCTCGGCGGATATTCCGTGTGGGACGTGACGCAGGTCGGCGCGCCCAAGCAGCTGTTCACGATCACGAGCCTGGGGATGGACATCGCCCACACCTTCACGCCATCCCCCGACGGTCGTTATGCGGTGACGGAAACGGAGTACCAGTACACGCCGCTTCGGATCTGGGATCTCCAACCCGGCCAAACCGGCAAGACGCAGAACATCGACATCCCGATCAGCGCGTGGACGGCCGATTGGCGCGATCTCTCACACAACCACGAAGTGCGATGGCCGTACGTCTTCGTCTCGGCCTACGAGGATGGGTTGCAGGTGTTCGATCTCACCGATCCCAAAAACCCCAAGACCGTCGGTCACTGGTTCACGTGCGAGTGCGAGCATGAGCACGGCTTCGGCGGCAATCCCGACAATGGCTGGCAGAGCACGACGAGCGTCGAGCAGGGCGCGTTCGGCGTCGACGTGCGCAACTACGATGGCCTCGTCGTGCTCTCCGACATGCGGTCCGGACTCTGGCTGTTCCGCGTCGATGGCTTCAAGCGATGGAATGGCCACGACTATGGCATGCCGAACATCTCGAGCGTGCAGGACTGGGATCACGGCCCGGAGGGCGCGACGAAGTCCACGGCGATCACGAGTCACGACGGACGCTGATGCGCGTTAGGCACCTCGGTATGGCATTCGCGGTCCCGCTGCTCGTGGCGGCGGGACCGTACGACATTCCACTCTTCTCGACGCCCAAGGCGCCGGCGGCGAGCGGCTCGGCGCGACTCGTCTTCGCGCAATCGCCTTTCGGCATCGCGGTCACCGCCGACGGACGTGCCCAGTACGATGTGCAGGTCACCGCGGCTGATCTCCCCGCGCCGTCGTCCCTCGGCAAGTTCAAGGCGTACGTCGCCTGGGCGACGACGCCGGACCTCCAACGCTGGGATCGGCTCGGCACGATCACGAACGGCACGACCACCGTCGGACATGTATCGCTCAACAAGTTCCTGCTCGTCGTCACCGCCGAGTCGGACTCGGCGCCGAGCGCGCACGCCGGGCCGACCGTGCTGCACGGAACTTCGCCCAGTGGCTGGCTGCAGTCCTTCCTGAACCATCCGATGTTTCGAGGGATTACCGGGTGACCGGCCGCCTCATTCTACTCGCTCTGTCGTTAGGTGCTCCGCTCGCGATCGCCTCGGCGCAGCAGAAGAAGGATCCGATGGCCGGGATGCACCACATGGCGGGAATGGAGCACGACTCGGCGGGGATGCCGATCCCGATGCCCAAAGGGATGCCGATGATTCCCGGCCTCGTTGGTCTCGTGCCGCCGGGTGGCACGTTTCTCCCCGGCGCCGGTCTCGATCCGATGCGGCTCCCGGCGGCCAAGCCGTCGCACGTCGTGCGTCTTGCGAACGGCGACACGCTCGACCTCACGGCGATGCTCGTTAAGCGGACGATCAAGGGACACGACTTCGCGATGTACGGGTTCAACGGCGAGGTGCCCGGTCCGCTCATTCGCGTCCCGCAAAACGCCACGATCATTGTGCGTTTTCACAATCGCATCGACTTGCCGAGCGCCGTCCATTGGCACGGCGTGCGCCTCGACAATCGAAGCGACGGCGCGCCGGGTGTGACGCAGGAGCCGGTGGCGCCCGGCGGGAGCTTCGTCTACAGCGTCCATTTTCCGGATGCGGGCCTCTACTGGTATCACCCTCACGTCCGTGAGGACATCGAGCAGGCCATGGGGCTCTTCGGCAACATGATCGTCGACTCGCCGCTCGCCGACTACTACGCGTCGGCGAACAGCGAGCACGTCATGATGCTTGATGATTTGCTCATCAATGGCGACACGCTGGTCAGGTTCGGCGCGGACGGTCCCGATTTCGCCCTCATGGGTCGCGTCGGCAACGTGCTGCTCGTGAACGGCGAGCCGGGCTACACGCTCCACGTGCGCAAGGGAGAGGTCGCCCGATTCTATCTCACCAATGCGGCGAGCTCGCGGACGTACAACCTCTCGTTCGGCGGCGCGTCGATGAAAGTGGTCGCGTCCGACCAGAGCCGATTCGAGCGCGAGGAGCTCGTCCCCAGCATCGTGCTCGCGCCGGCCGAGCGATATGTGGTCGACGTGCGCTTCGCGCGCCCCGGCCGCTTCGCGATCGTGAACGCGGTCCAGGCGATCAACCACTACAAGGGGGAGTTCGAGGTCGAGCTCGACACGTTGGGTTTCGTAACCGTCGACGCCGCGCCGGCGAAGCCCGACTACCGGCGCGCCTTCGCGACGCTGCGCGCGAACAGCGCCGTCACGAGTGAGATCGACCGCTACCGGAAGTACTTCGACAAGCCGCCGGACAAGCAGCTCACGCTCACGGTGCAAACTACCGGGCTGCCACTCGCCACGGTGCAGTTCATGACGATCGACACGGCGTACTACGCTCCAGTGGAATGGATCGACGGAATGCCGGACATGAACTGGCTGTCGACGAGCAAACAGGTGCGCTGGATTCTGCGCGACGACGCGACCGGCAAAGAGAACATGGACATCGACTGGCATGTCGCGCGCGGATCGGTCGTCAAGTTGCGGATCTTCAACGACCCGAGGTCATTTCATCCGATGCAGCACCCGATTCACCTGCACGGACAGCGCATGCTCGTCATCGCTCGAGACGGAATTCCGACACGAAACCTGGTGTGGAAGGACACCGCGCTGATTCCGGTGGGCTCGACGGTGGACCTGCTCATCGACGCGTCGAACCCTGGCGATTGGATGTTGCACTGCCACATCGCCGAGCACCTCGGGTCGGGAATGATGGCCGTGCTGCACGTGGATCGCTAGCGATCCGACCGCTCTCACCCGTCCCGCCGTAGCAGCCGCCGATGGGGGACACTATCACGGCGGCCGCTACG
This sequence comes from Gemmatimonadaceae bacterium, assembly GCA_036557635.1. Taxonomy (GTDB): domain Bacteria; phylum Gemmatimonadota; class Gemmatimonadetes; order Gemmatimonadales; family Gemmatimonadaceae; genus AG2. The sequence goes on from DATBHD010000198.1 coordinate 49,420, forward strand.
GCTGTCGCGGGCGCAGTTGCCCGAGCACTCGGCCGAGCTGCTCGATCTCGCGCCCGTAGGTGGCCCAGTCGCCCGCGCGCTGAGCCGCGATCGCGCGGTCGTAGTGCTGCCGCGCTTCGCGAACCAACTCCGCCGTGTTGTCGGCTGTCACGTTAGGCGGATGGGCCGCTGCGGCGGAATCGACGGATACCGTCGCCGCGGGCGTCGCCGCGCCACCGAACAGCGTCGCGAGGGCGGCGTCCAGCGTCTCGGCCATGGCAACACGATTCTCGTGCGCGACGATGACGCGTTTCAGCTCGGGGATCGTTCCCCCCTCGGCGCGCAGATACAGTGGCTGCACGTAGATCAGCGATTCCTTGATCGGGATCACGAGCAGCTCGCCGCGGATCACGCTCGAGCCCCGCTGGTCCCACAACGTGAGCTGCTGCGAGATGTCGGTGTCCTGGTTGATGCGGTTCGCGATCTGCTTGGGGCCATAGACGAGGCTTTGCTTCGGGAACTGATACGCGACGAGCTTCCCGTAGTTCGAGCCGTCCATGCGCGCGGCCATCCAGGCCGCGAGATTGTCCTTGCCGCGCGGCGTGAATGGCGTCATGTAGATGAATTCCGGCCGCGCCTCCCCGGGCAGACGCAGGATGATGTGGCGCATGAAAGGATTCACGTTAGGCGTTCCGCGCTCCACCCCGGGATACTGCCACTGATCCTCGCGATGGTAAAACGCCTCCGGTGCAACCATGTGATAGGTAGCGTAGAGTTCGGTCTGCAGACGAAACAGATCGCCGGGATAGCGGAGATGCGCGCGCAGGTCGGCGGGCATGGCGCTCAGCGGCTTGAAGATCGCCCCGAAGATTGCCGCGTACGTGCGCACGATCGGATCCTCCGGATCGGCGAGGTAGGCGTCCACGGTTCCGTCGTATGCGTCGATCACGACCTTCACGCTGTTACGCATGTAGTTCGTGCCATCCTGCACCGCCTGCGAGTACGGCCACCTCGTACTCGAGCTATACGCGTCGAGAATCCACTTCAGCGTGCCCGAGTCGGTGACGACGAGATACGGTTCGGAGTCGAGCCGCAGGAACGGCAACGCCGCTTGCGCTCGCTCGACGATGTTCCGGCGATACAGGATGCGCGTGTCCGGCGTGAAGTACGATGACAACAGGATGTCCGTCGACCCGAGCTCCCATGCAAACAGAGCGCGCCGCAGCACGGACCCGATCGGGACACCGTCGCGGCCGTGGTAGCTCGTGTAGATGTCTTGATTCTCCGCCGGAGAATCGAACTCCTTCTGGCCGGTGCCGACGAAGACGTAGCTGTTGGTGAGCTGTCCGAAGTAGATCTGCGGCCGAGTGACCTTCAGCGAGATCGTCGAGACGGGCGGCAGGTCCTTGATGAACAACACCGGCAGCCCTTCGGCGGTGACCTGGTTCACGGGCGCCATCGCGACACCCATTCCGTGTGTGAACGTCAGTCGCTCGTTGATGAAATTGCGCGTCGGGAGCGACGCCGAGTTGAGCTCGCGCGCCGCAAGGTGGACCTGCCGATATCGGCCGTCGATCACGTAGCGGTCGTCGTTGACCGACGGAAAGTCGTAATACGTTCGAATCTCCTGGAGCTGTCCGAGAGTCTGCTTGAGCAGGTCACGCTCCCAGAGGCGCACGTTGTCGATCGTCGGTCCGTTGGCGCGAATGTCGGCCATCGAGAGCTGCACGTCGCCCTCGAGATCGCGCGTCGTGACGCTGTCGAGCCGCCATGCTCGGCGCGTCGCGGCGATGTGCCGTTGCAGATACGGCCGTTCGCGCGCCAACTCGTTAGGTGCGACCACGAACTTCTGTTCGGCTGCTGGCGCCAATCCCCGCCCGATGATGCCGACGGCGGCGTAGCCGACCACCGCGATGAGCGCAAACCAGGCGAGCTTCCCGCGCAGCGCGCCGTAAATCACCATCGCCGCCGCCAGGATCCCGGCGGCGGCCGAGAGTCGAAGGCCGGCGAGCAGCACGTGCACGTCCGCGTAGCTCGCGCCGACGAACCGCCCGGATGTCGAATAGAGCAGCGACGCGGAGTCGACGAACCACAACTGGACGCTGAACAGTAGAAAGAGCAGCGCCAACAGCACGCCGAGATGCCGCGAGGCCCGGCGGTCGATCGTGATGCTTCGCGGCCCGACCACGATCGCGCCGCGCGTGACGTGAGCGGCCACGCCACCGACGAGCGCCACGAGCGTCAACGCGACGATGACGGCCAGCGCGCTGTCGAGCGCGGGCAAGCGAAAGAGATAGAATCCGATGTCTCGGCCAAAGAGCGGGTCCACCTCGCCGACCCGTGCGGCGTGCAGGAGCATGAGCGCCGACATCCATTGTGCCGCGACGACCAACGCGGTCACGAAGGCGACGACTGCCGCTCCGACGACGAGCAGCATGGAGATGAAGCGCGACACGTCCACGCTCACACTCCGGCCCTCGCTCAGGAACAGAACCGGGATGCCGGCGGCGCCGCGTCGCGCCCATCGCACGTTGCCGTAGACGAAGACAAAGGCGACGAGCGCGGTGCCAACGAACAACAGCGAGCGCGCAATCAGGGACGTGCGAAAGACCGACTCGAAGTGAATATCGTCGTACCACAGCCACTCGGTCGCAAAATGCGCGAGCGACGGCAGCACGAGAACGAACAGAATCACCACGGCGAGTGCGCCGAGCACGATCGAGCGCGGTCGCGTGCCGCGGTCGTGCCGGAGAGGGCGCTGAAACGTCGCTGGCCTCGAGATCATCGCTGGACCGTGAATCTCATGCGCTGAGTTGAGCGCGGCGCCACTCCGCCGGCGTTTGACCTTCGCAAGTAAGAAAGACGTGGCGCATTGGTCAACACTCCAGGTGCATCGATCATTGCACGTTCGCTGTGCAGCTGGCGATGCTGCGAGTACTTGCTTCACGGAGAGACCATCATGACTGCCACCGCGACACAGGAGAAACGCACGCCCATCGATGAAGGCCGGCTCGAGACTTCCTACACCGAGCCGTGGGCGACATGGCCGCCGCGGCGGCTGGTGCCCTCACTCTCACGGGCTATCGACTCGGTCTATTTCGACGCGATGGCGAACGAACGCCGGCCCCCTCACCGCCGCCGAGCTTGCTAAGCGCACCAACACGTGGACACGGAGCGTCGGCAATCATCATCGGGCAGGCTCTATTATTCCGCGTCGACGTTCCTCTGCACGCCGAATTCTCTCTCGCAGGACGTCGGCACGGCACTTGGCGCGCAGGCGGGCGAAGCCCGTCTTGCCGGCATTCTCCACGAGGCCGGATTCAGCAAGGTGCGCCGCG
>DATBHD010000199.1:0-63894 GCA_036557635.1 Gemmatimonadaceae bacterium
AGTCGCTTCATCAAGGATTCGCGCTTCTCGTACAAGCGCTTGAGCGGGCGACGGGCGTGACGCGCATGCGCGTAGGCCGTGAGCAGCGGAAGCGCGACCGTCGAGTCGAGGTAGCACACCACCGCGTCAGGCAGACGATAGGGATCGATCTTTCCCCAGCTCACCGCCTCGGCCGGCGTCGCGCCGGAGAGACCGCCGGTGTCCGGACGCGCGTCGGTGATCTGCAGAAAGAAGTCGTGCCCCTTCTCGTCGATGCCGAGCACTTCCTGAATCTGCGGCTCGGTCTGCAGCGCGAAGTTTTTCGGGCTGCCACCACCGCAGATCAGCACCGCCGACCTGCCGCCGCCGCGCTTCGCGGCGAGCACGATGGAGGCGGTCTCGTTCACGTCCTGGTTCGGATCGATCAGGCACTTGCTCCCGTCGAGCGCGAGCGCGGCCACGTTCATGCCGATCGAGGAATCACCTGGAGAGCTCGTGTAGATCGGCACGCCGCATTCGTAGGCGACCCCGAGCAGCGACTTCCTCCCGGCGCCTAACGTCTTCTCGCGCTCGCGAATGTACTTGCCGCACAGCCAGTGGAACTCGGCGCTCGACATCGGCTTCTGGAATTCCTTCGCCTGAATGACGCGCCGGAAGAACGCGTCCGTGGAGAGCAGCACGTCGTAGTCGAAGAAGATGTCGTAGATGCGGACGACGCCCTCCTCGCGGAGCACCACGTCGGACTCCTGGGCGTTGCCGCGATGCATCGCGAGTCCGAGCCCGAAGTGCGTGTCGTGATAGAGATTCGCGCCGGTCGAGATGATCCAGTCGACGAAGCCACTCTCGATGAGTGGGATGAGCGCCGCCATGCCCAGGCCGGCGGGTGTCAGGGCTCCAGTGAGCGTCATTCCCACCGTCACATCGGAGTCGAGCATCTTCTGGGTGAAGAGTTGACACCCTTCCCGCAGCCGGGCGGCGTTGTAGGCGAGGAAGGTTCCGTCGATCAGATCGGCGACGCGCTCGCTGCCATCGATGCGGCGTGGATCGATGCGATCGCCGCGCAGGAATCGACTGGTCTCGTGCGCCGTGTGCCGTTCGCCCGAGCGCTCGCGCGCCTCGGCGGCGCGCTTCTGGGCCGCTTTCGGGCCGGCGGCCGACGCGCGCGCCTTTTTCATTCCATGCCGCGACGCCTTGAAGCCGCCACGGTCTCGCCCGTTCCCCTTCGCCGAAGCCGTGTCCTTCTTCCTCGCCATGACTCGCTCGCGATTAAAGCTTGCTCAACTCGGCTCAGGCGTTCCGCGCCGCTCGGCTCGCCGCCTGCCGCGGCTGAATCGCCCGCTGTTGCGATTCGTACGCCTCGATCACCGCCGAACACGCTTCCTGCGGATCGTCGGTGAGGAGAATCAGATTGAGATCCCCGGGCGAGATCTTCCGCTCGCCGAGCACGCGCGACTGCAGCCAGCGAATGAGGCCGGCCCAGTAGTGCCGTCCGAACATGATCACCGGGAACTGATAGATCTTTCCCGTCTGGATCAGGGTCACCGCCTCGAATGCCTCGTCGAGCGTCCCGAAGCCGCCGGGGAAGATGATGAACGCATTTGAGTATTTGATGAACATCGTCTTCCGCACGAAGAAGTAGCGGAAGTTGATCAGCGTATCGACGTACGGATTCGCGCCCTGCTCGAAGGGCAGCTCGATGTTGCAGCCGATCGAGCGCCCGCCGGCGATGCGCGCGCCCTTGTTCGCCGCCTCCATGATCCCCGGCCCGGCGCCGGTGATGATCGCGAAGCCCGCCTCCGCCAGGAGCCGCGCCGTCTCTTCCGCGGCCTGATACTGTGGATCGTCGGGGTGCGTGCGCGCCGATCCAAAGATCGTCACACCCTTCGTCACCGTGGCGAGGTTGTCGAACCCCTCGATGAACTCGCCCATGATGCGCAGCACGCGCCACGGATCCGTTCGCGTGAAGTCCGCCACTTCCTTCGGCGCCTGCAGCAGCTTCTCGTCCTCGGTGACGGGCCCGACGAAGCTGCGAATCGAATCATCGATGATGCGCGTCGCGCCCGATGCGCGCGCACCGGTTCGCTCCGATGGTGGCGTGCGCCCCGCGGCACGGTGACCGGCCTCGGTGCGCTCGCGCAGATACTCCTGCGCCTCGAGCGCTGCCTCGGCGAGTAGTTGCGGATCCGATCGCTTGCCCGTCGCGGTCCGCGGCGAGCGCCGGCCGCTCTGGCGCGGCGATCGGCGACGGTCGCCGGGAGCGACGTCCTCGCTCGCGATGCGTTCCTCGACCACGCGCGCCGACAATGCCGGCTTGACCTCCGCAGCGTTGCGACGGGACTTCGTGCCCCTGCCCCGCGTCCCGCCCCCATTACTCTTGTTTCTGGATGGCATTCAAATGCGATGTGACAAGGCGAGCGCTGCAACGGTCCGCGCGTGCGTGTACCGCTGCCCGACAAGTCTATCGGGCTCGGGGGGGCATTCGCTAGCAATCGGCGAGCGCCAAAATCGCGTCGGTTCGCACCTTGCGTAGCTGCCTCGTCGGCTCGACGGAAGCAATCTGACTTTCTCGAATGAAACGACGTGCCTGTCATCATCATCATCGCCGACGGCGTTCGCCCCGACACGCTGAGTGCCGCGCTCGAGCACGCGCCGCATCGCGCTCCGACCGCGCCCGCCATTTCGCGGCTCCGCGACGACGGGGCGTTCTTTACGATCGCGTCCTGCTTTCCGAGCGTGACGGGGCCTGCCTACGCGCCCTTTCTCATGGGTCGATATCCCGGGTCCGTCGGGCTTCCGGGACTGCGCTGGTTCGATCGCAGTCGCGCGACATGTTCGTTCCCGACGTTCTCGCGGAGTTACGTCGGCCACCAAATGCGTCGCGTCGACGATGACATCGACCCAACGGCGCCGACGGTCTTCGAGTTGTCGGAGCGGAGCGTCGGGGCGCTGAGCGTAATCAGCCGCGGGCTCGCGCCGCGGTCGCGCGTCACCACCTATGGCGTCCACAGTCTGCGCGCGCTGCGCACGGCGGCGCGCGTCGCCCGCACGCATTTCAGCGGGAACGTCCGCGGCTGGCTCGATATCGACCGTGATGTGGTCGACGACGTCGTTAGGCGCGTCCGCGACGAGCGTCCCGATTTCGTGTTCGCCGCGCTCACCGGCATCGACAAGACCTCCCACGCGCAGGGGCACGAGGCCCCGATCGTTGGCGACGCGATCGGCATCGTCGACGAGCTCGTGGCGCGCCTTCGCGACGACGCCGAGCGCCTCGGCTACTGGGACGACACGCACGTCTGGATCACCAGCGACCACGGTCACTCGCCGGTGCGCGCCCACGACGATCTCGAGCGCGGGATTGCCGCGCTGGGTCTGCGCGTCATGGCCCACCCGTGGATCCTCACCTTCGCGCCGCAGGCGGCGGTGATGGTGAGCGGGAACGCGATGGCCCACGTGTACGTGGAGCTCGAGCGCCGGTGTCGGCCGCTGTGGAGCACCTTGCGGCGGCGCTGGGAACCCCTTGCGCGCGCGCTCCTCGAGCGTCCATCGGTCGATCTCCTGCTCCTGCCTAACGAAGGCCGCAGCTGCGAGATCCGTTCGCGCGACCGCGGCTCGGCCATCGTCTCCGCCAGGAGCGACCGCTTCAGCTATCGACGGCAGAGCGGCGATCCCCTCGGGGTCGGCATGGATCTGCGCCACCTCGACGCGCGTGGCGCGTACGAGGCCACGCTCGACACCGACTATCCGGATGGGATCGTGCAGATCGCGACGATCGCGCGAGCCCCGCGCGCGGGCGACGTCATTCTTTCGGCGGCCCGGGAATGGGATTTCCGCGCCCGCTACGAGCCGATCCCGCACGTCAGCTCGCACGGGGCGCTGCATCGGGAGCACATGCTGGTGCCGCTCATCGTGAATCGCCCGCCCGCGCGCGCGCCGCGGCGCACGGTGGACGTGATGCCGAGCGCCCTCGCCGCCCTCGGCGTCGACGCGCCGGCGGGAGTCGACGGCACGTCGTTCGTGAAACGCATCACACGCAAGACGAGGGCGGCCTGACGCGCTAGTTTCGTGCACGATGTCGTGGCCGCGATTGACCATCAGCCTCGTCCTTCGCGCGGTGCGAGACCCACGCCTCGCCGCGGCGTTGCTGCGCGTCGGCTGGCGATTTCGCCGCCGACTGTGGTATCGTCGCCCACCCTTTCTTCCGATCCCCGACCGCGATTATCTCCGCTGGCGCATGCTCACGGCCTACGGTGATCCCGATGCCGTGCCCTCGGCGGACGACGTCGCTCGTTATGCACGCTGGGCCGTGCGCGAATGAGTACGCCCGCGCCCGCTTCGCTCGAAGCGCGGATCAAGGCACAGGCGTTCGGCCTTGGTTTCGATCTCGCCGGCATTTGCGTCCTCGGACCCGCCGAGAGCGCGGACGCGTTCGACGCCTGGCTCGCGCGCGGCTACGCCGGCACGATGGCGTATCTCGCGCGCGGCCGCGACAAGCGCCGCGACTCGCGGCTCCCCGTTCCCGGCGCCCTGTCGGCGATCGTCGTCGCGATGAACTACGGCGGCCGGGAGCCTGCCGGACCGGTGGCTCGTTATGCGCGCGGCGACGATTATCACGATGTCCTGCTCGACCGGCTGACCGCCCTGCACCGGTGGCTCGACGCCGAGGTCGGCCGCCCGGTGCCCGGCAAGGCCTACGTCGACACCGGGCCGGTGCTCGAGCGCGACCTCGCCCGCCGTGCCGGCCTTGGCTGGTTCGGCAAGAATACGAATCTCATCAATCCGTCGTTAGGCTCGTTCTTCTTTCTCGGTGTGCTGCTCGTGGAGGTCGCGCTCGCGCCCGACGCGCCCTTCGAGGCCGAGCGCTGCGGAAGCTGCACACGATGCCTCGACGCCTGTCCCACCGACGCGCTCGTCGCCCCGCTCGTCCTCGACGCGACGCGCTGCATCTCGTACCTCACGATCGAGCTCAAAGGCGAGATCCCCGCCGAGCTGCGCGAGCCGATCGGCGAGCTGCTCTATGGGTGCGACATCTGTCAGGAGGTGTGCCCGTGGAACGAGAAGTTCGCGCTGCCCCTGCGTGAGGATGCGTTTCGGCCGCGCGCGGTGATCGCCGGGAAGGATGCGCGGACGCTAGCGCGCGAGATCCTCGCGATGGGCGATGAGGATTTTCGAACGGCGTTCAAGGGCTCGCCGATGAAACGGGCGAAGCTGAGAGGATTGAAGCGCAACGCCGCCGTGGTCCTGGGCAACATGCGCAAGATCTGATGAATGCCCCCGGCTCGGGATCGGTTCGCCGAGTCGCCTCGCCCGCACTCGCGCGCAACTGATCACGCCTGACGCAAATCGATGACGCGTCGAGTGGAATTCGCGCCATTCGCGTCCCCACAGCTCTCCAAGCCCGCGGCACCTCGAGAGTCCGGAATTCCTGGGACACGGATCACCGCTCGAGACCTTTTCCCGAAATTCCCCGATGATCCCAACATTGCCGTGACAACGATCGACGAGTGGCGAACGATGGCTCGCATGATGAGACCGCGGTAGCCTGGGATTCATCGCCGCCAGCCGATTGAAGGCGCATCTGGATTGCTGAGGCCGTGAACCGGCGAAGCGTTCACCCGAATCACCGCTGCTGATTGCGACGCGCAGCGTGGACGAACTCCGCCAGATCGCGCCCAAACCGCTGGGAAGCATCGAACTGAACAGCGTGTCCCACGCCGTCGTACACGACGAGCTTCGCGCCCGGTACGGTCGCGGCGATGTGGGTGGCTGCACTCACACGGACGAGACGATCGGCAGCGCCCTGAATGACGATCGTGGGCACATGGATGCGGGCAAGCACGTCGTCGTTGTCGAGCACACGGTCGAACATCGCAGCCCGCGCAGCCGGTGGCACCATCATCGCGCTCCCGTACGATCGCTCCCATAGGGTGCCGCGAAGCGGGCTCGCGAACATCCGAGTGAGCGAGCGGGTTCCATCGATGCTCTTCTGCACGTCCGACGAAAGCACGTCTCCGAACAGCGCCAGAACTTCGTCGGTGAGGTAGCCGGCCGCCTCCGCCGTGCCGTTCTTCGTGATCGCGCCAAGGAACACCACTCCGCCGATCGCTCCGTCGCCGTATTGGCGTATGTAGTCCGCGATGACAAACCCGCCGTACGACCAGCCAACCAGTACGGGGCGCTCGAGGTGCTTGCCTCGGATCACCGCGTCGAGGTCATCCGCCCACAACGTCCCATCGGTGTACTTATCCGGTTCCAACGGCTTGTCGGATGCGCCATGTCCACGGAGATCGTACGCCACGAGGCGAAAATCCGTGGCCAGCGAACCAGTGAATTGGCGCTCCCACGAGAGGTAGCTCCCGGTGAAGCCGTGGATGAACACGATCGATGGTCCGCGTGCGTTCCCACCTTCGTAGACAGTGAGACGCAATCCTCCGCCACCGGTGACGGTCTCCGATGTCAGCGATGGCAGCGGCAGATCGGCGTTGGGAGTACTGGAGGCTGAGAGCGATCCTCCCGCCGTAGCGGCGACCACGTCGCTGTCGCTGCACGCCAGCGAGAGGAGCAAAACGATCGGGAAATGGCGGTAGCGGTCCCGCGAGCGGCGGCTGATCATGATTCACCTTTGCTACTCGTGATGTTGTGGACGCGCGCGGCAAGTGCCGCATTGGGCAGCCGTATGGTGAACGGTTTACGCTCGGCGCGGATCGGATGAATCATCCGATGCGTGGTGGCAGCGACCACGCCATATTCCCACGGCACGGATCTCCCGAATGTGGAGGGTCGCACTACCATGGACCTCGCGCTTCGGCAGGTAGATCTCACAAGGCTCGAGCACGCGCTCGCGACGATCCTCTCGCCGCTGGTCCACGAGCGCTGCGACGACTGGCGGCTTGCGGTCGAGGCGTCGGTCGGGGAGCTGCTCGACGGAGATCATGTCGTATTCGGAATCCCTCGCGCCGGGATGCCGATGCACGTCCACTCGACGAACGTGGAGGCGCAGCCGCAGCGCGCTATTCAGACGCTTTTCGGGCGGCTGCCAGACCTGCCGACGGATCCGTGGCTGCAAGAGGCGGAGCGCGAGCGACTGCGCTCGCGTACCGAGGTGTGGAGCAGGCTGCGTGCGTTCTGGAGAGCGGCCGCGGGCCGACCGGCGGCGTTGCGCAGCTCGTCCTTCCTCGGTGAGGTCCTCACCCCGGGTCGCATCCACGACAGCGAGAACATCGACTGGTCCGTCGCCGGCGGACACGTCGCGCTGTGCGTCTCGTATAGCAACGTGGAGACGTCCGTGCGCTCGCGGCGCTCGAGCGCGAGAGGAGCAGCTGAGAATTTGCTCAAGCTCCTGCTCCCGGCGCTCAAAGCCGGAGTCACCATGCGCCTCTCCCAAGACCGAGAGATGGCGCCAGCGCCGAGCCTCGCCACCCTCGGCCTAACGCGACGCGAGGCGCAGGTCGCCCGGCTCCTCGCGCGGCGGGCCACGAACCGAGAGATCGCCGAGCAGCTTGCCATGAGTCCGCACACGGTGCGACATCACACGGAGAACATCTTCGCGAAGCTCGGCGTGCATTCGCGCCGTGACGTCAGAGTGCAGCTCGCGTCGCCGACGTCTGGCGTGTGAGGTAACTCACGCGTCGTTGCGTCTCCTAACGACCTCCCTCGGAAAGCGTCCCACGAGAGCACGCATTCCTCGAGAGGAGGGAAAATGAGAAGACTCTTATTGGTCAGATTGGTAGTCGGCATTGTCGCAGTCGGCTCGGTCGGCGCGTGCGCTTCGAATCCACGCCCGAGAACCGGCGTCGTGTATGCCGTGCGCGAACCACCCGCCGAGCGCGTGGAGGTGATCCCGGTGACGCCGGGCACCGGGTACGTCTGGGTGAAGGGTCACTGGGCGTGGCGTCGGAACGACTACGAGTGGATTCCCGGCCACTGGATCATCCCCGAGCGCGGCTATCGTGCGTGGGTGCCCGGGCGCTGGGAGCACGATCGCCACGGCTGGTACTTCATCGAAGGACACTGGCGCTAACGTTTCTGAGCCTCGCAAAGTCGGGCATCGAACCACACGGTCCCCACTGCTCGCGCTACGCGTGCAGTGGGTTCTTGTTTTTTGACAGACCGAGCACATCGGTGACGCTACTCTTGAAAACGGCTTCTTCGATTGCTAACGTCGCGCGCCGGTTTGTGGCTCTGATGAGCCAGTGTGCATCACCGCGACGCCGCTGCGTACCTCACTCCGCTCGGCCTCTCGACTGGGCGGGTCCGTTAGCCCCGGAGAATCGCCATGTCCCTTCGCGCTCGGTCGTTGCTCATCCTCGGCGCGCTCACCGCGGTCGGTGCGTGCTCGTCGGACAACAACTCTCGGCAGCTCGGCGTCATCACTAGTCCGGACGCATCACGCGCCGGAAACGGCGGGCTTGGCGGGGCGAGACGCTTTGCGCACGCGAGAGTCTGCCCTACTGCTGCTGTCGGCGAGGCGCGCTGCCACGCCTACATCCGGGTCGACGACGCCGCGCAGCCATTGGCGACGAGCGGTCCGAGTGGATACGGGCCGGCAGACCTGCGCGCCGCGTACGGCCTCGGCTCCGCGAGCAGCGGCGGTGGCGTCGGCCAGACGATCGCTATCGTCGATGCATACGATGACCCGAACGCCGAGAGCGATCTGGCGGTGTATCGCAGCCAATTCGGATTGAGTGCCTGCACCACGGCCAACGGCTGCTTCCGCAAGGTCGACCAAAGCGGTGGCAAGCACTACCCGCGCGCGAACGCCGGTTGGGCGGAAGAGATCTCACTCGATCTTGATATGGCGAGCGCCATTTGCCCGAACTGCAAGATCCTGCTCGTCGAAGCCAAGTCGAACTCTTTTGCGAACCTCGCCGCAGCAGTCGACCGAGCCGCGGCGCTCGGTGCGACAGAAATCTCGAACTCGTACGGAGGCGGCGAATACTCGGGTGAAGTGAGCGCTCAACAGCATTTCAATCACCCGGGCATCGCGATCACCGTCAGCTCCGGCGACAACGGCTTCGGCACAGAGTTCCCAGCGTCATCGCAATACGTGACGGCGGTCGGCGGAACGACTCTCTCGCGAAGCGCGAACCTGCGTGGCTTTGACGAAACCGTGTGGGCGGGCGCGGGCAGTGGTTGCAGCTCGTTCGTCTCGAAACCCAGTTGGCAAACCGACGCCGGCTGCGCGCGGCGCACCGTCGCCGACGTCGCTGCCGTTGCCGATCCGAACACGGGCGTGGCGGTCTACGACACGTATCGCGTCCGTCCCGCCGGCTGGTTGGTCTTCGGAGGCACGAGCGTCGCGGCTCCGGTGATCGCTGGAGTCTACGCCTTGGCCGGCAACGCGAAGGCGATCACGGGCGGATCGTTCTCCTATTCACACCTCGCGTCGGTCTTCGACATCACCTCCGGCTCGAACGGGGGCTGCGGCACGTACCTGTGCATGGGCATCTTCGGCTTCGACGGCCCGACGGGAAATGGAACGCCTAACGGGGTCGGCGCCTTCTGACGATCGAGCCTGATGGCGGGTGTGGGGCCCTGGACGACGCGCCGCCCAAGGCCCCACACTGAAGCATGTCAATAGCCCGCACTCTTTTGCTGCGCGCTTCGCGCAGCACCTGGCTCGCTGAGCAATTCCGCCGGCGGTCATTCGCGCGCCGCGCCGTGCGGCGCTTCATGCCCGGTGAAGATCTCGGTTCCGCGCTCGATGCGGCCGCCACCTTCGGCTCCTCCGGGCTCGGCACCGTCGTCACGGCGCTCGGTGAGCGCGTCAGCACACGCGCCGAAGCAGAAGGAGTGCGCCGCCACTACGTCGACGTCCTCGACGCGATCGCCGCGCGCCGCTTACCAACGCACATATCGGTCAAGCTCACGCATCTCGGACTGGATGTCGACCGAGCGTTGTGCCTCGACTCGGTGCGCGCGCTCGCCGTTCACGCCGCCGCGACGGGCACGATGCTCTGGGTCGACATGGAAGAGTCTCAGTACGTCGACGCGACGTTGGATCTGTATCGCGCCGTCCTCGCGGAGCACCGCGGGGTCGGCGTCTGCTTGCAGGCGTACCTGCGCCGGACTCCCGCGGATCTGGAGTCCCTGCTCGCCGCGGGCGCGTCGATTCGGCTCGTGAAGGGCGCCTATCGTGAGCCGCCCGACGTCGCCTTTCCGCGGAAGGCCGATACGGACGCGGCGTATCTGACGCTAGCGCGCAGCATGCTCGACTCGGCAGCAACGAACCAACGTCAGGTATTCGGTACGCACGACCTCGGGCTTCTCGAGCGCGTTCGCGCGCACGCTGCTTCTCGATCGCTTCCGAGCAACGCCTGGGAGGTCCACATGCTGTACGGCATCGAAGCGTCAGCGCAGCGAGCGCTCGCCGCCGGCGGCGTTTCGGTGCGTGTGCTCATCAGCTACGGGTCGCACTGGTTCCCCTGGTACGTACGGCGTCTCGCCGAGCGGCCAGCGAATGTCTGGTTCGTTGTGCGAAGCCTGATCCCACGTTCGAGCTCGTCGAGCCTCGGGACGACGGCCTGAAGCTCCGCCTCGAGGGCACTGGCGATTCGCAGCGCAACGACATCGCGGATATCGTAGCAACCGCGGCGGGTTGGAGTTAGCATGAGTTCATGCCGACCCCCACGCGCTCTCTGCTTTCCGCCGCCACGCTTGTGGCGGCGGCCTGCCTCATCGCAAGCTGCGCGAGCTTGCGAACGAGACGACCGGCCGCAATCGAGCATGTTTTCATCATCGTGCTCGAAAACAAAGGCTACGACACCACGTTCCGACCGGGAACGGACGCGCCATATCTCGCCGATACGATGGCCAAAGCGGGTGCGCTGCTGCGGCAGTACTACGGCATCGGTCACTTCAGTCTCGACAATTACATCGCGATGATCAGCGGCATCGCGCCGACGATCCAGACCCAATCCGATTGCCCGCACTTCGACGACTTCGTCGAGACAGGCACCGCGCCCGACGGCCAGCCGATCGGCAACGGCTGCGTCTATCCCGCGCACGTGCAAACGATCGCCAATCAGCTCTCGGCGACAAATCGCGCGTGGAGAGCCTACATGGAGGACATGGGAAAGAATCCCGAGCGCGAGTCGAGCCGCTGCGGTCACGCCGCAATCGGCCAGGTCGATGTCACGGAACGCGCGACGCCGACCGACCAATACGCCGCGAAGCACAACCCCTTCGTCTACTTCCACGCGATCATCGATTCCGCGTCCTGCGGGGCGAACGTGGTGCCGCTCACGGAGCTGGAGGCCGATCTTCAATCGGCGGCGCGAACGCCTAACTACGTGTTCATCTCCCCGAACCTCTGTCACGACGGCCACGACCGACCCTGCGTGAGTCATGAACCGGGCGGACTCGTCTCCGCGGACGCATTCCTCCGCCACTGGGTGCCGATCATCACAGGCTCACCGGCGTTTCGGTCCAACGGCCTTCTCGTCGTGACATTCGACGAAGCCATTGACCTCGACATGACCGCGTGTTGCAAGGAGCCGACGGGTCCCAACACGAAGCAGCCCGGTTGGAATGGCCCCGGCGGAGGACGTATCGGCGCCGTCGCGCTCTCGCCATTTATCGCGCCGGGCACCATCTCCGACGTGCCCTACAACCACTACTCGTTGTTGCGCACCGTCGAAGACATCTTCGGGCTCCCGTACCTCGGTTACGCCGGCGCCTCCGGACTGCGCCCTTTCGGCGAGGACGTGTTCACGCGGAGAAGCGCCTCGCGTTAGGCAGCTGGTGACGGTCGGGGTCCAAATCGATCGAGCGGAGGTCAGGGAATCGGGAAAGAATGTGACCGGTTCCTCTTACCTTTTTCTGGTCCGCGGGGTAATAAATCGCCGAAAGACCCCTCCCCGACACGCGGGCACTCTCACCCCGCCGTGTCGATCGGTTGTCCATTCCCCCACACGCGCTGTTGAACGCGCCCTCCGCGTCATTTGCCTTCCGCCAGGGAACGCCTCGTAGCCTTTCGTCGCTCGGTCCCACGAGCTCAGCCGCAGTGGGACCCGCTCGGCCATTCCTGGGGCGGGAATATCGCCGTGTGCCCGGCGTCGTTCTCCGACTCTGGGCTCGCGCTCTCTTTCGCGCCTCCCAAAGTGAGGAGGGCGTCCGGACCGGGCATTCTGGATCGCCTCCGTCGTGACGGACGCGATTGGCGCACCCGATTGCGTGCCCTTTCGGTGCCGACGCTCGTCATACACGGCGAGCAAGACGCGCTTCCGGTTGCCGTCTCGACGGAGCTGGTGGCGCGGTTGCCTCGAGCACAACGCGAGTTGGTGCCTCACTCAGGACACATGCCGTTTGGGGAGGCGCCAGACGTGTTCTTCTCTGTCGTCGATTCCTTCCTAACCCCCCGACCGCGCCCGATGGGCGTTCGCCAATCTGTATGAAGAGTGCACAGCGAGCGTCTTTCACCGCTCTGTATCTCGTCATCGGCGTCGCCGCGTTAGGCGCCGTCAAGCAGACGAGCTCTCCGGAGGTTGCCGTCGTGCACGCGCTCGCGGGATCGCGCGAGCAGAGCGCCGCCGGCAGCGTCGGTCGCGCGTTGTTCCTTCCCGCGACCAACGATGTCGACGAGCCCGATCGCGCCGCCGTCAGGCGTCGTCTCCGACGGGATGAGCAGGGTACCTACATCGGGGAGATTCTACAGGAGCGCGACTCGTCGCTCGCCCGCTGGCCCGACCGCGGCGATCGTCCGCTCACGGTGTGGATCCAGCCGACTGCCGGGATCGAGAACTGGGTGCCGGGCTACGTCGATCGCGTTCGCGAGGCGTTCGACGAATGGCAAGAGGTCGGCCTCCCACTCGGTTTCGTCTTTGTCGACGACTCCGCCGATGCCGAAGTGCACGTGAACTGGATCGATCACTTCAGCGAGCCAATCAGCGGACGTACGAAATGGGCTCGCGACGACGAGTGGCTCATCACCGACGCGAACATCATTCTCGCCGTCCATCACCATCAGGGCGAAGTGCTCGACGAAGAGGCCATGCGCGCCATGGCGCTGCACGAGATTGGCCATCTACTCGGTCTCGATCATACCCAGGACGCGACGAGCATCATGGCGCCGAAGGTTCGCGTGCGAGATCTCTCCGCCGCCGACCGAGCCACGGTGCGCTTGCTGTACTCCCTCCCGCCCGGCCCGGTGCGCTGATCCCGGCGAGGTAATCGCCGCGCGTTCAGTCGTTCCTCGACGTGTCGCCCATGCGGCGTATCGAGTTCTGGCTCCTCGGCGCCGTTGGCGCGCTGATCACGTTCGTCGTCTTCGAGAGCGTGAAATCGACGATGGAGCCACATCACAACGAGTTCCAGATCGCGCAGGCTGGCAAGCCGCGCGGTCGAGGCCTCGGTGACAAGGCGACCGCGGCAGACGCGAGCGAGGCGAGCGACGCTCCGCTCATGTCGACGACCGTCGATGTGCACAGTGCCGTGCAGCCTTCGCGAACGCGGGCACCGGAGCGCAACGTCGCCGACATTCGACGGCGCATCGCCGACGGCGCGCAGCACACCTACATCGCCGATCTCCTCGCCTCGCAGGACTCCATGTTGTATCGCTGGCCGGACAATCGCGACGAGGGCGTTCGCGTGTGGATCCAGTCCGACGCGCACGTTCGCGATTGGTGGGTCGGCTACGTTCAGTCGGCTCGCGACGTATTCCTCGAGTGGCAAACGGCCGGCATTCCGCTTCGCTTCGTGTTCCCGTCCGACTCGGCCGGCGCCGACATCGTGGTGCGATGGATCGACCAGTTCCCCGTCGACGAAATGCGAATCGGCAAGACCCGGCGACTCGCGGACCAGAACGCGTGGGTGACACACGCGGAAGTCATCGTCGCGCTGCACGACCGCGACGGCGACACGTTCCCGCCGGGTGAGATCAGCGAGATCCTGCGGCACGAGATCGGGCACGCGCTCGGTCTGGGGCATTCTCGGAACCGTGGGACGATCATGTATCCCGAGAACACGCAGCTCGACCTCACTGAAATGGACAAGGAGACGCTGCATCTCCTGTATTCGCTGCCGCCGGGGCGCGTGAGGTGACGAGCCCGGAACTTGCGCCTGCGCTGGGCGCATGGAGCGCATCTTCGACGTTGCAATCGTTGGTGGCGGACCCGCGGGACTGAGCGCGGCTATCTGGCTCGCGCGGTATCTCCACTCCGTCGTCCTCGTAGACAGCGGCGACCCACGTAACTGGGAAACGCGCGGCGTAAATGGGCTTCTCGGGCTGCCGCGCATCCGTCCGGCGAGATTGCGCGAGCTCGGACGCGAGGAATGTCGATACTACGGCGTCGAGCTCGTCGACGACATCGTCGTCGCGGTGGACACGGAGAGTGCGGGAGCGTTTTCCCTCGCGCTTGCCAGGGGCGCACCACTGAGCGCACGGCGGCTGCTGCTCGCGATCGGCATTCGCGACGTCTGGCCCGACGTTCCCGGATTCGCCCACACCTTCGGGCACAACGCGCATGTCTGTCCCGATTGCGACGGCTACGAGGCGCGCGGCAAGAAGGTCGTCGTCATCGGGAGCGGACGTCGCGCGGTTGCGATGGCGCTCAGCCTAACGACTTGGACCCGCGACATCATCATTTGCACGAACGGCGAGCCGGCGGGGCTCGACGTGCCCGAGTACTGCGAGAAGCTCGACGCGCTCAACATCCCCGTGCTCACCGAGGCGATCCTGCGCGTCGTCTACGACACCGGCGGGCGCACGATTCACAGTCTCGAGCTCCGCGACGGAATGCTGCTCGATGCCGACAAGATCTTCCTCGCGATCGGGCAGTTTCCCGCCGATGACGCGGGGACGAGGCTTTCGCGGCAGCTCGGCTGCGAGCGCGATGCCGACGGCCACATCCTGATCGACAGCCGCTATCACACGTCGGTGCACAATGTGTACGCCGCGGGCGACATCGTACCGGGGCCGCAGCTTGCCATCGCGGCGGCGGCGGACGGCGCCATCGCGGCGTTGTCGATTCACAAATCGCTGATCCCGGAAGGCCAGAAGCTCCTTTCGCGCGAGCAGGCGATGGCTACCAGCGAAGCGTGAGCGACCGCGTCCTCTTCTGACGCACGATCTCGAGATCGACAGCGTGATCGCTGTCGTGGGAGGCAACGATGCGCCGTAGCTGCCCGACGTCGGTGATGTCTCGACCGTCCGCGCGACGAATGACGTCACCGCCCCTGAGCCCGGACGCTTCCGCGGGGTCGCCGAACACTTCGGTGACGAGCACACCGCTCGAGACGCCGAAGATGTGGCCGAACGATTCGTCATTGATGGCGACGAGCTTCGCCCCGAGCACCGGGACATATCCCGGTTCCATACCACCCAGGATCATGATCGGTCCCGAGCCCGGCGTGATCAGCGCCGCTCGTGGCGGGCGCGCTCGGACAGGCATCGAATCGGAATCGGAGAGCAGGTCACGAAAGCTGAGCTGCTGGCGCATCGTGACCTGCGGCGGCGCCTTCGCCACCACAACAATGAATTCGCGCTCTTCGCCATCTCGGCGCACCGTGATGCTGACGTGACGCGACGGCTGGAGGAGCCTCGTTAGGTTGATCTCGCGATCACGCAGATCGGCGCCGTCGTACGCAAGGAGATGGTCGCCCCGCGCGATCCCGACGCGCTCGGCGGGCGAGTTCGGCTCGACGGAAATGACCTCGGGGTAGCTGAAGTACCGGATATACGCGCTGTCGTTTCGAACGACGCGCTGATGCGGCGCCTCGGCGCTGATGCCGATCCACCCAGGCTGCAGCGTCTGATTGGGGACTCGTATCCGTCCCGCCAACGACTTTTGGATCTGGGCGAACGCCCGAGCTGCCCGTCCCGCTTGGCGCTCTTCCTCGCCCGCCCGATCGTTGAACCGCAGCTGCGCATGCTGCTCGAGCTGACCGAGGTCTCCGAGCGACGAGATGATCGCGCTCAGCTCGCGCACCAAGTCGCTTCGATCGGGTGCGTCGAAGCGTAGAACCTCGAACTCGCGCTGAAGCGAATCGAGCCGCTCGCGGAGCTGCCGGCGCGTCGCGCGCAGCTGATCGACGTAGACGGTGTCACCAGGACGTCGCAGTTGAACGCGATAGACGCGATCGCTGTCGCGCGCCTGCACGGGTGGCTGCGCGTACAGCGACGCCGGCCAGGCCGACAGCGCTACGCACACCGAAACGCCGAAACCACCAAAACGCAACCGAGGCCGCATCGCCACACTACTCCGCATTCGATTCATCAGAAGACGTTCGGCCGCACGCCCGCGGGGAGCGAGGCGTTGAGCCATCGCAGCGTCGCTTCCCGCTGACCGAGCGTCGTTAGGTACAAGCCGTTGATCACCGGATCGGCCGGCGACTCCGTGAGTGCCTGACGAACGGTGGCGCGCACCTCGTCGAGCGTCGCCAGTTGACGCCGAATTGCCGCCGGAGTCGTCGGTGAAAGGTCGAGCGTGTCGTGCGCCGCCAGATAGAGCGCCGCGCTCTGATAGAGCGTCTGATACCGTTCCTGCGCCGCGCGCGCCTGCTCGACGCTCGAGAACGCCACCGAATCCGTTCCCGCGACCTCCGCGACATCAGCGCGGGGCGTTGAGTCCGGCAAAACCGGACCACCCGCCGAGTAACGTCCATACGCGATTCCGCCGATGGCGATCAGCACCGCGGCGGCTGCCTGCGACCAGACGCCGCCGAAGCGTCGCGGCCGCCGCGCGACACGCCACTCGCCGGTGTCGATGATGCCGTCGGCGCGCAAGGCCGGCGCGAGCGAATCCCAATCGGTGAGCGGCGCGCCGATGTGCGCCTGTTCCGCATTTGCCAACTCGCGCAAGCTTCGGTACGCGGCGCGTTCCGCCGCGCACCGCTCGCACGACGCGAGATGCGCGAGCTCCGCCGAGGTCGGCGGCTCGTCGTGCAGCGCCGCGAGGCGCTCATCAGGCAGGTGCGACATGTCCACGGTGAGTCCTGGTTTTTGTTCCATCGGATGCTGCGTCTACGAGATGGGCGAGCAGCTTCCGCAGCTTCGCCCGGGCCTTGAAGAGTTGTGACTTGGAGCCGCCCGCCGTGATGCCGAGGTCGCGAGCGATCTCTTCGTGCGTGAAGCCTTCCACGTCGTGCAGAACGAAAACGGCGCGCGCGCCCGGAGACAGTTTGGTCATCGCGTCCTCGATCGAGGCGGCAAGGAAAGAGCGATCAGTATCCATCTCGACCGACGCGCTATCCTCCTCGATCTCCGACTCGACGCTCGCCAATCGGCGCGTTTTCCGTAACGCGTTCAGCGTCCGATTCACGGCGATGCGGTGCGCCCACGTCCCGAACTGCGAGTCCCCTCGATAGCTGGGTAGCGCGCGGAAGATCTGAATCCAGACCTCCTGAGCGATGTCAGCCGCCAGGTCCTGATCGTGCCCGACCAACCGACGAACGACGAGGTCGATGTGCGGAGCGTGGCGTGTCCACAACGCCCGTAGCGCCGCCTCGTCTCCTTCGATTGCCTGGCGAATCGTGAGAAGCTCGACAGTCACGGTGAATTGGTCACTCGCCTGCGGGGAATGGTTTGCACCAGGTGACAGGTGCTTGGTGCCTCGTGCTTGGGGTTGGTCGGTCCGGCACCTGACAGCTAGCACCTGTCAACGGAAGCGTTTGATGCACCGTTGCATAGATAGGGCTTGCTCGTCCCGTTTCCATCCGACAATATTTCCGCTCCCGCGGCCGCGTCTGGAACCTTGGTCGCGTTAGAATAGTAAGGCACTCAGAATGACCGGATGCACCTCCCCCACGTCCGGCCCTTCCGTTGTAATTGCTTGCACGGCATCTGCATTCTAGACGTTATCGAACGATTCGTTAACGTCGATTTCGTGGTTTCGGCCCGTCCGACTGGGGAGTCGTGGTGTTGGTTTCTGCGCTGCTTTCGGCTTTGACTCTGGCCACCGGTGGTCCCGGCGGGCGCGCAGGCTTGCCCGTCAAAGCGCCGCGCTCGGTCGGAATGTCCGCCGCACGGCTGGCAAAGATCGACCACGTCGTTATGCGCGGCATCCAGGCGGGCGGCTACCCCGGCGCCGCGGTGGTCGTCGGGCGCAAAGGCGCTGCCGTCTGGCAGAAGGGCTTTGGCCGGCTCGACTGGACGAGCGAAAGCGAGACCGTCAATCCGACTCAGAGCATCTACGACCTTGCCTCGCTCACCAAGGTCGTCGGTACTACGACTGCCCTGATGATCCTTTTCGATCAGGGGAAGATCCATCTCGACGATCCGGTCTCGAAGTACATCCCCGAATTCTCCGGTGGAGAGAAGGACCTCGTAACGCTCAGACTTCTGCTCGAGCACCGGTCCGGCCTCCCGGCCGGTCGCGACCTCTGGCGTATCGCCCATAGCCCCGACGAGGCGCGTCAGGCCGTCATCGAGACGCCGCTCGTCTATCATCCCGACGAGTATTACGAATACTCCGATCTCGGAGCCGACATGCTCGGCTTCGTCGTGGAAGCGGCCTCGGGGCAGCGCCTCGATCAGTTCCTCGCCGACCACGTGTGGAAGCCGCTCGGGATGGAGGACACCTACTTCAAACCGGCGGACTCGCTGCGCGATCGCATCGCGCCGACGGAGGTCAATCCGCCGCGCGGTTATCCTCTCCGCGGCGAAGTCCATGACGAGAACGCCTTCGCGTTAGGCGGCATTGCCGGTCACGCCGGACTGTTCAGCACCGCTTCGGATCTCTCGGTGTTCGCGCAGATGATGCTCAACGGCGGCGAATACGGCGGAACGCGCCTCATCTCCGATTCGACGGTAGCACTCTTCACGACGCGCGCGGCGCGCACTCGTGCCCTGGGCTGGGATACCTGCGCGGGTGACGGAAGCTGCGGCAAGTACCTGAGTGAGCGGGCCTACGGGCACACCGGCTTCACCGGGACGTCGCTCTGGATCGATCCGGATCGCGATATGTTCGTCATTCTGCTCACCAATCGCGTCCACGCGGCGCGGGCGCGTCGCCCAGCGAAAGTGATCGCCGATGTGAGAGCCGACCTGTCGGACGCGGCCGCGCTCGCCGTGTTTGACTACGGCGACGGTCTGCTCGAGATGCCGGCCAAGTTCCGCGCGGACAGGGCGATCGGCTGGAACAGGCCGGTGCGCGTTGCGCATTCTCGCCGCAGACAGGTGCATACGTCGGTCAGTTCCGGCCGCATCGGAAGCAAGTCGAGCAGCGCGAAGTCCGGCTCGAAATCATCGAGGGTCAAGTCTTCGCACCCCACGAAGAAGAGCTCGACGAAGAAACGGCCTGTCAAGAAGCCCACGAAGCGAGTCGTCCACAAGAACAGCTAACTGTCATCCCGAGCGAAGCGAGGGATCTGCTTTGTTGGCTCCGAAAGCAGATCCCTCGCTTCGCTAAGGATGACAAGCAGCTCCGCTTCGCTCAGTACATCCAGCCGAGTCCTACATACACCGCCGCCGTCGATTCGCTGGAATGACCGACGTCGGTTGCGACGACGAAGCTCGGGCCCACGCCAACCCGCACTCCGCCACCATAGCCCAAATGGAGATCGTCGAACGATTCACGGAGGCGGAATCGGTCCGACCAGACGCGTCCGGCGTCCGCGAATCCGTTCAGCGCAAGAAATGACTGTCGCTTGAAGAGGGAGAAGTCCGCCGCGTGCCACCTCAGCTCGGAATTGCTGAGGAGCAATGCCTTTCCGATGTATCGATCCTTCGGAATGCCGCGCAGACTCCCCGATCCACCCAGTCCTTCGGTTTGCTTGAAAGAGGACTGAATCGTGGTGAGCTCATCGAATGGCGCGTCGCCATCCAGACCCTGTGCGACGACGCGTTGAGCGAACGTGAGACGCGATCCCAGCGGCACGTACTGCCGCACCGTCGTCGTCCAGCGCGTGAAGTCTTCGCTCGCACCGATGTCCTTGCTCACTCGCTGAACGAGCACTTCCGCCCACGTCCCATGGTGAGGGCCGATCTCGCGATCCCGCGTATCCCAGATCAGACCCGCGCGTAAATAGTTGGCGCGCTCGGGCGCCGGCGTCTGACCGTCCATCTGATCGGCCAGCAACGTCGTCCCCGAATCGTGGGGCGTGAGGTCGAAGGTCGAGCGTGAAAAGCCGCCACCGAAGAGAAGCCTCGCCGGCGAGCCACCAACTCGATGTTGAACATCGGCTGACGCACGAAGACGCTCGCGCCCGAAGCGATAGAAGTACGAATTCGGGGCCAGTTCGGCGGCAGGATCGAATCGAGTCGCGTTGCCTATGCCATAGTAGGGCTGGGCAATTTGCTCTTCGCGCCCCGCGAAAGCGCTCAAGCGCCAACCGCTTGGCAGCAGAGCGGGTGCATCGAAGAACACGGTGACGTCGTGCCGGCCGCCGGTGGTCAACAGCACGGTCGGCTGAATCGTAAAACGGTACGGCTGACGGCCGGAGCCGTAGTTGTAAAGCTCGAGGGCAGCGCCGATACCAAATCCCTCATCGGCGTCGAAGTTGAGCGCGGGTACGCCGGCGATGTCCCAACCCTTGGGAATCCCAGGCACGGCAGGGGAAGGTGCCGCCTCCCGATCGTGCTGCTGAGCGCCGAGCGCGGTGGCAGTTAGTAGACTCATAACCATTCCCAGCACGCGGATCGTGCATCGAGGACTCATCGGCGCTACCTCCACCAAGCGGTTGGCCTGCGACTACAAGCTCGTGGCGTTCGAAGGGCGCGACCATGCGCGAGATGACGTAGACCACGCGCGGTCCTGACGTAGATGGCGAGCGCTATCATCGCTGGCTCGGCTCTCGATGAGCGGTTGGACCGTGCCCGCAAGCTCGTGATGTTTCACGGATGGAATGCGACCGCGTACCAGATCGTGAACCCGGGTATCGCGCTCTGGTTTTCGCGCGCTGGCGATGGGGTTGTCGGCTACGTCGAGCGCGGCTCGACCCGAGTCGTTGCGGGTTCGCCCGTCTGCGCGCCGTCGCGACTCGCTGACGTCGTCGCGGAGTTCGAGCAGGAGAGCACCGCCGGCCATCGGCGGGTCTGCTACTTCGGCGCGGAAGCGCGGCTCGAGGGTCTTCTTCGATCCGATCGAGGGCACTCGATGGTGCTGCTCGGTGCCCAGCCCTCGTGGAGTCCGTCGCGTTGGCCGGCGATAGTCGCGGGCAAGGCATCGCTCCGGGCGCAGCTCAATCGATCGCGCAACAAGGGCATCACCGTCTCGGCGATGCCGCCGGCGGAAGCAACAGGACATCCTGCATTGCGACGAGTGCTCAACGAGTGGCTCGCGACACGCGGCTTGCCACCAATGCACTTTCTCGTCGAACCGGACACGCTTTCGCGACTGTTCGATCGACGAATCTTCGTCGCGCGCTCTCGATCGAGCGAGATCGTCGCGTTCCTCATCGCCTCGCCGGCGCGGGCACGCGGCGGATGGCTCGTCGAACAGTTCGTGCGCGGGCGGAACGCCCCGAATGGTACGGTCGAGCTGCTGTTCGATGCGGCGATGCGCTCGTTCGCCGGCGAGGGGTTCGACTACGTGACGCTCGGACTCGCTCCCCTCTCACGCCACGTGCCCGCTCCACGGACAGATCCGTTCTGGTTGCGGATCGTGCTCCGCTGGGTGCGCGCGCATGGACGCCGGTTCTACAATTTCGAGGGCCTCGACAACTTCAAGGCGAAGTTCTTACCTGAACGGTGGGAGCCGGTGTACGCGATCGTGAACGAGAAGCGCTTTTCACCGAGTGCGCTGTACGCAATCGCGGCGGCCTTCAGCGATCGTTCGCTTGGCTCGATGATCGCCCGCGCATTGTGGCGAGCGGCCGCGACCGAGATGCGCTGGCTGCGCCGGCGAATCCTGCACTCCTGAGCGCGCACGCTATCTTGCTCTGAGCGACCATGAGCGACGAGAGCCAAGACCAGCCCAACCGCCCGAGCAAAGGAGACGGGGCACCCCCCGGTTCCGACGGTTCGGCGCCCGAGCCTAACGAGGCACCGCCCGCGAATGGCGAGGCAATCAGCCCGGACATGGCCAAGCTCGCGCTGCGCAAGGTGAAGGACCCCGAGCTCGGACTCAACATCATCGATCTCGGACTCGTCTACGAGATCGTCGTCGACGCAAGCAACAACATCCACGTCGACATGACACTGACGTCGCCAGGCTGCCCCGCGGGTCCGCAGATCATGACGGACGTCGAGCGAGCGCTCCAGGCCTTGCCGGGCGTCGGCGATGTGGAGCTGAATCTCGTATGGTCGCCGTACTGGACGCCCGAGCGCATCGAGCCGCGCGTGCGCGCCTACATGGGATTGTGAAACCTTCAGACCGCGGCTTTGCGGTGGGGCCCGAGCGCTGAAAGAAAGTCGGCGCCGAGGACATCCACCTGCCAGCGACGTAGCTCCACGATCTCTCGCATCTGCTCGACCGTCGCCGGATTGCGTCGGGCAACCGCCTCCAACCGGTCGCGCGAGCACAGGACACCGGGATCCATATCCAGGCGTAGCGCGGCCGCCTCACGAGCGGTGCGAAGCGCCGTAACGCGCAGGTCGAATTCCGGGTCCCGCTCCCAGCGTACGGCCTTCGGGAATCTCGGCAGTTCGGCGTCCGGCAGCGTGAGCCCACGCTGAATGGCATCGAGGAGATCGCCCGAGGCTCGTTCGAGAAGCGAGCGCGGCATTCCCTTGATTGACGCGAGTGCCTCACGAGTGGTGGGCTGGAGTCGCGCGATGTCGAGAAGTGGTTCGTTGCCGAGGACTCGAAAGGTCGCGCGATCCGCGCGGCGCGCGACGTCGTTACGCCAGGCGACGAGCTCGCGAAGTACGGCCAGCTCGCGTCGGTTCAAATCGCGCGCTCCCTTCATGCGCAGGAAGGCTGTGGCGTCGTCTTCCTGTTCCCAGCGCGTCTCTTCCAAACGGGCGAACTCCTCGCGCGCCCATTCCCAGCGCCCCATGCGCTCCAACTCTTCGGCGAGACGATTCCGGAGGCCGAGCAGATGCATCGTATCCTGCGCCGCATACTCGAGCATGTCCGCGGTGAGCGGGCGCATGGACCAGTCGGCGCGCTGATGCTTCTTGTCGAGCTTCACGCCGAAGTACTTCTCCAACAGCGTGGCGAGGCCAAAGGCACGAATACCAAGGAGCTGCGCGGCAACGCGCGTGTCGAAGATGTTCCGCACCTGCCAGTCGTAGTCCTGGTGCAACAATCGCAGATCGTAATCGGCGTCGTGGAAGATGATCTCGACTTCGGGGCTCTCGAGGAGCGCGCCTAACTCTTCCGGAGCGCCGATCGGCAGCGGATCGATGATGGCCGAGCGATCGTGCGTCGAGAGTTGCAGCAGATAGATTCGATCGACGAAGCGGTGAAAGCTGGCGCCTTCCGTATCGAGCGCGAGCCGATTGACGTCGGCGATCGAACGAAGAAATCGCGACGTATCCTGGGGTGTGTCGAGGTAGAGCGCTTGATGCCGCATCATCGGATGAAGGGTCCGAAGACAAATGTAGCCGACGCGGCGTGGGGGGAGGCGAGACAGAGGCACTGCCCTTGCCCCTCGAACAGCGATGACTGAGGCGAGCCGAAGGGACGAGAGTGCCGTCGCGCATGGTCCAGTTTCGCCACCGACGGGACCGACGGCCGTGCTTTATGGAGAGCGCCGCCGGAGAACCATGGGGTGGCGCAGCAAAGACATCCTGCGCACGGCGGCTCTCGTCATCGCGATGTACGTCGTCGTTCGGTTGCTCTGGTTCGCCAGCCCGCTGTTTCTCACCGCGTTCCTCGGAATTCTCTTTGGGCTCGCGGTCTCGAGCGGCGTGGATCATCTCACGCGCTGGCGCGTTCCGCGAGGGGTCGGTGCCGCGCTCGTCGTCATAACTTTCATCGGTCTGCTCGTGGGGTTCGGCGCGTCCGTGGCGCCGATCATTCGCGCCCAGTCGGTCGAGCTGCGGCATCGGCTCCCCGAATCAATCGATCGCCTCGAGGCCTGGGCGAATCGGCACAACGATGGCTTGATCGGCAGCATCTTCAGTCCAACGAACGCCACGCCCAAACGAGACACTGCCACGGCGGGGCTCAAGGCTGGGACATCGAGCGCCGATACGACGACCGCGTCACCGCTGCGTGAGCGAATCAGCAAGCAGCTGAGCGGCGCGACGCGCTACCTCTTTCCCTTCCTGTCGTCGACGCTCGCTGTTCTCGGCGGATTGCTGATCATCATCTTTCTCGCCGTCTACATCGGTGCGGACCCCGATCTGTATCATCGCGGGTTGATGCAACTCTTTCCGCTGCGTGCGCGACGCCGCGCTGGTGAGGTACTCTCAGCGATGGCGACGGTGTTGCGTCGTTGGCTCGTGACACAGCTCATCGCGATGCTCGTGATCGGCACCGTCACGACCAGCGTATTGCTCTTGTTAGGCGTGAAGGCCGCGTTCGCTCTTGGCATATTCGCCGGGCTGCTCGAGTTCATTCCGACCGTTGGGCCGATTCTGAGCGCAGTCCCCGCGGTGGCGATGGGGTTCCTCGACTCACCGGAGAAGGCCCTGTATGTCGCGATCGCGTTTTGGGGAATTCAGTTCGCCGAAAACCATTTGCTCATCCCTTTGCTCATGAAGGGCGGTGTGAACGCGCCGCCGGTGCTGACGATCCTGTCCCAGGCGTTGATGGCGGTGCTCTTCGGCTTTCTCGGCTTGATGTGCGCCGTTCCCCTTCTGGCCGCGGCGATCGTTGCGGTGAGGATGCTCTATGTCGAAGGGGTCGTCGGTGAAGTTGCGGCACCGAACGAGGGTTCGGCGCGAAGCGCCGCGCCCGCATGATCCCGCTCGTTCGGCGCTTTCCCGCTCTTGCCGCGCTTCCGCGCGCGAGTCTTTGTCGATTTCCAACACCGGTTCAACGCATGGATCTCCTCGCGCCGGGGCTCCTGTTCAAGCGGGAAGATCTGGTCGCCGACCCGTTAGGCGGCAACAAGGTCCGCGCTCTGGAATTCCTGCTCGGCGGCGTCGGATCCGGCGATCGCGTCGTCACCGTGGGCGCGGCGGGATCCACGCACGCGCTCGCGACCGAAGTCTACGCCCGACGCCTTGGCGCTTCACCGCTGGTGTTTCGCTGGCGGCAGGAGATGAACGACGCGGCACGGCGCGTGTCGGACCGAATCGGCACCGAGACGAACGGCTCGCCAGTGCAACGGACCCTCGTCGGCGCGTATGCCCGAGCGCTTGTCGCGCGGCTCCGAGGGGCTCGCTGGATACCCGCCGGTGGCAGCACGCCACTCGGCGTGCTCGGCCAGGTGAATGCCGGACTGGAACTGGCGGCACAGGTGAGCGAGGGCTCACTTCCTCGCCCCGATCGTATCGTCGTTCCCCTTGGCACCGGCGGTACCGCGGCTGGTCTCGCGCTCGGCCTCGCGCTCGCGAACATCGAGATCACGGTGGTGGGCGTGCGGGTCGTTTCTCGGATCGTCGCGAACGCCGCGCACGTGCGTCGTCTCGTCGCGCGCACGTCGCGACTCATCGAGCGGCTGACGGGAGAATCCATCGCGCGTCCAACGCCGCATTCCGTGCGCATCGTTCACGACTACTTTGGCGGCGCCTATGGTCGGGCGACCGCCGCGGGTCGCGCGGTGGCGGCGCGGTGCCTCGACCGCACGGGAATCGTCATCGATCCGACGTACGGAGCAAAGGCTCTCGCCGCCGCGGTCGCGATGGGCGAGCGGGAGGGCGGGACGACCCTCTTCTGGTTGTCGTTCGACGGGCGATGGCTCCGGGCCGTCGAGAGCACCGGCGCGCCCTCGGGTCGCGTTGCACTCACGTAACGACGATGCCATCGTTCGCGGTCCCTTTTGGCGACGGAGACATGGCCACGCTCCCCGAGGTACGGTTCCACATCTACCCAACCGACTGCGACATGCTCGGGCATCTGAATCATGCGACGATGCTCAACTTTCTCGAGCGGGCGCGGTGGACGCTCCTCGAGCCGCAGATCGACGTCAAGCACTGGGCAAAACAGCCGGTGTTCTCCGTCGTGCGCCACGTCGACATCGATTATCTGGCGCAATCACTCCCTGGTGAGGATTTGCTCATCAAGTCGGGGCTGCTCGCGGTCCGCAACACCAGCTACATCGTGCGCCAGGAGGTACACAAGGTGGGATCGGAGCTGCTCGTCGCCCGCGCGAACATCGTGTTCGTCTCCGTCGGTCACGACGGTCGCGCGGTACGCGTGCCTGACGAGTGGCGGACGATCCTGCCGGCGTGGCCCGACTCCGAGTGATGCGCGACGGCACGACGCGATGATCGCGCGGATCGATCACACATCCATTGGCTACGACGACGTCGGACAGGGGCCGCCGGTGGTGTTCCTGCACGCGTTTCCGCTCAACCGCACCATGTGGTCGGCGCAGGAGACCGCTCTCGCGGGACAGCGGCGATGCCTCACCATCGACGTGCGCGGCTTCGGAGACTCGGCTGCCGACGGCCCGCATGGCATGGATCGTTATGCGGACGATGTCGCGGGGATTCTCGAGGCCACCGGCGCCGAACGCGCCGCGATTGTCGGGCTCTCGATGGGTGGATATGTCGCGTTCGCGCTCTGGCGCCGGCGTCCCGATCTCGTGCGCGCGCTGGTGCTTGCCGACACGCGCGCCGGAGACGACGCGGCCGACGCGCGTGAGCGCCGCCGTGAATTGATCGCGCTCGCGCGGAGCGCCGGCGTCGCGGCCGTCGCCGATCGGCAGATGATCGGATTGCTCGGCAAAACGACGCGCGATCGGCGGCCCGACGTCGTGAGCCTCGTGCGTTCGATCGCGGTGAGCGCCACCGTCGACGGCATCGTCGGCGCGCTCGAAGCCATGCTCGCCCGACCCGACTCGACCTCGACACTCTCGACGATCGACGTGCCGACCCTCGTCATCGCCGGCGAGGAGGACGTGTTGACCGCGCCGAAGGAAGCACGCGTGATGCACGCCGCGATTTCCGGCAGCCGACTCGAACTGCTCGCGCACGCGGGCCACCTGAGCTGCCTCGAGCGGCCGGCGGCATTCAACGCCGTGCTCACCGAGTTTTTGCGCGAAGTCGAGAGCGCGGCATAGGCCCGTTAGCTTCCAGCATGTCTTCGCCCAACGCCGCGCCACTTTCCGCCGCCGAGCAGACGCGCAGCGCGCGCATCGGCGCGCTGCTGTTTCGCAATCGCAGTTGGCTACCCGTCCTCTTCATCGGCGTCCCGCTGCTCGCACCAGGTCGCCTGTCGGCCGCGGGCTGGATCGCCGGCGCGATCGTGATCATTGTCGGCGAGTGGATTCGTCTCGCCGGTGTGGCTGCCGCGGGCACCGTCACGCGCCGCCGATCGCGCACGGTGCAGCGCCTCGTGGCGTACGGGGTATTCGCGTGGGTCCGCAATCCGCTCTACGTCGGCAATTTCCTCATCTGGATGGGATTCACGATCATCTCCGGCGTGCTCTGGTTCGTGCCGATTGCGATCGTGCTCTTCGCCGTTGAGTATTCGCTCATCGTGCGGTACGAGGAGGGTGTCCTCGAGTCGATCTTCGGCGCGGAGTATCTCGCGTACAAGCGATCGACGCCGCGGTGGATTCCGCGCCCCCCGCACGGCGCGGCGACAGGACCTCACGACTGGCCAGAGGCCTGGCGGAGTGAGACGAGCACATTCCTTCAATACGCAGTGCTGACGGCGCTGTTCGTCGCCAAGCAGCGACTGCGCAACTGATCCGATGGCGCGGCTGTCGACTCCGCCGCGCCGTTGCTATCTCGTCGGTCGCCCCGGCGGTTTCTCACTCTTGAAGACGTCCCGATTGATTTGCACGAACTGCGTCTGGTTCGCCGGGACATCCTCTTCCGGGAAGATCGCGGTCACCGGGCACTCGGGCTCGCAGGCGCCGCAATCGATGCATTCGTCAGGGTGGATGAAGAGCTGCTGGTCGCCTTCGTAAATGCAATCGACTGGGCACACGTCGACACACGCCTTGTCTTTGACGCCGATGCAGGCTTCGGTGATCACGTAGGGCATGCTCTCCTCGAACCATCCTCGGGTGCGCGGTACGCTGGCTAAGATAAAAGGTGACAGGTGCCAGGTGATAGGTGCCAGTCGGCAGTGTGTACTGGCACCTGTCACCCGGCACCTGTCAGCTCTTTTTCAGCTCCGGATTCTCACGATAGAGCGTCGCGGTGCGGCCGATCACCTGCACGATGTCCGCTTCCATCGCGCGGGAGAGCTCATTCGCGGCGTCCTTCACCTTCGTGTCATCGTTCCGCGAGAACTGAATCTTGACGAGCTCCCGCGTCCGCAACGCGTCATCGAGGGACTGGCGCACCGCGTCGGTGACGCCCTGGTGCCCAACGTGAACGGTGACGGCGAGATGATGCGCTGCCGCGCGCAGCGAGGCGCGGGTCTTGGACGACAACATGCCGTGAAACTTAAGGCCGTTCTCCTTCGGCGCGCAGAATCGGGAAGGGATTGAGCGGCTCTCCCATCCAGTACTTCCCGTCGCGCGGCATCTGCATGATCTGGAAGTGAAGGTGCGGAACATCCTTCGGCGCGTTTCCGGTGGTGCCGACGAAGCCAAGCGTGTCACCCTTGTTCAGGGGCATGCCCGGCGACAGCGGCTCGTGATAGTGATCGAGGTGCGCGTAGTAGTACACGATGCGCGAGTCGGCGTCGGTCGCGTACACGGTGTTTCCGCCAGCGTTGTTCCAGCTCACTCGGAGCACGCGGCCGTCGTCCGCGGCGAGAACGGGAGTGCCGCGCGGAGCGAGAATGTCAATCGCGTGATGGCGCCGCGATCCGTCGCGCGCCGCCTCGAATGAATCCGTGAGCTGATCGGCGCGGACGCCTGCCACGGGCAGCAACAGGTGGCGGGCCATCACGTACTCGGCGTCGGCGCTGAGTGAACGATCGAAGGTGGCAACTGTCGCCAAGGCGGGCGAGGACGGCGAGGACGGCGACGCGGACGCCTCGGTCCTCGCGGGTCGCGGTGCGGTCGCCGCAGGTGTCGGGTTGATGGGGAGGCGCGGACGGGCACAGCCCGCGAGGAACGCGAGTGCCGCCGCGGCGCAGCACGACTCGCGCCGAATTCGCAGGAGAAGCGTGGACCGACCAGTCATCCTGCGATTGACGATCGGGGCCGCGTGAGGTCGCAACAACGCTACTGCAGCAGGCGCTTGTCGAGGCCGACGCGAGCGACCACGGCCGCGAAGCGCGGCGAGTGGCGAATGGGATCGAAGAACGGCTCGGCGAGTCCTTCCGTGCTGAAGGACATGTCGTGCTGCGCGGCGGCGCGCTCGAGCATCGTCAGCGCGCTCGTCGTGTCGCCGATGCCGAGATACACCCGCGCCGCTGCTCCCGCGGCGCTGCCCTGTTTCGTGACGGACGTCTCGAGCTTCCGCGCAATCTCGCGAGCCTGCGCCGTGCGCCCGGCCTTCCCGTAAGCGTAGCCGAGAACGCCGAGCGTGAACGCGTTCGCGCTGTCGAGTTGCCGCGCGGACTCGAGTTGACGAATCGCGTCGGGGACGCGATTCCCGTAGAGGTGGACGGTTCCGGACATCATCCGCGTTACGAGCAAAGTCGAGTCCAGATCGAGCGCGTGGCGCACGGCAGCCTGCGCCTGCACGTCACGTTTCGCGATACCGAGCGCGAGCGCGTACGAGCCGAACGCCACCGGTGACAGTGGATCGAGCTCGGTGGCGCGACGAAGCTGCGCGACCGCTTCGTCGACGCGCCCGTTCAGGAGCAGCATCTCACCGTACCACTGATGAGCAGTTGCATAATTCGGATCGATGGTGAGCGCGCGCTGGTAGTCGCGCTCCGCTTCGCTCCATCGCCAGCCGGTGCCCAGCAAGTTCGCGCGCGACGCGTACGCCTCGGGGACGGTGCTGTCCAACGCGATCGCCCGGTCGATGCTGCGAAGGCCCAGCGGCAACACCGAATCCACGCGCACGTTCGCGTACAACGGCAGCACGGCATAGACATCGGCCATTCCCGTGTACGCTTTCGCGAATTTGGGATCGCGCGCCGACGCCTGTTGGAAGTACGCGAGCGCGCTGCGGAGCGCGTCCTCTCCACGCTTCTGGAAGAAGAACCGGCCGCGGAGATAGAGATCGTACGCCTGCAGATCCTCGGTGCCGCGCGCCGCCGACGATCCGGCGAGGGCGACGTCGGCGCCAAGCTCCGGTGAGATGGCGCTGACGATCGCGTTCGAGATCTCATCCTGGACTCTGAAGAGATCGTTCGCCCGGCGCTCGAACATATCGGACCAGAGCGTTGCACCGTCCGAAATGTTGATCAGGCGCGCGGTGACGCGCAGACGACCACTCTCGCGTTGCACGGTGCCTTCGAGCAGCGTCGAGACGTTGAGCGCCTTTCCGATCTCTTCGGGAGTGTTGTATTTGTCGCGAGCGGAGGTGGCCGCGCTGCGCGCGGCGACACGCAAGCCACGCAGCTTCGAGAGCGCGGTCGTCATCTGCGCGGTCATCCCCTCGGCGAAGTACACGTCGCTCGTGTCGCCGCCGATGTTCACGAGGGGAAGCACGGCGATGGACTTCGCGGCGGCGGGCGCGACGCCTGTCGCGCTCGCGCCGGCGACGCCTGCCTCACGAGTACGGAAGTACGTCCCGGCCGCCAATCCGGCGGCGAGCAACACGCCGACGACACCGACGAACGAAGCGCGACGCTTCCATGAGCGAGATGCGGCGACCGGTACCTTGAGCGAGGTGAACTCGCCACTCAGCACCGAAGGATCGTCGAGCAATCGCGCCACTTCCTGCGCCGTACGAGGACGCTTCGCCGGATCCTTCTCCATCATGCGCATGAGAAGATCGGCGAGCGCCGGCGGGACGTCGTACCGCCGACTCGAGATCGGCTTCGGCGTCTCCGTCAGCTGAGCGACGAGCAACGCTTGTGGCGTGCGGCCATAAAATGGCGGGGCGCCGACGAGCATCTCGTAGCCGACGACCCCGAGCGCGTAGAGATCGGCGCGATGATCGGTGTTCGGATCGGCGGCGGCCTGCTCCGGCGCCATGTACATCGGCGTGCCGAGCGATGTACCCGCGGTGGTGATCGTGCCACTGTTCCAGCCACCACTGGTCGTGCGGCCACCGAGGGTGACGCGCTCACGGGAGGCCGAGATGGCCTTCGCAACCCCAAAGTCCGTGACAACAGCCGCGCCACCGGAAAGAAGAATGTTGTCGGGCTTGATGTCGCGATGGATGACGCCGCGTCCGTGCGCGTACGACAGCGCGCGCGCGACGTCCTTGAGAATGCTGACCGTTTCGCGGACCGAGAGCGGACCGCGAGCCATGCGGGCGCGCACGGACTCGCCGTCCACATACGGCATGATGAAGTATGGGAGATGATCCGCCTGACCCGAGCTGAGCACCGGCACGATGTGCGGATGCTGAAGCGCGGCGGACAGCATGATCTCGCGCTTGAACCGGTCGACGGAGACACTGGCCGCAAGCTCCTGCGGCAGCAGCTTGATCACGACCTTGCGGCCGAGCGTATTATCGGTGGCGACGAAGACGATCGACATACCGCCGCCACCGAGCTCACGTTCGATGGTGTAGGTCGTGCCGAGTGAGCGCTGCAGGTCTTCGCGAATATCAGCCACGGAAGCAATGCTCGATTGAACAATGTCTGGTAAGAATACAGAGCGTACTACTTTACAGACAGCGTTCGCGCGGTAAGGGTTTCGTCACCGATGCAAGGTCGCACTCGAGCTTCACACCAGACACGAGCACCTTACATTTTCAACGGCGCAACTCAGACAACGGCGCAGCTGAGATGACGGGCAACTGAAATAACGTCGTAACTGAGGCAAAGTCGGCCGCGGCGCCGCTCACCAACAACGGGACTACGGATGCAACACGTCGATCGTTACGTACCGGCGAATACGAATAGTGGATGGGGCGTCGCCGCGTTCATCGTGCTGCTCGCGGCCGCTTGCATCGCGACGGCGACATACGTGCACAAGAGGACGTATAAGCATCCGACGGACGTGACCTGGCACGGCAAGGGCGAGCCGGACCACGGACGGTAGAGGGCAGAGGGTGGAGGGCAGAGGGTAGAGAGTGGAGGGTTGAAGGGTGGAGGGTGGAGGGTGGAGGCTGGAGGGTAGAGGGCAGAGGGTGGCGGGTTGAGCGTGTGTTAATTGTCGTTCAACCCTCAACCCTCAACCCTCAACCCTCCGCCCTCCACCCTCTACCCTCTACCCTCCACCCTCTACCCTCCACCCTCTACCCTCTACCCTCTACCCTCAACCCTCTACTCTCTACCCTCTACTGCTCCCAGGCGAAGCCGCTCACGAAGCGCACGAAGCGCCGGGTCGCCAGGTCGAGCCGCATGATCGTTAGGCCACCGCTGCGGTCGCCGTGGCCGCGCGCGGCGAGGTCGTCGATACCGTCGCCGTCGGCGTCGAACACATAGAGCGGATCGTGCGCATGAAAGCGGAGATCGACGACGCGCACCGGTACCACCTTTCCCGTCGAGTCGAGGAGCGCCACGCGCTCGACGGCGAAATCCATCTCCGGCGTCCGCTTGTTGACGATGACGAGGGCGCGGCCGACGCCGAAGCATCCGGGGACCCACCAACTTTGCACTCTCGCCGATGCGATCTGCCTCTCGTAAGGCGGCTTCGCGGAGTCGGTGAGAAAGCGCACGAGCGAGTCGCGCACCGCGATCGCTCGTGTCGTAATGTCCGTTGGTAGAGTGTCGCGTACGCAGGCGGGTGGCGCGGGCGGAGGCATGCTGTCGCCGTGTGCGGCGATCGGCGGCGTCGTCGTCACGGGCGGAGTCGTCGTGCCCGTGGTCGCGTGATGGGTCGTGTCGACGGCGGCGCTCTCTGCATGGGCCGCCACCGTGTCGATTCGTGTCGCCGTGGCCGGCAACATGTCCTCGGCGCGAGCCAGCGAATCGAGCAGATGTGAAACACTCACCTTCGCGACGATGCGTCCATGCCAGCTATCGAAGCCGGTGACCTTCTCCTGCTCGTCGATTGCGTACGGCGCCCTGATTCGCAACAGCGTTCCGAGAGGAAGAGGCGACAATCGCGTCACCGCCTCCTGATACGCCGCACGCGACACGGAATCGGATTTCAGTGTGAGATCGATGCGACCGATGTCGACGAGCATGTGCTTGCCGCGCGAGGCAACCTGGAACCAGGCGCGATCGGAAGGGACGAACACGAGTCCGTTGGCGATGCTGTCGGCCGCGGGAGAGAGTGGATGCTCTCCGTGCCGATGCAGGTGCACAGTCGCGGTGCAACAGGATGTTCCGCGGTTGCTCAGATTGGCACCCTTGCTCCCGGATCCCTGTTGCGTGAGTGTGCCCTGTTTCAGCGTCGCGCTGTCGACCACGACCGCCAACTGTGAGGCAGCGGCGCTGTCCGCATCGGCGGATCGTGTGGAGTCGATCTTCCGAAGGGTGTCGGCTGCGCGGGCGCTGTCGATCGCGTGCAGCGTGTCGGTGACGGTGAGCGTGTCAGCGAGACGGTCGGTGCGTGCACCCGCGACGCAGGCGAGGGCGAGACAGAGTACCCCGATGAGCAGGGGCGCGAGAACGAGCGAGGCGAGAGATCGCTGCGGCATGCCGATGAAGCCAGGGGAGACGCGAAGTAGCAACCGTAGACGACGTGTCCTGCATCGCGCAACGCCAGTAATATGCCGAGGTCGCCTCGCATCAGTGCGTTGCGCGGCATTTCGATGCGGCTTCGGCTGGAGAAACGAATTCCGTCGATGATGGGTTCTAAGCCCTAGTGTCGCGTTTGGCGCCTCGGCACGAAGGTCGCTGTGTCGACACTGGAGAAGAGAGAAGCAGCATCACCGATGCAACGTGCTAGATCGCACGTTCCGTCAGTGCGTCGTGGTGTCACCGCATCGCCATCGCATCGAGAGTAGAAGCAATGACGTGGCTCGAGTACAACGAAGCGCTGCAAGAGCTTCACCCTGATACGGAAGTCGTCGTCGGCACTGGTGCGCAGGCCACGTTGCGGCTTCGCCGCGCGGACCTGATGCCCCGGCATTTCGTGGTTTCGGTGGCCGATGACGGCGCGAAGATCCGTCCCTTTTCGAGTGATACAGTTGTCACCGTGAATGGACGTCAGCTCCCCACCGGAACGTCGGAATTGCACGACGGCGACGTCATAGCAGCAGGCTCCGCGGAGTTCCGCTACTGGGCAGCGGCGCCCGGGCAAAGCCGCAGCGTCATGAAGGCGCCGGTTACCGCGCATCTCATCGATGTCCAGCAGCGTTCCGCGCTTTCACTCCATCGTGTCTCGACGGGAATCGGCAGGGACGAATCGAACATTCTCGTCATCGAGGACGAGATGGCGGCGAGCTTCCACGCCGAGGTGCGGCGGGAAGCGGGCGGCCATGCGCTGAGGACCTCGGACTCGGCGGCGGTGAGACTGAATGGCCGCACGGTATCGGCGCCGGTTCTCCTCAGCGAGGGCGACGAGATCCGGATCGCGAGTCTCGTGCTCCGATACACGCGCGAGGCGTTGCCGGACGGCGTGCACAGCGAGCCGGCGCGGCACCTAACGAGTGCCGTCGAAGCCGAGGCGCTCACGCTTCCGGCGCGGAGCGTGCGGCCGTCTCCGATCACGGAGCTGTCGTCGGCGGTGACGGTGCGGACGCCGATGCGGGCGGTGGCGTTCGTGGGCAGCGTCATCGCCGCGGTAGCGATCGCAACGCTGCTGTTCCTGCACAGGGGGCCGTAGGCAGCCTGGGTCAAAGGCCAGGGTGCGCCCCAGGCTCTGGCCCCTGGTCCCTAGCCCCTCTCTCTATTTCCGACTAATTTTGTCCGGCATAGCAGCGGTCGCTCGGCGCGAGCGAACCGCGCGCGGCCGACGGTTGGCCGAGCGTTCGCAGGTTGAACGCAAGTTACTGCGGACAAAAGACTTGACACGAATCGTGCGGTCTCTGTCCGCTTGCCTCGCGCCGCCCAGGGAGCGCGCATGAGCTCTTCGATCGAGTCACTCATTACGAAGGAATACGAGGCTGGCTTCGTCACCGATGTCGAGTCGGATACGTTGCCCCCCGGATTGAGCGAAGAAGTCGTGAGAACGATTTCCGCGAAGAAGGAGGAGCCGGAGTGGATGCTCGAGTGGCGATTGAAGGCTCTTCGCCGCTGGCACTCGATGCCCGAGCCGCACTGGCCGAACGTCAAGTACGCCCCGATCGACTATCAACGCATCAGCTACTACTCGGCGCCCAAGAAAGCGAAGGTGCTCGCGAGTCTCGACGAGGTCGATCCCGAGATCCTGAAGACCTACGAGCGGCTCGGCATTCCACTCCACGAGCAGAAGATGCTCGCCGGCGTGGCGGTGGATGCGATCTTCGATTCCGTCTCGGTCGGCACGACGATGAAGGAGGAGCTGGCGAAGCTCGGGATCGTCTTCATGTCGTTAGGCGAAGCGGTGCGCGAGTATCCGGATCTCGTCCGCAAGTATCTGGGCTCGGTCGTGCCCTACAGCGACAACTTCTTCGCCGCGCTGAACAGCGCCGTGTTCTCGGACGGCTCCTTCGTCTACGTGCCGAAGGGCGTGCGCTGCCCGATGGAGCTGTCGACCTACTTCCGCATCAACGCCGCCGAGACGGGACAATTTGAGCGAACGCTCATCGTCGCGGACGAAGGCGCGTACGTGAGCTACCTCGAGGGGTGCACGGCGCCCAAGCGCAGCACGAATCAGCTCCATGCGGCGGTGGTGGAATTGGTCGCGCTTCCCGGCGCGACGGTGAAATACTCCACCGTGCAGAACTGGTACGCGGGGGACAAGGAGGGGCGCGGCGGCATTTACAACTTCGTCACCAAGCGCGGCAAGGCGTTCGCCAACGCGAAGATCTCCTGGACGCAGGTGGAAACGGGGTCGGCGATCACCTGGAAGTATCCGAGCGTCATCCTCCAGGGGGACAATTCGATCGGCGAGTTTTACAGCGTGGCCGTCGTGAACAACCATCAACAGGCCGACACGGGCACGAAGATGATCCACATCGGCCGCAATACGAGATCGAACATCGTCTCCAAGGGGATCTCGGCCGGCCAGGGCAACAATTCGTATCGAGGCCGGGTGCAGGTGTTGCCGAAGGCGAGCGGCGCGCGGAATTACACGCAGTGCGATTCGATGCTCGTCGGCAACCGCTGCGGCGCGCACACGTTCCCGTACATCGAGGTCGCGAACAACAGCGCGATCGTCGAGCACGAGGCGTCGACGTCGAAGATCGGCGAGGATCAGATCTTCTACCTCAAGCAGCGCGGGCTCAGCGCCGAG
Source organism: Gemmatimonadaceae bacterium (assembly GCA_036557635.1). Lineage (GTDB taxonomy): Bacteria > Gemmatimonadota > Gemmatimonadetes > Gemmatimonadales > Gemmatimonadaceae > AG2. The sequence continues at coordinate 36,157 of DATBHD010000199.1, forward strand.
CAGGCGGTGAGCATGATCGTGAGCGGATTTTGCAAGGAAGTGTTCAAGGAGCTGCCGATGGAGTTTGCGCTCGAAGCGCAGCAGCTGCTCGGCATAACGTTAGAGGGAAGTGTTGGCTGAAAACTGAGGAACATGTCTCTTTTGGAAATTCGCGGCCTCACGGCCTCCGTCGGCGGCAAGCCAATCTTGCGCGGCATCGATCTCACGCTGGATGTCGGTCAGGTGCACGCGGTGATGGGGCCTAACGGGTCCGGCAAGAGCACGCTCGCGCAGGTGCTCGCGGGCAACCCGGCGTACGAAGTCACGGGCGGCTCGGTCGTCTACCGGGGTCAGAACCTGCTCGAGATGGAGCCGGAGGAGCGCGCGCATGCGGGGATCTTCCTGGCTTTTCAGTACCCGGTGGAGATTCCGGGCGTCTCGAACGCCTACTTTCTGCGCGCGGCGTACAACGAAGTGCGCAAGGCGCGAGGCGAGCCGGAAGTCGATCCACTGGAGTTCGACGACATCATGGAAGAGCGGCTCCAGCTCGTGGACATGAGCTCGGACATGCTCCAGCGGTCGGTGAACACGGGCTTCTCCGGCGGAGAGAAGAAGCGCAACGAGATCCTGCAGCTCGCGGTGCTCGAGCCGAGGCTCGGCATTCTCGACGAGACCGATTCGGGGTTGGACATCGACGCGCTGCGCACGGTGGCGGACGGCGTCAACAAGCTGCGAACGAGTGATCGCTCGTTCATCGTCGTGACGCACTATCAGCGTTTGCTCAACTATATCGTCCCTGACGTGGTGCACGTTCTGGCCAATGGCCGCATCGTGAAGTCGGGAGGCAAGGAGCTGGCGCTGGCGCTCGAGGACAAGGGGTACGATTGGCTCACCGAAGGGGCGCCGGCGACGGAGGTGGGCGTGTGACCGCAACGGGTACGGGAGTCATCATCGATCGGCCGGAGACCGTGACACCATTCGAAGACGCGTTCCGCGCATTCGATGCGTCCGATGGCACGAGCGCACCGTCCAGCGTGCAGTCGATGCGCGAGGCCGCGTTCGACGCCTTCCGCCGACTCGGCTTCCCAACGACGAAGAACGAGGACTGGCACTACACGAGCGTCGCGCCGATCGTCGAGCACGACTTTTTGCACATCACGACGGCGAGCGGTGACGTGCAGCCCCGCGCGCTCGCGCCGTTCACGTTTGGTCAGGACGAGTGGCACATGCTCGTTTTTGTGAACGGGCGTCATTCTCCCGAGCTGTCCCGAATCGGTGCGCTGCCGCGCGGCGTGCGTGTCATGGATCTGCAGCGCGCGTGGCGCGACGCGCCGGAGCTCGTCGATCAGCTTGCGCACATCACGAACTACGATGATCGCGCCTTTACGGCGTTGAACACGGCGTTCATGCACGACGGCGCCGTCGTGCGCATCGAGCGCGACGTCAAGGTGGAGCAGCCCATTCATTTGCTCTTCGTCACCGACGCGGTGGCGGCGAAGGCGATGATGCACCCGCGGAACCTGATCGTCGTCGGCCGGCACGCGAAGGCGACGGTGATCGAGAGCTACGTCTCGCTCAGCGACGCGGTGTACTTCACGAACGCGGTCACCGAAGTCGCGGTCGGCGAGGGCGCGACGCTGCATCACTACAAGATGCAGCGCGAGGGGATGCGCGCCTTCCACGTCGGCACGATCGACGCGCATCAGGCGCGAGACAGCCACTACCAGTCGTTCTCGCTGGCGATCGGCGGATCGCTGACGAGAACGAACGTCTATACGACGCTCGACGGCGAAGGGTGCGGCTCGACGCTGAACGGGTTGTACATGCTCGACGGCGAGCAGCACTGCGACCATCAGACGATGATCGTGCACGCGCAGCCGAACTGCTACAGCCGCGAGCTGTACAAGGGGGTGCTCGACGGCCAGTCGCACGGCGTGTTCAACGGGAAGGTGTACGTCGACCCGATCGCGCAGAAGACGGACGGCAAGCAGACGAACAACACGCTGCTGCTGTCGGACAAGGCGAAGATCGACACGAAGCCGCAGCTCGAGATCTTCGCCGACGACGTGAAGTGCACGCACGGCGCGACGGTGGGCCGTCTCGATGAGCAAGCGCTCTTCTACATGAAGAGTCGAGGTGTGAGTCGTGCCCTGGCGCGCCGGCTGCTGACTTACGCGTTCGCCGCCGACGTCCTCGAGACGATCGAGCAGAACAGCGTACGCGAGGAGCTGGAGCGAATGACGTTGAAGCGCTTCACGCGCGGTGAAGGAAATGCCTAGGCGCTAGGAGCTGGGTGCTGGCAAACCGCGAAGTCCCAGCACCCAGCACCTCTCACCTCGCAGCTCTCGCCATGGCCAATCTCGACGCCCTTTATCAGGAGCTCATCCTCGAGCACAATCGCCGTCCGCGGAACTATCGGGTGATGGAAGGCGCGGATCGAGTCGTTCAGGGGCGAAATCCGCTTTGCGGCGACGCGCTGACGCTCTGGCTGAAGCTGGATGGGGATCGCGTGACGGACGCGAGCTTTCAGGGGAGTGGCTGCGCGATTTCCCGGGCGTCGGCGTCGTTGATGACGGAGGCGGTGAAAGGAAAGACGCGGGCGGAGGCCGAGTCGTTGTTCGAGCGCTTCCACGATCTGGTGACCGGCAAGCTCGACGTCGAGGCGGATCCGGAGGCGAAGAAGGCGTTGGGCTCGCTCCGGGCGTTAGGCGGCGTGTCACGATTTCCGATCCGGGTGAAGTGCGCGAGCATGGCCTGGCACGCGCTGCGGTCGGCACTCGTCGGTGGCGGTGATACGAGCGAAGAGCTGGAGGAAGGCAAGGCGTGACGGGGGGCGGCGAGCGGCGCGAGGCGAGCGCGCAGTTCGAGACGGTGGCCGACGTCGCGGATGTGCCGGAGGGGTCGTTGCTGAGTGTGCGGACGACGGGCGGCGAGGAGATTTGTCTGTTCAACTATCGGGGACGGATCGGAGCCGTTCACAACGTGTGCACGCACGCCGAGTTTCCCTTGTCCGACGGCACGCTGTCGAACGACGGAACGATCGAGTGTGTGTGGCACGGCGCGCGCTATTCATGCCTAACGGGTGAGGTGCGCCGCGGTCCGGCGCTAGACGCGGTGCCGGTGTACGACGTGCGCGTCGAGAACGGGAAGATTCTGGTGGGAGCGAGGAAAGCACTCGCAAGGACGGACCAATGAGGCGAGCCGAGAAGGGCGAGCAGAGAAAGGCGAGCCGAGAAGAGCGAGCCGTAAAGAGCGAGCCGAAAACGGCGTCAATGGAGCGGGGGGCCCCCCCCGCTAGGCAATTTGCAGCTGCCGACGGCGGCGGACGCCACCAAAGCCTTGCGCCCCGAACCGATTTCCCGCTGCTCGCGGCGAATCCGGCCCTGCACTATCTCGATTCCGCCGCGACCTCACAGAAGCCGCGCGTCGTTGTCGACGCGATTCGCCACTTCTACGAGCACGACAACGCGAACCCGCACCGCGGCGCCTACGCCCTGTCGGTTCGCGCCACCGATCGCTACCACGACGCCCGCGAGCAGGTCGCGCGCTTCCTCGGCGTCGCCGACGCCTCGCGACTCATCTTCACGCGCGGGACGACCGAAGGGCTCAACCTCGTCGCGACCGCGTGGGGGATGGAGCACGTCCAGCGCGGCGACGAGATCGTCGTCACCGCCCTCGAGCATCACGCGAACTTCGTCCCCTGGCAGCAGCTCGCCCACAAGCGGGGGGCGCGTCTCGAGATCTGCGGCCTAACGAGTGACGGCCGGATCGACCTCGACGCGCTCGCGGCGCTGATGACGCCGCGCACGCGCGTCGTCGCCTTCAATCACGTTTCGAACGCGCTCGGGACGCTCAATCCCGTCCGCGAAATTGCCGCATTGGCGCGCCGAGGAGCGGCGTCCAACGCGATCGTTGTTTGCGACGGCGCGCAGGCGGCGCCGCATCTCCACCTCGCGTTGGACGGGCCCGAGCTCGGGGACGTCGATTTCTATGCGTTCAGCGGCCACAAGATGCTCGGGCCGATGGGCATCGGTGGGCTCGTCGGCCGCCGGCGGCTGCTCGAGGCGATGGGGCCGTACCAGATGGGCGGCGACATGATCGAGGTCGTCGGCGACGAGGAGACGACGTGGAACGTCCTCCCGCACAAGTTCGAGGCAGGGACGCCGAACGTCGCCGACGCGGTCGGTCTCGCGGCCGCCTGCGGCTATCTCGACGCGTTAGGCATGGAGGCAGTGCGGTCGCACGAGCTTGCGCTCCTCGAGCTCGCGACGGCGCGGCTGGCGTCGATCGACGGCATCACCCTGTACGGTCCACGGGAGAGCACCTCGCGGAGCGGCGTCGTCTCGTTCACCCTTGCCGGCGTCCATCCACACGACATCGCGACGATCCTCGACGGCGAACAGGTCTGCGTCCGCGCCGGCCACCACTGCGCGCAGCCGCTCATGCGGCGGCTCGAGGTGCCGGCGACGGCGCGGGCGTCGTTCTACGTCTACAACGACGAACGCGACGTCGAGGCGCTCGTCGCCGCCATCGAGAAGACCAAGGCGTTGTTCGCGCTGGACTGAACAGGCGGATTGACCGCTGGTCGGGCCAGAGCTCCGCGATGAAAGAGGGAGGGTTCTGTTCCTTCCTTGGAACGGCTTCAATGCCCGCGTCGCTTGCGCTCCTCGGGAAGACGCCTCGCCCGGGACGACGGGGTCTGACTGCTGGCACGATTTGGCGGTGGCAACGTACGATGCAGGTGTCCGCAATCGGAGCCCGATCATGTTAGCGTGGTCGTCGTTCCTCGAGCTGCTTCGGGTCGTCCTGTTCGCGCTCGCCCACGTGTGCGGCGGCAGCTTGGGTGGTGGAATCGTCGTATTGTCGTTCATCGTCCGTCTCGCGCTCCTGCCGTTGACGCTGCGGCTCGCGCTGCGAGTGCGAGAGTACCAGGCCGCTCTCGCCCGGCTCGAGCCCAAGCTCAAGGCGTTGAAGAGTCGGTACGCAAAGGACCCGGTCGGGCTCGCGCGCGCGACGCAGGAGCTGCGCACGGCGAATGGCATCGGCCTCGCGCCCAAAGGATCCCTCCTCGGCGCGATCGTGCAGACGCCGATCGGCGCCGGCGTGTATCAAGCGATCGGAGCAAGTGCATCGAAGATCGCGCGCTTCCTCTGGATCAAGGATCTCAGCCGCCCCGACGCGCTGGTGGCATCCGTGGCGGCAGGGTTGGCTGGTGCCGCGGTCGTGGCCGGGCCGTCGTCAGGGTCGTCGCGGACCGCGGCGGCACTTGCGGCTGGCGTCACTTTTCTCCTCGCGTGGCGTTTGAGCGCCGGTGTCGGGCTCTACTGGGTCGCGTCGAACGTCGTCGGCGTCGTGCAGTCGCTGCTGCTCCGCCGGATCGTGGCGCGCACGGAGCAAACCTAACGAGACAGAGAAGACGGCATGGACAAGTCGCGGCTCGAGGCGTTCAGCGACGGCGTCATCGCCATTCTGATCACGATCATGGTACTCGAGCTGCGCGCGCCGCACGGCGCCGACTTGGGCGCCCTGCGCGCCTCCGTGCCGTCGCTCCTGACGTATCTCCTGAGCTTCGTGTTCCTCGGCATTTACTGGAACAATCATCATCACATGCTGCAGGCGACGGAGCGAATCAACGGCGCGACGCTCTGGGCGAATCTGCATCTCTTGTTCTGGCTGTCGCTCATCCCCTTCGCGACGGGCTGGATGGACGACTCGCATAATGCCGCGGTGCCGACGGCGACGTACGGCGTCGTGCTACTCCTCTGCGCGATCGCGTACACGATACTCTTACGAACGATTCTCGCCGCGCACCCGAGCGGGAACACACGGCTGGCCGAGGCGGTCGGCTCCGATCGCAAGGGAAAGCTGTCGCTCCTCTTCTACGTCGCGGCGATTCCGCTCGCGTTCGTGCGTCCGGCGATCGCGGACGCGCTGTACGTGAGCGTCGCATTGATCTGGCTGGTGCCCGATCAGCGGATCGAGTCTCGATTTCGAGGAGGGGCGGAGCCGGAATCGGGTTAGGTCAGATCGCGCGCAGGATCTCGATCGGATCGGCTGTCGCAGCCCGACGCACTGGGCCGAGCGCAGCGACCGTCGCGCCGAGAAGCAATACTGCTTCGGCCGCGACAAGGGCAATCGCGTCCGCGTATTGGAAGTTGGCCAACATGTCGCTGAGACTTCGCGTGATGTACAACGCGAGAAATGCGCCGATGCCGATACCTGCAAGCGCAGTAACGGCGGCATCGTGCACGACCAAACGAGCGATATCACGTCGCCGAGCGCCTAACGCGACGCGGACCGCGAACTCACGCAGACGACGACTCACCGTGTACGATAGGACGCCGTAGAGGCCGACGGCACAGAGTACAATACCGAAGATGCCAAACGCACCGAAGAGTGACGCCATGAACCCGGCTGCGGTTAGCGCTCCCTCATAGTCAGCGAGCCACGGCTTTACCTCTGAAGCAGGCATGGTTGGGGCGAAGGCTTCTATCTCACGGCGCACCGCTAGTGCGAGGGCTGCCCGCCCGCGGTCACCGCCGACGCCGTCGCCTTGCACGATCACGTCGCGCGCACGATAGGTGTCGTGCGGGGAGACGACGTAGAGCCGAGGCTCCGGCGGTAGGTCCTCGTCCTGGCGGGGGCCGTTCTCCACGTCATGGGCAACGCCAACTACACGAAGCCATGGGTGTTTTGATTCTCTGAATCCAAGCTTGATCATACGACCGACTGGGTTCGGCGTATCAGGCCAGAGTCTCGCCGCCGCCTGCTCGTCGATGATGACGACGGCCTCGCTGCCGGCGAGATCGCCGGCCTCGAAGTCTCGCCCTCTCACAACCGGAATTCTAAACGTTCGCAGGTAGTCGGGACTCACGATGAAGTAGCCCTGCGAATTGATCCATCTGTCGCCCGCCCTCCCTTCCTCGGCGTAGATCAATCCGCCATCGGGACGCCGGCTGTACGACGTCGCCGCGTTGAGCGCGGAAGGCAGATGCCGCAACCTAACGAGGACATCGTCGAAGAATCGATTGACGTCGTTGTCGCTCAGAACCTGCTTGTCGGTGACCGCAATGCGCGCTACAACCAGGCGCTTTGCCGCGTACTGGAACTCGAATGCTGCGAGTCGCACAGCCTTGATGACGAACAGCGCCGAGCACATGAGGAGCGCCGTCGAGAGCGCGACCTCGAGCACGATGAGCGGGTTGTAGCGATCCCGGAGACGACCGGTTGTTGTGCCGGCGCCTTCCTTCATCGGTTCGGCCGGGTCGGTTGTTGCGGCATGAATGGCCGGTAGCGCCCCAGCGAAGACAATCGTCGCGGTGGAAGCGAGGAGCGCGAAGCCGAAGACACGCCAGCTTGGAACTGGCTGGAGGTCGCCGATTGTCGGGACGAAGGGCGTCGCGAAGTGCGGAACGATGTGGATAGCCCACAGCGTGAGGAGCAACCCGATGGCAACTCCAGCCGTCACGACAACGGCGCACTCCGCGAGTACTTGCCATACGACCGCACGGCGATTGGCGCCGAGGGCGATGCGAATTGCCGTCTCTCGCCGGCGAGCCATGCCGCGCGCGAGCATCATCGTGCCCAGATTGGCACAGGCGATGATGAGAATCATCGTGACGACGCCGGCCGTGAACGAGGAGGTTATGAATGTGGATTCATTCGGCGACGCCGCTTGAGCTGCAAGAGCACTCACCCTCGCTCCAAGCGGCCTCCTCGGCGAATAGGTGACCGTTAGGCGGGCCGCGATCGCCGCGAGCTCGCCGCGAGCTGAGCTGATCGTTGCACCACGCCGCAGGCGTAGCACCGGCCATGGGCCCAAGTGCCAGTCGGCGCTGGCATGTGATACGGCCGCTTCGGGCACCCAAATGTCGGCATCAAAAGGATAGTGAACTCCTCGCGGCATCACCCCGACAACCGTGAACGTGCCGTGACCAAAAGTGAGCCGCAGGCCGTCTGAGAGTGGTCGCGCGTTGAATACTCGGTTCCAGAGTCTGAAGCTGATGATTGCAGCTTGGACGTCGCCGCCATCCGCGTTCGCTGCGCCGAAGGCTCTGCCGAACTGAGGCCGCACGCCGAGGAGATTGAACAGGTTGGGGGACACCGCGAACGCGACATGGTTCTCCGCGAGCGTTCCGACTTGCATCATTCCACTCAGGTACGTAAAGGAGGCGATCGCGTCGTACGAGCGCATTTCATCGCGCACGATGCGGAAGCGCTCATCGAAGCCGAGTTGACCCTTTGGATCGCCTCCAAGAAAGGACGGCGTGACGATGCGCTCGGGATCCGGATACGGCACGTAGGGATGGAGCACGGCGTCTGCGAGCGCGAAGACCGACGTATTCAGAGCGAGCGCGAGGCCGAGCGAGATGATGGCGACAGCCGTGAACGTTGGCGCTTTCCCCAGCGATCGTGCAGCATAGCGGAAGTCGTATCCGAATCGGCGCATGCTAGACGACGAGCCACAGAAGAATGCGGCAACGCTCTTGGAGCTTGTTCTGGACTCTTGAAGCGATCGATGACCGGACGTTCGCTGTAGATGGTGTGGTTCGGTAACACCAAGGTGATTCGGTGCCGTTGATCTCGAGCTTCAGCGCCTCATGCGTACGATGGGCTTGAGATGGGCGTCGCGCAGGGCGTTCGCGGGCCGCGGGATCGCGTTGTCTGTACGCGTGACTGCGTTTTGCGAATCATCCGAAGGCGCCTTGGCGAGCGTGGGAAGGATTGACGTAGATCGTTGACCGAGGCGCATCGAATGACGACGCGCCGCGGTTCCTCGCGGCAACGTGGCCATCCCTAGGTAGTTCCTGTCCGCGCATTTGTCTCCTGAGGCATCCAGACATCAACCCGTATTACACGGACAAGGCCGGACGAAGCCGGACACGGTCGGACAAGAACCGCACAGCTTTTTCATTTCAAGAGTCGTTGCGTTCTTTGTCCGGCCGTGTCCGCCCTTGTCCGGCTTTGTCCGTGCTCACCCATCGATGCGTACTGAACACGGAAGCCTCAACGCGCGTTGAAAGCAGATCCCTCCCCCCTCGTCGCTCACGCTCCTCGGGATGACATCGGGTTCTTATCCCGCGCGCAACTCGGACACGCGACGCGCAAGGAAGCGGCGTTCCGGCTCCAGGGTCGTGAGTGTCGCGGCGTGCTCGTAGGCGGCGATGGACTCGCCGACGCGACCGAGACGGCGCAGGAGATCGGCGCGCGCGGAGTGCGCGTGGAGATAGGTCGTCAGGTCGCCGCGAGAGAGAATCGCATCGATGAGCGCGAGGCCGGCCGCGGGACCGTCGCGCATCGCCACCGCGGCGGCGCGATTGAGCTCCACGACCGGCGACGGATCGACTCGCAGCAATACGTCATACAAGCCGACGATCTGCCGCCAGTCGGTCCTGGCGGCGTTAGGCGCTTCGGCGTGAACGGCGGCGATCGCCGCCTGCAACGAGTATGGGCCGAACCGCCGCGACGAGAGCGCCTTCTCGACGAGCGCAACGCCCTCCGCGATCTGCTCGCGGTTCCACAGCGAGCGATCCTGATCCTCGAGTAGAATCACCTCGTCGTCGGGCGTAGCGCGGGCGGCGCGGCGCGACTCGTGGAGCAGCATCAGCGCGAGCAGGCCCATCGCCTCGGGATCGGGGAGGAGCTCGAGGATCAGGCGCGCGAGGCGCATCGCCTCACAGGAGAGATCGGGACGCGTGAGTGTGTCGCCTGACGACGCGAGATATCCCTCGTTGAACACGAGGTATGTCACGTGCAGGACGCTGTCGAGGCGCGCGGGGAGATCGGCGCGAGCCGGGATCTCGTACGGAATCCGCGCGTCGCGAATCTTGGACTTCGCGCGCACGATCCGCTGGGCGATCGTCGGCGCCGGCGTCAGAAAAGCGCGCGCGACTTCCTCGGTCGTTAGGCCGCAGACCTCGCGCAAGGTGAGCGCGATCTGCGCGTCCGGACTGAGCGCGGGGTGACAGCAGGTGAAGAGCAGCCGCAGGCGGTCGTCGGGGACGCCGTCATCGTCGGGCTCCACCGGCGCGGCAGCTGACGGCGCATCCTCTGACGCAATGCGCGAAACCGCCGCGTCGAAGCTGGCGCGGCGACGCATGCGATCGATCGCCTTGAAGCGCCCGGTCGACACGAGCCAGGCCCGCGGGTTGCCGGGGATCCCGTCGTTAGGCCAGCGCTCGAGCGCGGCCATGAAGGCGTCGTGCAACGCCTCCTCGGCGAGGTCGAAGTCGCCGAGGAGGCGGATGAGCGTCGCGAGCACCCGGCGGGATTCCGAGCGGTAGATCTCGTCCACCCGCTCGCGCACGGCGGTCGTCGCGACGCTTTCCATCCGAACTACGCCTCGTTGAACTCCATGATCGGGCGGACCTCGATCGAGCCGTACTTCGCCGACGGAATCTTGGACGCGACCTGAATGGCGTCGTTCAGATCCTTCGCGTTGATCAGGTAGTAGCCGCCGAGCTGCTCTTTCGTTTCCGCGAACGGGCCGTCCGTCGCCGAAACCTTGCCATTGCGTACGCGAAGCGTCGTCGCCGCGGGCGTCGGTTGCAGTGCTTCACCGCCGATATAGTGGCCGCTGTCCTTGATGCCCTGCGTGTAGGCTCCGTACTCGGCCATCACGGCGTCGGACTGCTCCTTGGGCATGGTCGCCCAGTTCTTCTCGTTCTCGTAGATCAGGCAGAGGTAGCGCATGGCAATAGGGGCTAGGGTTTAGAGAATAGAAACTAGGGAATTCGGAAGTAGTCGTTCGAGCCCCCCTCAAATCGACATCATGGCTTCTGCCCCTGCCCCAGTCTATCCAGGATTCCCTTTGTCCGGCGGTCGTTCGGATTGATGGTGAGCGCCTGTTGGAAGCTGCGGACGGCGGCGGCGGTGTCACCGGCGGCAAGCTGCGCCTCGGCGGCGGCGCGGAAGGCGAATGCCGAGGTCGGCGACATCTCGGTGTTCAGCAAATAGAAGCGCAACGCGTCGGCAGTCTTGCCGCGTGAGCCGAGCACGGCACCGACGTCGGCGAGCGGGACTTCACCGAAATCGTATGCGGCGCGACCGTAGTAGCGGGTACGGAGCGCGCGATACAGAGCCTCGGCGGAGTCGGCGCCCGCGGCGTCGTACGCGTTCAATACAACTTGCTGAAGGGGACGCGGCTCGGCGATTCCACGATGGCACGTCGCGCACGCGACGACGATCGGGGGCGTTCGACGATTCTCGACTTTGGCGAGATAGTCGCCGTTGATCGCGCCGACCATGCGGAGCATCTCTCGGGCCTTGGTTTTTTCGGGTTTGTCGTCGGAGGGGAAGTTGAATGACGACAACGGGCGTCCCTCCTCGCCGACGTGACAATAGGTGCAGCGCACGCCGAGTGCGCGCGTGAAGCCTCCCATGGTGTCGAGGAGCGCACGCACGGGAATGTCCTTCGGGAAGACTTTGAGATTCTCGAGCTTCTGCGGCGGAAACTGCGCGTGTGCTGGCTGAGTGACGAACAACGACGCGGCGAGAAGGGACGGCGAAAGGAGGATCAGTCGGCGCATAGCGTTCACGTGTGTGAGTGGTCCACCTGTCATGCCGAGGAGCGAAGCGACGAGGGATCTGCTTCGCGTCTGGTGCGCTTGGCTGGCGTCGTGGCCTGACTCGAGTCAACGAATCAAGAGACGAAACGGCCGGAAAGTTCACCGGATGACAAGCGTGGCCAATCGTCCGCTCGAGATCAAGGTGCGATTCGAGAAGCGTTCCGAACCTCAGGGCCCGTTCCACTGTCTAGTTTGTAGCACGTCACTTTCGAGTCTTTTCGCCCGTACGGCCGAGTCATGACCAACATCAAGCTCGCCCTTCGAACCCTGTTCAAGACGCCATTCGTCACTCTCGTGGCGATCGCGTCGCTCGCGCTCGGCATCGGCGCCAACGCCGCGATCTATTCGCTGTTCGACCAGATGCTGCTGCAGCCGTTGCCGGTGCGCGCACCAGAGCAACTGGTGAATCTCGCGGCGCCCGGACCAAAGCCCGGATCGCAGTCCTGCGGCAACGCGGGCGACTGCGACGTCGTGTTCAGCTACCCGATGTTCCGTGATCTCGAGCGGATGCAGAAGGTTTTCACAGGGATCGCCGGACATGTCGGATTCGGTGTCAGCCTGTCGTATCACGGACAGGCGCAGGGCGCGGACGGAATGTTGGTCTCCGGCTCGTACTTCCCGGTGCTCGGGCTGCGGCCGGCGCTGGGGAGGCTTCTGTCACCGCAGGATGACGAGACCATCGGATCGAACTTCGTCACCGTGCTCAGTTACGCATACTGGCAGAGCAACCTCGGGTCCAATCCGGCCGTGATCGGCGATCAGATCATGGTCAATGGGCAGTCGATGACGATCGTCGGCGTCGCGCCGGAAGGTTTCAACGGCACGACGCTCGGCACGCGACCTTTCGTGTTCGTTCCCGTCTCGATGCGTGAAGTGATGATCCCGGGGTGGAAGGTGTTCGTGAATCGCTCGGCCTATTGGCTGTACCTGTTCGCCCGTTTGAGGCCGGGGGTGACGATCGAGCAGGCGCGACGCGGAATCAACGCGCTCTACACGCCGATCGTGAATGACATCGAGGCGCCTCTGCAGAAGGACATGAGCGCGCAGACGATGGCGAAGTTCAAGGTCAAGCAGATCACCGTCGAGCCGGGCCCGCACGGCCAGAGCTCGCTGCACGAGCGGACGCGGACGCCCTTGCTCTTCCTCGTCGGCATTACCGCGATCGTGCTGCTGATCGCGTGCGCGAACATCGCCAATCTGCTGTTGGCGCGCGGTGCCAATCGCGCGGTGGAGATGGCGGTGCGCCTCGCGTTGGGCGCGAGCCGGCGGCAGCTCTTCGCGCAGCTCTTGACGGAGTCGTGCGTTCTCGCCGCGTTAGGCGGACTCGCGAGCCTCGTCGTCGCGCGGTGGACGCTGCAGGGCGCGCTCGCGATCCTGCCCGGTGACACCGGCGCCGTGCTCCACGCCGAGCTGCGCGCGCCGATCCTGCTCTTCGCGGCGGGGATGGCGATCGGCACGGGACTGCTCTTCGGCTTCTTCCCCGCGCTCCACAGCACGCGACCGGATTTGGTCTCTACGATCCGTGCCAACACGGGCCAGTTGTCCAGTGCGCGCGCGAGCACGCGATTCCGTACGGTGCTCGTAACGGCGCAGATCGCGCTGTCGATGGCGCTCCTCATCTCGGCGGGGCTCTTCATCAAGAGTCTCGCGAACGTGAGTCGCGTCGACCTGGGTGTACAGATCGACAACGTCGTCACCTTCGGCATCGCGCCGGAGCTCAACGGCTACGCGCCGGCGCGCTCGCGGGCGCTCTTCCAGCAGGCGGAGGACGCGCTCGTCGCGATGCCGGGGGTCACGAACGTCGCGGCGTCGATGGTACCGCTGCTCACCGGCAGCAATTGGGGGACGGATGTCGCCGTCGAGGGATTCCAGTACGGTCCCGATGTCGACGACAACGCGCGATACAACGAGATCAGCGCCGGCTACTTCCACGCGCTCCGCGTGCCGATTCTCGCCGGACGTGAATTCACGGCGAGCGACGTCGCCGGCGCACCGAAGGTGGCGATCGTGAACGAGGAGTTCGCGCGCAAGTTCAATCTCGGGCGGAACGCCGTCGGGAAATCGATGGCGCTCAATCCGCGGGCGAAGACCCTCGACGTCCAGATCGTCGGGCTGGTGCGCAACGCCGCGTACGCGAACGTGAAGCAGAAGCCGCAGCCCCTGTTCTTCACGCCGTATCGTCAGGACACGACGCTCGGCTCTCTCAACTTCTACGTTCGCGCCGCGCGAACGCCCGAGCAGATCCTGCGCGAGGTGCCGGGAGTGATCAAGCGACTCGACGCGAATCTGCCGATCGGGGAGCTGAAGACGATGCCGCAGCAGATTCGAGAGAACGTGTACCTCGACCGGATGATCAGCATGTTGTCAACGGCGTTCGCGGTTCTGGCGACGCTGCTCGCGGCGGTCGGACTCTACGGCGTGTTGGCGTACACGGTGTCGCGGCGCACGCGAGAGATCGGGGTGCGCATGGCGCTCGGCGCCGACGCGGCTCGGGTGCGCCGGATGGTCTTGCGCCAGGTCGGGATGATGACGCTCGTCGGCGGAGGGATCGGGCTCGCGGCGGCGCTGGCGTTAGGCAGGACGGCGCAGTCGCTGCTCTTCGGCCTCGCGGCGCACGATCCGATGGTGATCGCCGGCGCGGCGGCCGTGCTCGCGCTGGTCGCGTTGTCGGCGGGCTATCTGCCGGCGCATCGCGCATCGACGGTGGATCCGATCAAGGCGTTGCGGTACGAGTGAGGAGTCGGCGCTCGATAGCAGGAGTCGCGAGTCGGTGCGCTCGATGGCAGGAGCGGGGTCGCTCCGGGGCATTATGGACAATGCTGGGTTCTTCGTGGAATTTCGGGAAAGGAAGGTGATCAGCCGTGAGCCTACGGCACCGAAAGAGTCCAGAGTGCTTGGGACGCGAATGCCGCGAAAACTGAGCGAATCCAACCGAGTGGCGTAACGACTCTGTCGCACCGGTTCTTGTCTATCCTGTTCTTGGTTGAAATTCGACAAGCGAAGAACTTTCATTGGGTGCGAACATCTCGATCCGGGCACACCAAATTCCGAGTGGCGGCGCGCGATCGATTCCTAGATGCGCAAGTTTGTTCTGGATTCGCTCGCAATTCGCGCCATTCGCGTCCCCACAGCTCTCCAAGCCCGCGGCACCTCGAGAGTCCGGAATTCCTGGGACACGGATCACCGCTTGAGACCTTTTCCCGAAATTCCCCGATGATCCCAATCCTGCCATTCGGGTCGGGGAAGCCTAACGCCGCACGGAGCCAATGGCAGTATTGTCCATATGCCCCGGAGCGACCCCGTTCCTGCTATCGAGCGGCTGGAACGCTGCGTGTCGGTCTAACTGCCGATGCCGGCCATGAGCCGCAGCAGCGTCTCCTGCGTCGCGTCCTGATGCGCGACCTCGGCCACGATCTCGCCTTGGCGCATAACGAGCACCCGATGCGACAGGGCAATCACCTCCGGCAGCTCACTCGAGATGAGGAGCACGGCGTTTCCCCGCGCCGCCAGGTCGCGAATCAAGCCGTGGATCTCGGCCTTGGCGCCGACGTCGACCCCGCGCGTCGGCTCATCGAGAATGAGAATCCTCGACTGTGCCGCCAGCCAGCGCGCGAGCACCACCTTCTGCTGATTCCCGCCTGAGAGCCCGGCCACGGGCGCGCCGAGGCCAGGCGTGCGCACACGCAGCTTGCTGAAGAAGGACTGTGCCAGCGTCTCCTCCTCTTTGCGCCTGACGAATCCCGCGCGCGACAAGCGGCCGAGAATCGGCAACGACGTGTTGTGCAAGCCGCTCTCGCCGAGCACCAACCCTTGCCGCTTGCGGTCCTCGGGGACGAGGCCGAGCCCCAACCGGATCGCGTCCTTGGGCTCGCGAATCGTCACCGGCGTGCCGTCGACGGCGATCGATCCGGAGGTGGGCGCGTCGAGCCCGAACACGGCGTGCGCAAACTCGGATCGCCCGGCACCGACGAGACCGGCGAGGCCGACGATCTCCCCTTCGCGCAGCGTGAGGCTCACATCGTGAAAGCGCCCCGCGACCGTCAGTCGCTCGACGCGAAGCAGCTCCTTCCCCGCCGGTCGCTCGACCGCGCTCGGGAGATACTCCCCGAGCGGCCGGCCGATCATGAGCCTAACGAGCTCGGCGTCCGAGAGCGCGCTCGCCGGCCGTGTCGCGACGAGGCGGCCATCGCGCAACACGCTGACCGTGTCGCAGAGCCGGTAAATCTCCGGCATGCGGTGCGAGACGTAGATGCACGTCACGCCGCGCGACTTCAGCTCCCCGATCAGTGTGTAGAGCCGGTCGGCCTCCCCCTGGCTGAGGCTACTCGTCGGCTCGTCGAAGACGATGATGCGCGCGCCACCGCACACCGCCGTCGCGATCTGCACGAGCTGTTGTTGCGCGATCGTCAGTCCCCGCATTTGCAACCGGACGTCGACGTCGGCGCCGATCTCGTCGAGCATCGCCCGCGCCCGGCGCTCCATCGCCGCGCGGTCAATGAAGCCGCGTCTCGCCGGCAGGTCGCCGAGCAGCAGATTCTCGGCGACACTCAAGTTCTCGCAGAAGGCGAGCTCCTGATGCACCATCCCCACACCCGCCTCGAGCGCGTCGCGCGGCGAACCGAAGCGCACGGCCCGCCCATGGACGAACAGCCGGCCGCTGTCCGGCGCGTAAATGCCCGCGAGAACCTTGCCTAACGTGCTCTTCCCCGCGCCGTTCTCGCCGCAGAGCGCGTGACAGGAACCCTCGGCGACCTCGAGGCTGACGTCGTTCAGCGCCTGCACGCCGACGAATCGCTTGCTGATCTGCTCGAAGCGAACCGCGGGCTCGGTCATCGCGCCATCACATCTTGAGATACTTTGAATCGACGTCGGTGAACCCCCAGGCTTGCAGCTGCCGCGCCCACTCGCCGAGGTTCCCCTTCGTGACGCGCACCAGCTCCATCGGGATGATCTGTGGCACGTCCTTCTTGAGATGAACCTTGTCGAAGATCGTCTGCACGCCGACATACCCCCACTTGTATACCGACTGCGCGAGCAGCACGGGCACCACGCCACGGTCCACGTACGCGAGCTCCGCGGGCAACGCGTCCACCGACGCGACCTTGAGCTTCGCGAACGTCGCGTCGGTGAGAAGCGACTGCGCGAAGAGCGGCCACCCGCCGATGAACGCCCAGCCCTGAATGTCGGGATACGCGTTGTCGACGCGCACCACCTCGGCCGTCGCGTCCTGCGCCGTCTCGACGTGATTGAACACGCCGAGAATCTGCATGCCGGGGTGCTTTGCGACTTCGTCCTTCGCACCCTGCACGCGGCGTTGGAGATTGGGCGCGTTCTGATTCCCGGCGAGAATCGCAACCTTTCCCTTCCCGTTCAGAAGCGTCGCGAGCTCCGACATCGTCTGCTGTCCGGTCTTGTAGTCGTCGACGCCGTAGTACGCGAACCGCTTCGACTGCGGTGCGTCGCTGTCGAAGGTCATCACCGGCACGCCACGATCGACGGCATCATTGATGACGCCCGTCACCTTGCCGGCGTCGGAGCAGGAGATGAGAATCGCGTCAGCGCCGTCATTCACCGCCTGCTGGATCCGTTGCGCCTGCACTTGCGCGTCCTCGTCAGGCGGGGTGAGCCACATGACCTCGATGTGCATGTGGTTCTTGTCACCCAACTCCTTGGCGGCGGCCTCCGCGCCCGTCCGCGCCGCGAGAAACACCGGGTTCGTCGAGCTCTTCGCGATGACCGCGATGCGCATCGTGCTGTCGTTATGCGCGGCGACCCGCGCGGGCGCTCTGGCTGAATCCGACGAGGACTCGCTCTTCGCGCATGCGAGCGCACCAATGGCCAGGACTGCGATCAGACTCGAAGTGCGAACGCGCATTTGGTTCCTCTGATGGTTAGTTACTTGTCATCGGGAGCATCCGCTCTTGACCGTGCGTGAACCGTGGTGGGGTCCGATGCCAGGACTGGCACAGATGGGTGAAACACGGACACGGCCGGACAGAGCCGGACACTGCCGGACATAAAAGCGGTGAGGTCTCTTTCAAAGAGAATCGTTGTTGTCTTCGTCCGGCAGTGTCCGGCCATGTCCGGCTGTGTCCGTGTTTCCAATCGTTGATGCTTGTGGTACACCGAACCCTCGCCAGCGAGTAATCGCGCGCGCCCATCAAGACGTCCCCGCACTGCGACTCAGCCGGCGCGCCGTCATGCCCGCGCTCCAGCGATCGATCACCACCGCCACGATGATCGCGCAGCCGATCACGATCCACTCGTAGTTCTGATCGAAGTGCAGCGTGCGGATCGATTGCCGAATCAAGACGATGAGCAGCGCCCCGAGTGTGGCACCGATCGCGCTTCCCTTCCCACCGATCAAGCTCGCTCCGCCGACCACCGCCGAGGCGATGACATAGAGCTCGTATCCCTGGCCGTCGCCGGACGACGCCGAGCCGTAAAAGCTCGCGCCGAGAAACGCCGCGATCCCCGCCGTCAGGCCCGACACTGCGAACACACCGAGTTGAATCCGCCCGAGCGCGAGCCCCGCGAAGCGACTCGCCTCGATATTCCCGCCGAACGCAAAGATGTGCCGGCCGATCACGGTCCGCGTGAGGTACAGCCAGCCGACGATCGTCACGGCGATCATCACCAGCATCGGCACCGGATACAATCCGCCGCGCAGTCCCAATGACGCCTTGGTCACCGACGTCAGCTGAAATGGAACGAGGATGCTCACCGCCTTCGTGGCGACGAATGCAATCCCGCGCAGCATCCACATCGTGCCGAGCGTGATGATGAACGGGTGCACGCGGAGTCCAACCACGAGCAGTCCGTTCACGACACCGCACAACAACCCGACGCCGACGGACGTGACGACCCCGACGAGAACGGTCGTGACGGGACTCGCCGGGCCGAGCGCGCGCAGCGCGAGCGCCATGCTCACGCCGGCGAGGGCGTAGATCGATCCGACGGACAGGTCGATCCCGCCGGAGATGATCACGATCGTCGCCCCGATTGCCATGATCGCGAAGAAGCTGGCGTCGGTCGCGACCTGAATGAGCGTATTCGAATTCATGAAATTGTTCACCGTCGCGCCGGTGAGACGATCGGCGTGGCTGCCGGCGAGCGACGTGAGCGCGATGACGACGAGCGTCACGACGATGATGAGACCAGTTTCCTGGGACTCGAGAAATCGTCGGGCGAATCCGCTGGCCGTCATGCGCGGTAGCTCTCTCGAAAGCGAGCGTAGGGCGCGTCGTACGCGCGGTGCGCCTCGACCGACGCCGTTTCCGCGGGCTTCCGCTCGAGCGTCGCTCGTGCCGCGGCGCCGAGGTCGGGAAACGCGCCGGCGCCGACGGCCGCGAGCAAGGCGGCGCCGTAGGCCGGTCCCTCCTCCCGATTCACCGACGTGACGGGAATGCCGAACACCTCGGCCTGCAGTCGCCGGATGAAGGGGCTGCGCGAACCGCCCCCGGTGAGTAACAACTCCTTCGGCTCGAGACCTAACGATTCCACGATCGAGAGCGAATCGCGCAGCGCGAAGGAGACGCCTTCCAGCACCGCGCGCGTGAGGTGGGCGCGCGAATGCGCGAGACTCAACCCGAGGAAGGCTCCACGCGCGGCCGCATTGCGATGCGGCGTGCGCTCCCCCTGGAGATACGGCAGGAAGGTCACGCCGCCGGCGCCGGGCGGAATCCTGGCCGCCTCCTCGTTGAGCAGCTGATTGACGTCCGCCGAGCCGGCGAGATCGCGCGCGAACTGATCGCGGTACCAGGCGAAAGCACCTCCGGCCGTGAGTACGACGCCCATCAGATACCAGACGTTAGGCGCGACGTGACAGAACGTATGCGCGCGCAGCCCTGGATCCACGCGCGGCTCGGCCAGGGGCGCGAGCAGCGTCCCCGAGGTTCCCCAGCTGGCCACGGCTTCACCGGGCGCGATGACGCCGACACCCGCCGCGCCGCAGGCGTTGTCCGCCCCGCCACCGACCACGGGCGTCCCCACCGGCAGTGCCGACACACGGCTCGCGTCGGCGGTGACGCAACCCATAATTTCCGACGAGCCACCCACGCGCGGCACGATGGACTCGCTCAGGCCGACCGCACGCAGAATGTCCGCGCTCCACCGCAGTCGCGCCGTGTCGTACATCAGCGTCGCCGACGCGTCCGACGGCTCCGTCCCGAGCTCCCCGGTGAGACGGTAGCGAATGTAGTCCTTCGCGAGCAACACGGTCGTTAGGCGCGCGAACGCCTCCGGCTCGTTGTTGCGCAACCAGAGGACCTTGGGGAGTGTGAACCCTTCGAGCGCGGGATTGGCCGCGAGATCGCGGAGCCGTTCCTCGCCCCCGACGCGACGCTCGATCTCGCGGCACTCCGCCGTCGTGCGCCCGTCGCACCAGAGCAGCGCCGGCCGAATCACCTTGCCGTCGCGATCGAGGAAGACGGACGAGTGCATCTGGCCCGAGATGCCGATGGACGCAACACGCGATTCTGGAGACCGCTCCACGACCGCTCGCATCGACGCGACGCTCGCCTCCCACCACGCATCGGGGTCCTGCTCCGCCCAGCCCGGCCGCGGTGTCGAGAGCGTGAGCGGTGACGTCGCGGAAGCAACGACCTCGCCATCCACTGCCACGAGCACCGCTTTCACTCCGCTCGTGCCGACGTCGAGCCCCAGGAAATGCGCGTCGTCCACTATCGAACACCCATGAGCAATTCCATCGTGAGCTGATCCAGGCGCTCGTACGCGAACCCAACTTCGCGCATCGTTGCGAGGTCGAAGCGCTCCTCGCGGATGGCGCGCGCTTCGGCGTCGCTATAGCGAACGCGTTGACCGGGCGTCGCACCGCGAGTGCGCAGCGCGGCGAGTGCGCCCTGAATCTCGGTGTCCGCGTTGAAGCGCGCGACCTTTTCCTCGAGGATGAGATACGTCCGCATACTCCCGGCGGCGAAGTCCCACACGCCCTGCTCGTCCTCGGTCCGATACGCGTGGCTGTCGAAGTGCCGCATTCCGGGCCACTTCGAGTCCTCGAGGAGCTTCACCAGGAAAAAGGCGCCCTTGATGTCTTCGCTCCCGAATCGCAGATCCTGGTCGAAGCGACCCGGCTTCTGCGCATTGAGATCGATGTGAAAGAGCTTCCCCGCCTCGAGCGCCTGCGCCACGCCGTGCGTGAAATCGAGCCCGGCCATCTGATCGTGCGCCACTTCCGGATTCAATCCGACCATTTCCGGATGGTCGAGCGTGTAGATGAACGCCAGCATGTGGCCGATCGTCGGCAGATAGATGTCGCCGCGCGGCTCGTTAGGCTTCGGCTCGAGCGCGAACTTGAGGTTGTAGCGCTGCGCCCGCGCGTAGTCGCACAGAAAGTTGATCGCGTCGCGGAACCACTTCGCGGCCTCCTGCGCGTCCTTGCCGGCGTTCGTGTCACTGCCCTCGCGGCCGCCCCAGAAGACATACGTCTCCGCGCCCAACTCCACCCCGAGATCGATCGCGCGCATCGTTTTCTGCAACGCGTACCGCCGAACCTTGGCGTCGTTGCTCGTGAACGCGCCGTCGCGAAACACCGGATCGCCGAACAGGTTGGTCGTCGCCATCGGGACGCGCATGCCGGTATCGCCGAGCGCGCGCTTGAACTCGGCGACGATGCGGTCGCGCTCCGCGGCCGATGCGTCGCGTGGCACGAGGTCGTTGTCGTGCAGGTTCACGCCGTACGCGCCGAGGGCGCCGAGCCGCTCGACGATTCGCGTCGGCGAGATCACGGCGCGCACCGGATCTCCGAACGGATCGCGGCCCACGTTGCCCACTGTCCAGAGGCCGAAGGTGAAGTGATGCTCGGGGCGCGGTGTGTAGGCGTCGGTGGTCATTGTGCGGTTACGGTATCGCGTCGCATCGCGGTTTGTGCTCGTCGCGCGGGCATGGGATGGCCCTGTAGTAGCTCAGCGGGTGCGCTGGCGGCTCCACGCCTGCCGGCAATGGCAGATGTGAGAAGGTCTGAAAGTATTCGAGAACCGCGTTCCGCCACCACTCCGCCTCCCGCTCTTGAATCGCGAGAAATGCCTGCGTCTGGGTGAACCGCTCGTCGTCGATCTTGCCACGCAGTGAGCTCCACTCTCGCTGCATCGCGCGCACGGTGTCGACCCCTGCCTGATAGTGCAGCGCGAGGTCGTCCCACAGCGTGCGACCGGAGCGCATGCGTTCCGTCCAGCCAACGTGGTGAAACCAGAGCAGGAGCGAGTCGGGCACCGTCGCGCGATCCGCATAACGATCACGCACCGGCGCCGCGTACTGCGCCACCGCATTGCTCCCCGTCGCCGTTCGATCGAACCCGATGCCCGCCGAATCCGCGCGATGATAGTACACCGGCGACCAATCGGCGCGAGCCAGCCGCGCCCACGGTGCCGGCCCGTAGTGGTGGTTCGAGCCCATGATGTGCGCGAGCCCGAGCGGCGTCATGTAGTTCACGACCGCCTCACGCGACACCAGCATCATGTGCGTGATGGTCCGCACGACGTCGGAATCGTTCGAGAAGGTCAGCCGAACCCACTCGTCGGCGATCGACGCCGGTGACAGACTGTGATCCCACGCGAGCCGACCAAACGCGTACCAGTTGGCCTGATTGAGCTGCGACCCCGTCCAATTGCTGTCGCTGCCGATGTTCGAGACACCGGCCATGCCGGTCTCGGTCTGCCCCTGCAGGGAACCATCGATCACTCGCGCCACCGTCGAGCCGGCGCCGCGCGCGTACGTATCAGCGTTCAGCACCTCGCTGAAGAGAGATCCGAGATACACCAGGTGCGTGTCTTCGCCCAGATACTCTTTCGTGATTTGGAATTCGATCATCTGCGCCGTCTTCGGCATGGCGCCGAACAGCGGATGAAACGGTTCCCTCGGCTGGAAATCCAGCGGGCCGTTCTTGGTCTGGAGCAGCACGTTCGAGCGAAACTGCCCGTCGAGCGGAGTGAACTCGTCGTATGCCTGTTTCACCCGGTCGGTCGGCACGGCGTTGCTGTACACGAAGGCGCGCCACATCACCACGCCGTGGTGGGGCGCGAGCGCGTCGGCGAGCATGTTCGCGCCGTCGGCGTGCGAGCGGTGATAGTCCTGCGGCCCGGGCTGTCCCTCCGAGTTGGCCTTCACGAGGAAGCCGCCGAAATCGGGGACGTAGCGATAGATCTCGTCGGCCTTGGCGCGCCACCACTCGCGCACGCGAGGATCCAGGGGGTCGGCGGTCGTTAGGCCTCCGATCTCGATCGGCGCGCTGAAGCGCGCGGTGAGATACACGGTGATGCCGTATGGCCGAAACACATTCGCCAGCGCGGCAACTTTGGCCAGATACTCCGGCGTCAGAACCTTGGCGTTCGCGTTGACGTTGGTGAGCACCGTCCCATTGATCCCGATCGACGCGTTCGCGCGGGCGTAATCGACGTACCGTCGCGACGTGGCCGGGAGCGTCGCCCAATCCCAAAGGGAGCGACCGGCGTAACCTCGCTCGACCGAACCATCGAGATTGTCCCAGTGATCCAGAATCCGACGCCTGACGCGAGGCGCGCTGGTCAGTGCCAGCGAGTCCACGGGGCGATCCATCTGGAGGTCGCGCAGCAGCGCAAAGGTGCCGTAGAGGGCTCCGGCGTCGGTGTTCGCCGCGACGATCGTGACGCGCCTGCCCTCGAGCAGCGCTCGCCGGATGACAAATCCTTCCCTGCCTAACGGTTCGAGCTCATGGGCAGCCACGAGCGAGCGAATCGTGAGCGAGCTCTCGAGCGTGCCAACGATGAGCCGCGGGTTCGGAGGCGCCGGCTCCCCGCCCAAATCGTTACCCGTCAAGCTCTCCAGCCCGCGGCGCAGCTCGGTGCGCACGACGTCGAACGTGGGCGACTTCCCTTCGACAACCATCGGCAGAAGCGATGCGCCATACTCTCGAAAACGGCGGAGACTCGGCGGATGACGATAGCCCAACCAGAGCTGATATCCGCTCTGGGCCTGTCCGGCGCTGATCGGACCTAACGACGCGAGCCCGGCAATCAGGCACGCTAGCCGCCGACTCACCACGGGATCTTCGGCGCCCGCTCGTCCTTGGGATCAGCCCATCGCTGATTCGGGATCAGCGGCGTCCACCCCGGCCGGAGCGGATCCTGATCGTATGGATAATTGCCCAGCCGCATGAACAGCTCGTGATACTCCGCGAGCTTGTCGCGATCGAGCTTCACGCCGAGTCCCGGCGTCGTCGGCACCGCCATCGACCCACCGCAGTAACACATCCGCCCGCCGACGATCACATCGTCGCGCAGATGGTGATAATGCGCGTCGGCGGCGAAGGTGAGATTCGGAATCACCGCCCCGAGATGCAGCATCGTCGCGAGCTGAATCCCCAACTCGCCTGACGAGTGCACCGCCACGCCCAGCTGGAAGGCCTCGCAGATCGCCGCCGCCTTCACGCACGGCCGAATGCCCCCCCAGAAGGTCGTGTCGAGCAGAATGACGTCCACGGCCGTCTGCAGCACGTTCGACGCGAGCTGCTCGAAGCCGACGACGACCGTGTTCGTCGCCAGCGGCATGCGCACCTTCTCACGCGTTCGACGCATGCCGTGCATCCCGAACACCGGGTCTTCCAGATAGTCGTTATTGATATCCTCAATCGCGTGTCCGAAGGCGATCGCCTGCTCCGTCGACCACACCCCGTTCGGATCGAAGCGGAAGCGATCGCCCGGCAGCGACTCCGCCAGCGCACGATAGCATTCCAGCTCGTAGCGCGGATCGAATACCCCACCTTTGAGCTTGTGCGTGGTGAATCCGAACTCGCGTTTGAGATTCGCCGCCTCCTGCACGAGCTGATCGACGGTGCGCACCTCGCAATCCCCGTCGCCATTCGGATAGCGAAAGAAGAGGTACGAGGCGAAGGGAACGCGGTCGCGCAATCGCCCGCCGAGGATGTCGGAGACGGGGACGCCCCACTTCTGACCGAGAATGTCGAGACACGCGAACTCGATCGCGGCGAGGAGCTGCGTTCGATTGTTGTAGAGCGAAGCCGTCGGATTGGCGATGAGGAAGCGCATCTCCTCGAGCCGCGCGGGGTCTCGGCCGAGCAAATACGGCTTGAGTCCCTCGAAGGCGGCGAGCGCGCTCTCACCCCCACCGCCCATCTCCCCCAGCCCGATCAGTCCGTCATCGGTCTCGATCTCGACGACCGTGCGAACGAAGCGACCCCAATGACACCCATTTGCGTGGCGCAAGGGCGCAGCGAGAGGCACGGCAACGGGCGTCGCCCGAATATCGGTGATCTTCATCGCTTGGGGAGAACGGAGGACAGATCGCTGACAACACGACCTGATCAAGTCATATTATCACCACGTTCGCGCTCATTAGTCATGCTGTCAAGCCGAACGCGAGCTTGGCAAGCACCTCAGTGCGCGTCATCCGACAGTACTGAGCCCGGCCCCCCACCGTCCGTGGACACTTTCCTCGTCAGTGCCTGGAAGAGCGCCAACGCCACGATGTACGCCAGCCCGCAGAATCGAAAAATGATCACGTAGCTGCCATGGGAGGCGTCGAGAATAGCGCCGGTGTATCTCTGAAACAGCATCGATGCCATCGCGCCCACGAAGCCCCCGATTCCAATTACCGACGCCACGGCGGCCTGGGGAAACATGTCTCCGACGCTGGTGAACAGATTAGCCGACCACCATTGGTGGGCGGCCGCGGCGAGGCTCACGATCGCTACCGCGCCCCACAGCGATCCCGCATAGGGTGCGAACATCGTCGGGACGATGAGCAGCGCGGCGACGAGCATCGCCGTCTTTCGCCCGCGACTCACCGGCCACCCGCGCGCGATCAGCGCGCCCGAGAACGCACCGCCCACGATCGACCCGACGTCGGCGAACAGGTAGATCGCGATCAGCGGCGCGGCGAGCGCGGAGAGCGTGACTCCCCATCGCGCGTCGAGGAATTTCGGCAGCCAGAAGAGGTAGAACAACCAGACGGGGTCGGTCAGCGCCTTTCCGAAGGCGAACGCCCATGTCTCACGTCGAGCGACCAGCGCGCGCCATGGAATGCGCTCCGGCGATTCTGCCGGATCGCTCGCGATGAGCGCCAGCTCCTCGCGACCGACACGCGGGTGCGCCGCGGGATCGTGATAGAGCGCGAGCCAGACGCCGAGCCACACGAAGCCCAGCGCACCGGTGGCGATGAACGCGGCTTGCCATCCCCATCGCAGCGCGATCCACGGAACGAGAAGCGGCGCGAGCACCGCGCCGACGTTGCTCCCCGCGTTGAAGATTCCGACAGCCAACGCGCGTTCGCGTTTTGGAAACCACTGCGCGACCGTCTTCACCGCTCCGGGAAAGTTCGCCGACTCGCCCAGACCGAGCATGGCGCGCGCGACGGCGAATGCGCCGGCGGTGCGTGCGAGCGCGTGCGCCATTGCCGCCAGACTCCAGACAACGATCGCCGCCGCGAATCCGCGGCGCGATCCGAGGCGGTCGAGCGCTCGGCCCATGAACACCATGCCGACGCCGTACGCGAGACTGAACCAGGAGACGATGTCGCCGTACTGCGTCTCGGTCCAATGCAGATTGGCTTGCAGCGTCGGCGCCAGTATGCCGAGCACCTGGCGATCGATGTAGTTGATCGTGGTCGCCGCGAAGAGCAGGGCGACGACTGTCCAGCCGTAGCGGCGGGGTTTAGACACCACTGAACACGCTGAACCCGCCGTCGATGGCGATGACGGTTCCGGTGACGAACGAGGCGGCGTCGCTGCACAGCCAGTGCACGGCGCCGACCAGCTCCTCCGGACGGCCCAGGCGGCCCATCGGCGTTTGACGCAACACGCTCTTCGCCCGGTCCGTGTAGCTGCCGTCGTCGTTGAGCATCACGCTGCGGTTCTGCTTCGTGACGAAGAAGCCCGGCGCGATCGCGTTCACGCGCATGCCGTCGCCGTGGCGCCGCGCCATGTCCACCGCGAGCCAGCGCGTAAAGTTGTCGATGCCAGCCTTCGCGATCGAGTAGCCCATCACGCCGCTCAGAGCCTGCAGTGCCGCCATCGACGAGATGTTGACGATACTTCCCCGCTTCTGCCGGGACATTCGCTCGCCGATGACCATCGTCGGGATCACCGTGCCGTGGAGATTGAGCCGCAGCACTTCGTCGAACGCGTCGAGCGGGATTTCAAAAACGCTGATCGCGTCGCTGCGCGACCGCGCCACGTTGCCGCCGGCCGCGTTGACGAGAATGTCGACGCGCCCCCATTTCTCGATCAGGCGATCGCCGGCGCCGCGCATTTGCTCCCGATCGAGCACATCGGCGACGAGGACCATCGACTCTCCCCCTTCGCGCGCGATCGCCTCCGCCTCCTTCTGCGCCGCATCGTTGCGCCGGCCGAGGATGGCGACGCGCGCGCCGGCGCTCGCGAGCCCGTGCGCGATGGCGCTCCCGAGCACGCCATACCCGCCGGTCACGACGGCGACGCGGCCGTGGATGTCGAACGACGTCGACAATGATGCGGTCATGTTCGCACTGATGACTTGGGTCCGTTCGGATCGACGGGAATATGGCGGGTTCATCATGGCCGTGGTCAAGCCGAGCTTCTCACGTGTACGAAGCTTGCCCCTCCGGAGGTCATCTCTGGCGGAGGCTCAGAAAAATGAAAGCGGTGCATGATGGTCAGTGCGGACTCTGCGCGCACTTCGGCGAGACCCACGTGCCGTCCGAGCGTGTGGTGCAGATCAGACGGCTGCACGAAGCGCCTGACGATCTCCTCGACGACTGCGGTCACCCGCGCCACGCGACGCTGCATCTCAAGGTGACGCCCATCAGCGGCTGCGACGGCTTCGTGGCGGCAGCCCCCTGAGGCCTGTGTCGGATTCCGCGTGCACGTGATCGCGGGCGGGGGTCCTCCGCGGCACTATGGACAATACTGCCATTGGCTCCGTGTGGCGTTAGGCGCCGTCGGTAGAATGGCAGTATTGGGTTCTTCGTGGAATTTCGGGAAAAGGTCCTCAAGCGGTGATCCGTGTCCCAGGAATTCCGGACTCTCTAGGCGCCGCGGGCTTGGAGAGCTGTGGGGGGGGGACGCGAATGGCGCGAGTTGCGAGCGAATCCCAGAACAAACTTGCGCATCTGGGCATCGATCGCGCGCCGGCACTCGGAATTTGGTGTGCCCGGATCGAGATGTTCGCGCCCAATGAAGGTTCTTCGCTTGTCGAATTTCAAC
>DATBHD010000200.1:0-12540 GCA_036557635.1 Gemmatimonadaceae bacterium
GCCCCACGGGAGCTGGCGGCGGTGGGCGCCGCGAATGGCGCCTCCTCGACTCAGCGGCCGCCGCGGCGCAAACGATAGTAAATGCGAAACTCGATCTGATCGCGGCGGTACTTCGGCATCAAGCTCCCCGACGCCGCGATCGTTTCGAGATGGGTGTAGAAGACCTCGAGGGGGAGCGTGGCCGTGCCATGTGCATAATGAGCCACGGCCGAGTAGCCGAAGCCCAGTCCCGCGCGCTGCTCGGTGGACGCGGCGACGAGGGGCGGCGCGTTGGCGCCAGGCGACGTGTATTGGCTCGCCGCCACCTGCCGGAAGGTGTACGCGCCGTGAATGGTGAAGTAGTCGGTGAGGAGGAAACGCGGCATCGCCTCGGCTTCGATCACGTTGCCGCTCTTCCACGCTCCGGAGGCCGGAAGATCGATCGGGAACAGCGCGTAGTCGCTGTTAGGCAGCCGCGGCAGCGGAGCGCTCGTGAAGTACCCGGTGTACTGGCCGGCGAGCGTGGCCATGAATCGGCGGCCGAGCCGCACGTCGAAGATCGCGCCACCGTCGGCGCTCGTCTGACCGGTGCCGGTTCCCACCTGGTACAGCACGGTGCCGTCCGGCGGCCGACCGGTTCCGAGCCGGAGAACCCCGCGCAGCGTGGCGCGCAGGCGCACGCCGGTGCTGTCGGCGAATCCGTCCACGAGCTTGAAGAGCGCCGAGATCTCCATGTCGCCGGTGCCGATAGCGTCGGGAGAGCCGAGTGAGTCGTATGCCGCGGCGCCGACGAGCTGCTGCAGTTGCAGCAAGGCGGCTGGCGCCTGTGCGCCAGCGGGCGCGGGGAAGGAGTACGTCCCGCCGGTAATCTGCCCGACGCTCGTGCTCAGCGCGTTCAGGTGATTGGTGATCGCCTCGAGGGTCGCCGTGCCTAACGGGGCGTACTGGCTGCCTGGGCCATACATCACCACGAGCGCTTGCGAGACCCCGCCAACCTGGTCGCGGAGCGTCGTCGCCTGCTGCACCTGTTGCGGTGAGCAACTCCCCGAAGCGGTGCAATTGGCGAGAAACGCGTTGAGATCGGTGGTAGCGGCGCCGAGCTGCTGGTTCAGCGCCGTGAGATCCGAAGGGGGCGTCGGTCCGACATTCGCGGCGAAGTTGGGGCCGAGCCGGCGCGGATTCAGCTCGACGAACACCGTCGTGTGCGTCTGGACGACGGGTAGCATCACGCCAAGCGTTAGGCGATCGGTGATGCCGTAGGCCAGCGAGAGCGGCGTCGTCACGATCCGCGTGTCGGCGGTCGAGAAGGTCTGTCCGACGTTCAGCGAGATGCTCGGCTGACCAGTGAGATCGCGCAGCGCCGTTTGTACCGGAAGGAGCGCCGGGAACTGACGAACGCCGAGCGACTCCACGCTGAACGCGTTGCCGAGCGGGTGCAGAGGCTGCGCGCTGTCCGCCGCCGCGTCATAGACCTGGTCGATGCGCGTCCAGGCGTTCATCGCGCGGAAGAGCACCACGCCTTTCGGGAGCGTGCGCGCGTCTTCGACATTGCTGATCGGCGGCGGCGCCGGCGGCAGCTGCGCGCTCGCCCGACGAGCGCCGCACAGCCCGAGACCCAGGACTCCGAGAAGCAGCGACGCGCGTCGAACAAGCGCTCGGGGACGCACGTCGCCAAGGCGGTGTATGTCGGTCGCGGCCTCGTGCATTCGTTGACGTGAAGGGGAGAAGGGGAGCAGGTTATCATTCTACCCGGTCAACGCCCAAAATGCATTCACGCTCGTGACGCTGCTCACACCACCGCGCATCCCGTGGCAGATCACCGGTAATCACTGGATCGCGCTGCCGTGCATTCATCCGGTCGACGGATCGGTGCACGCACTCGGCGTCCTGCACCGCGGATCACGCTCGGCGATCGAGCTCGCGGGCAGCCCCGACTTTCTGCAGGGGGGCGGACCACCGCTGTTGAGACCAACTATCCGCGCCGGCAACGTGACGCGTGATCTGGGCGGCGACCAGATGGCGTGGGAGCGCGCACTCGGTTGGATCCCGACATTCTCGTGCACCATCGGCAACACCGTCGTGCGGGGGACCATCTTCGCGCCGTACGGTCGCGATGCGGACGTCGCCGGCGCCGTGTACGCGATCTCCGTCGAGAATCGAGCGAGCGAAGAGACGGAGATCGCCGTCGCGCTCGATGGTTGCTTCGCGCACCGGCAGATGCGCGTGCGCTCGGCGCGCCGTCTCGTCGACGAGAACGTCGTCGCGCGCGGCGCCGACGACGTCATTCTGCTCGAGGGGAGCGCGCCTCCCGGCGAGGTGGCAGTCGGCGTCGGCGCCGACGGCCCCGTCGAAATCTCGGTGGGCGAATCACGCGCCGGCGAGTTCACGATGCGGCGCGTCGTTAGGGTCGCGCCGGGGGCGCGCGAACACGTCGCGTTCTACATCGCCGTCGGCCCGGAGCGCGATGGGGCCGAGGCGGCGGTGCGCGTGCTGCGTCGCCGCGGCTGGCGGGAGCTGCTCGCGTCGACGCGCGACGCGCTGCAATCGCTGCAGCAGACCGCGACCAACGAAGCGATGGACCGCCTGGTCAATCGCAATTTGCTGTTCGCGTATTTCTACTCGGTGGGCCGCGCGCTCGACGACGCGCACTATTACGTCGTGCGAACGCGCGCACCGTGGAACGGGCGCGGCGTCACCGTGCGCGACTGGGAAGCGCTGGCATGGGTGATTCCCGCCGTGCAGCTGGCCGACGCGCCGCTCGCGCGCGAGCTGTTGCTTCGCGTCTGTGAGCTGCATGGCTACGCGCCGGGGCGCGGCGTGCATTACATGGACGGCACACTCTTCGAGCCGGGGTTCACACTCGAGGGCGCCGCGGCGTACGCGCTCGCGACCGACAGATACATCCGCGACACGGGCGACGATCAGATCGTCGAGGAACCGGTTCTCGCGGACACCTTGTATCTCGCGGCCGACGATCTCGCGGCGAGGCGCGATCGTCGCGTCCCGTTGTATCACACTGAAGTGAGTCCATCTGGGAAACCGCCGGTGCATCCCTTCAGCCTGCACGGGAACGCGGTGGTCGCGCAGGCGCTCGACATTCTCCGTCGCACGCTCGATGAGGAGACGGCGCGCGAAGTAGAAGACCCCGAAGCGGTGCGCGCCGCGATTCGCCGGCATTTCGTGATCGAGCGGGAGGGGAAGGACACGTACGCGTCGGCCGTCGATCTCGCCGGCGGCGTCTCGCTCGACGACGATCCACTGGGCTCGACTCTCTGGCTCCCGCTCTACGACGCGGTCCCGCGTCACGACTCGACGTATCGGCGCACGGTGAAGGCCATCAATGGCGAGCCGCGCTCGCTCGCGCAGCAGTGCGCGCGCCTCATCGGCCCCGAGGCTCCGGCGGTGCTCCAATGGCTGCGTCGCGCGCCGCTCGACGGCGGCTTCGCGGCGGAAGAAGTGGACGCCGACGGTCGCGCCCGCGGCAACGGAGGAGATGCGGCGCTGTCGGGCTTGTTGGCGTGGAGTGTGTGGTACGCCGTGAATGCGCTGGGGGAGAGACCGTAGGGTGGAGGGTAGAGGGTGGCGGGTAGAGGGTGGAGGGTAGAGAGTAGAGGGTGGAGGGTAGAGAGTGGAGGGTAGAGAGTAGAGAGTGGAGGGTAGAGAGTAGAGAGTAGAGAGTGCAGAGTGGTGCGTGCTGAGCTTCATCTTGTTGTCATCCCGAGCGTAGCGAGGCATCTGCTTAGTGTGATCAGCGAGCCAGCTTGTCGGGGCGAGACGCGGCAGCCTATATTGAGCGGCACGACGCGGGAATAGCTCAGTTGGTAGAGCACAACCTTGCCAAGGTTGGGGTCGCGGGTTCGAGTCCCGTTTCCCGCTCTGGGTGAAGCGAAAGAGGGAGCGGCCGGCGCCGCTCCCTCTTTAGCATTTGCTGAATGGCGTCGCCGGGGTGGCGAAATAGGCAGACGCGTGGGACTTAAAATCCCATGGGGGAAACCCCATCCGGGTTCGAGCCCCGGTCCCGGCATGTAGTCGGCTCCGAACGAGGCGAACCTCGTTGGTATCGTCGCTCATTCATTCCCGCAACGGCGAAGCGACGCCGGACGGTTGGGCGCTCTCATGTCCGGAGTGAGAGATCTGCTGCCTTTGAGCAGCTACTCAGCTACGAGCACTCCGGTCGGCTTCGTACGATCCGTCACATACATGCCTTTGCGGAGATTCTGACCTCGCCGCGTCTGTACTTCCTGCCAGTGGCGCACGAATCAACCTGGCGAGGGGAGCGGCAAGCCGCTGGTTGCCCGGGTTCGAATCAGAAAGAAAAGACGCCAGCCGCCGCTTGACCTCGGCGGGCTCGGTGCAGAAACCGTCGCCTCGCCCGTTTTCTCGCCGATGGGACCATCGACGTATACCGACGCGGAAACGCCTCAGCAAAGTTTAGGCGTCGAGTTGTTCGTGGCGAGCCTCAGCACGCCGTGGGATGAGAAGACACCTGTTGACTGCGTGCGCCGCGGCGGCGGCCTCGCCGCTCGCCACCGTAACTGCACAAACTCCCCCTGCCAAACCGCCACCAGCCGCTGATTCCAGTCTCTTCACGCGTGGCCAATTGACCGACAATTGGAAGGGTGTGCGGACGGCATGGAAGCAGAAGGGCTTCGACCTCGCCGCCTCGGTCACGCAGTTTGAGCAGGGTGTTGCATCCGGCGGAATCAGGACGGGAAGCGAGTACAACGGCACGGCGCAGGCCGATCTCACCTTCGATCTCGAGAAGCTCGCCGGCTGGAAGAATTGGTCGGCCGAATTCGAAGTAGAGGGCCGGTTCGGCGGGCCTCTGCTGGGCGGCGTCGGGTCGATCAGCCCCGTGAACAGCGCGGTCATCATCCCGGCCCCGCGCGGCACCGTCGTTTCCATCACCGCGCTGAACGTCACGAAGCTCATTCCCATCTACCCGAAGAAAGCCGAGTTCCTCGCCATCTCGGTCGGGCGCTACAACCTCATCGACATCATCGACGAAGACCTCTTCGCGGGCGCCGGCATCGAACGGTTCTTCAACCTCGCGCAGATCGGACCGCTGACGGTCGCGCGCGAAGTGCCGCTCATCACGAACGCCTTCAACGTCGCGTACATCCACGGCACGGAGGAGATCGCCACGCTCTCGGTGATCGATCCAAACGATCACTCGGTCGATCCCGGGCTGTCGAACCTGTTCGGCGACGGCGTGACGTTCTCTCCATCGATTCACTTTCCGGCGAAGTACTTCGGAAAGACGGCGAAGCATTCGATCGGCGGCGCGATCACGACCAAGGCGTACACTCCGTTCGACGCCATTCGCGCCCTCATTCTTCCGGACACCGCCGCTCGGCCAGTGACGCCCGAGAGGGGGTCGTGGTCGGCGTACTACACCTTTCGCCAATACATCGTGGAACGCGGGCCACGAGACGGCTGGGGCTTCTTCGCTCAGGTCTCCGCGGCGAACCAGAGCACCAGCCCCGTCACGGCGTTCTTCGACCTCGGACTCGGCGGCAATGGTCTCTTCGCGAAGCGCGACGGCGACGAGTTCGGGATCGCGTACGCGTACACCGACTTGAGCAGGGTGCTCAAGGACAACATCGACCTGCAACCAGTCGGCAGACGACTGCGTGCCGAGGACCAGCTCGAGGTGTTTTACAATCTTCATGTCACGCCATGGTTCCAGCTCACGGGTGATCTCCAGGTGATTCGTCCGAATCGTCCCGCGGCCGGGACGGCGACCATCCCGGGTGCGCGTCTCCGCGTCGTGTTCTGATGTCGACGAGCGGATCGCGAGGCGCGCCCAACATCGTGTTCATCCTCATGGACAACGTTGGGTATGGTGAGCCGGGCTGCTACGGCGGCGGTATCACGCGCGGAGCGGCCACGCCGCGCATCGACCAGCTCGCCGCCGAAGGTGTGCGTCTCCTCAACTTCAACGTCGAAGCGCAGTGCACGCCGAGTCGGTCGGCGATCATGACGGGCCGATTCGCGATTCGGTCCGGCACGCACTCCGTACCGATTGGCGGCGGCGCCGAAGGGTTGACGCAATGGGAGATCACCATCGCGGAACTGCTGTCTGACGCCGGCTATGCCACGGGCCATTTCGGGAAATGGCACCTGGGCAGCAGTGAAGGCCGACTGCCGACCGATCAGGGATTCGACGAGTGGTACGGCATTCCGCGCACGACCGATGAAGCGTTCTGGCCGTCAAGCGCGTCGGCCGAAGCGGCTCACGTGCGCTTCACGCACATCATGGAAGGACGTAAGGGGGAGCAGAGTCGCGAGCTCGATGTCTACGACCTCGAGCAGCGACGGCTGATCGACGCCGAGATCACGCGGCGGGCCGTCGCGTTCATGCGCCGCAGCGTGGAGTCCCGCAAACCGTTCTACGTCTACGTGCCATTCACCCTCGTGCACTTTCCCACGCTGCCCAACCCGCAGTTCATCGGAAAGACGGGCAACGGCGATTTTGCTGACGCGCTCGCGGAGATGGACGCGAACGTCGGCAACCTTCTCGATGCGATCGACGCGCTCGGCGTCCGCGACGATACGGTAGTCGTGTTCACGAGCGACAACGGGCCCGAGGCGACCTGGCCGTGGCAAGGCTCGTCGGGGCCGTGGCGCGGATACTACTTCACTCATATGGAAGGCTCGCTTCGCGTGCCCTTCATCATGCGTTGGCCCGGGCACGTACCGGCCGGGCGCGTGAGTAACGAAATCGTACACGAAGTCGACACGTTCACGACGCTCGCGCGAATCGCGGAAGTCGAGGTCCCTCGCGACCGCCCGATCGACGGCGTGGATCAGACTGACTTCTTGTGCGGGCGATCAGAGAAGTCGAAGCGTGAAGGATTTCCGGTCTACGTTGCCGATCGCCTCGAGGCGGTGAAGTGGCGGAACTGGAAGGTGGCGTTCTACGAGGAGCAGCGCGATTGGTGGACAGCGCCCATCAAGCTCGGAACTCCCAAGGCGTTCGATCTCCTGAGCGATCCAAAAGAGGAATATCCGGCGACGGGACTCCGCGAGACGTGGGTGGCCGAGCCGGCGATGAAGCTCGTGGTGGAGTTCGAGGAAAGTCTGAAGAAGTATCCGCCGATCGCGGCGGGTACTCCGGACCCGTATCGGCCGCCGTCGTGAGCGCGGCAAGTGGAGATCGACATGGACCCCAACGATAAAGTTCGTCGCGAGACGCTGCCGATTCCGGACGTCAGGCCGGTGACGCTGACGACGTACGACGCCAAGGATCCAGACACGAAATTTCCGCCGATCACGCCGGTGCGCCCACCGGCCGGCGCGCCGAATGTCCTCATCGTTCTGCTCGATGACGTCGGCTTCGGCGCGTCGAGCGCGTTCGGAGGACCGTGCAGCACACCGACGGCCGAGCGACTCGCAGCGGAAGGGCTCAAGTACACGCGCTTCCACACGACGGCACGACACCCGTCGAGCCGGATCGCACGCCCGAGGAAGGCTATCACCTGGTCGAGGATCTCGCCGACAAGGCCATCGACTACGTCCGTCTCCTGTGGCCCCGATGTCGCACTCGTTAGGTTCACCCGACTCGTGAGCGCGCACCTCGTCGCGACCAGAGCCTGACACTGGTAGCCGCTGTCGTTAGGCCTCGTTCATGTCGGCTCGAAGGGGCGTCGCCAAGGCGACGCCCCTTTTCGATGAGCGTGCTCTTCGACCCGCGCGGTGGCCGGTGAGGACCGCGCGTTCTTGTCCGACGCGACCGTCGGCTGGCGAGGTGACCCTCAGGGTTTGCTCGTAGTAGCATTACTCGATATCATCTTCGCACTCCCCCAAAGTCAGCCGCGTTTACAGTGGCAGGTGAAACATGGAGCTGAACGAGGTCCTCGAGACTCTCAGGGCGAACGCGGCTCAGTACATACATGCCTTTGCGGAGATTCTGACCTCGCCGCGTCTGTACTTCCTGCCAGTGGCGCACGAATCAACCTGGCGAGGGGAGCGGCAAGCCGCTGGTGCCGAGGGTCCGAATCAGAAAGAAAAGACGCTGCTAAACGCGAACCTGCTGGTGTTCGGCGCCATCAGCGTGTTTCTGGGATCCGCTGTCTGGCAGTATTTGGTGGGGAAGGAAGATCCGCTGCCGCTAACAGCGCGCGTCGCGCTCGTGTTGGTACTGTGGTGCCTTATCGGCGCGGGCGCCCACGTCGTCTGCCGACTCGTAGGTGGTAAGGCCTCGGCGACTGATACTTTGGCCGCAACGATTCAGACGCTCGCCGTGACCTACGTTATCGGGACCGTTCTGACGCTCGTATTGGTGTCAGTGGGCGTTGCACCGGTGGGACATCACCAGCGCGCACCCAAACAGCTCGCTGACTTGGCGGAGGCACTGAGCACCAGTCCACAGAAACTCTATGCGGCGATTCAGTGCACACTACTGCTTGTTTTCCTCCCTCCAGTTCTGCGCGGCATTCATCGCCTAACGCGATCTCGTACCGTAGCGCTGCTCGTGGTGCCGTTTCTGGCAAGCACCGTAAGCTTTTTGGTATGGAACGGTCGGCCAGGAGCACCGCCAGCGGCCGCGCCACCACCTCCCACTGCGAGCTCACCGGTAACGAGCCTCGCTGGCTCGCCCGAGCCAGTCACGACCGCTGGAGGTGACGTTGTTCCAGTGCAGAGACTGATGCCGCAACCAGGACATGCTCTCATTCGATACTTCGAGCATCAGAGCGCCCAGCCTCCGCACGTGTCGTTTGTCGAAAGGAGCGCAGACAGTACTCAGCAGCTGTTCTGGTTCCCGTTTCGAGAATGCGAATCTGAGCGAAAGTGCCCCTACGAGCCGTGGTGGCGTAAGCCGGATGTGAATGTAATCGTGGTTCCCGGCGACTTCGTCGTGGGGATCCTGGAGCGTCACAACGCCTGTCACGGCCGTCTCAACATCAATCCGGACTCGGATTATTCACTGGCGTGCCAGGGGCAACGCCTGCGAGTAGTGAGTGCTCCAACTATGTGGCGCGGCAGGGGACCGCTACCGAGAACGGAGTGGCTCGCGCCACCCTGGAACCCGCAAGACGACACAACGTCGCGCTGATCATCGCCTAACGGTCCGCACGCCGGCCGTTTGAAGCTCAGTGCGGTGCGAGCGCGTGACGCTCTGCCACATCGACGCCGAGGACGGCGAGATCGTCCTCACCATGACCCTCGGCGATCAACTCGTCCATGCGGGCGGCAATCCCGGGCAGGGCGGCCAGCCGCTGCGTCTGCGCGGTCTCCAGCATCAACCGCACATCCTTTCGCGCCATCGACAGCTCGAAGCTCGGCGTGTAGTCGCCCGCCGCCATGCTCTTGCCGCGCGCCGCAATGATCGTCGTGGGATCGAACAGCTCCAGAATCTTCAGCGCGTCGTTAGGCTCTACCTTCGCGCCAGCAGCGACCGCGAGCACATCGGCGACGAGGGCGTTGATGCCGATGATGAGTGCGTTCCCGCAGAGCTTGTACACCGCCGCGAGGTCCGGCCGCTCGCCGAGATACTCGACGCGTGGTGCCATCCGCGCGAGCTCGTCGTGTCGCGCGCCGTAGAGGGCGCGGGGCCCCGAGACTAGTATCGTCCCCTTGCCGGCTCGAGCTGCCGCCGGCCCAATGAAGACCGGACAGTGCAGATACCTCACGCCCTCGCCGTTCAGCCGTCGCGAGCGCTCTGCCGTGCGCGCCGGCTGTGTCGTCGTGTGATCGAGGATGATCGCGTCGCGCGGCAGCTCCTGCCGGAAGTCGGCGATGATCTGGTCGACGACGTCGTCGTCCTTGAGCACGAGATGCACACTGGCGGCGTCGCGCACCGCATCCGCGGGCGTCCGAGCGACGCGCACGCCTAACGGCTCGAGTGCGCGCGCCTTGTCCAGCGTGCGATTCCATACGGTGATCTGCTCACCGCGTTTGGCGGCGGCTTCGACAAACGCGCTGCCGAGCAGCCCGGTTCCGAGAAAGGCAATTCGAGTCATGGCCGCAAATGTATTCAGTGCGGCAAGCGGCCTGTGCCGGAGTGCGAAATGTCCCGGACGATGTCAATCGGTCGTGACATTGCCCTCCGCCGCTCCCGGATACACCGATTCGTTAGGCCTCCCGTCTGTCTTCGCGCTTTGCCCCGACGGGCGCGGCCTCCTTTCGGACCGACGCGGCTTCCTCGCGCCCACGCTCGGCGAAGGCGAGGACCTCCTCGTTGAAACGCTGTTGGTGCGTCGCCGTCAGACCGTGCGGGGCGCCCGCATACACACTCAGTGTCGCGCCTTTGATCATTCGCGCCGAGCGGGCACCCCCCGTCTTGATCGGCACGACCTGGTCGTCGTCGCCGTGAATGATGAGCGTCGGGACGTCGATCTTCTTCACGTCCTCGGTGAAGTCGCTCTCCGAGAATGCCTGGATACAGTCGTATGCGGCTTTGAATCCCGCTTGTATGCTGAGCCGCCAAAACTGGTCGAGCACGCCTTTGGACACCTTCGCGCCCGGCCGATTGGCTCCGTAGAATGGGCGCGCGAAATCCTCCCAGAACTGTGATCGGTCCGTCGCCACGCTCGCGCGAAGTTGATCGAATACTTCCATCGGAAGGCCGTCGGGGTTCTTGGCGGTTTTCAGGATTCCGGGTACGATGGCGTCGACGAGGACGACTTTCGCGACGCGGCTCGTGCCATGCCGGCCGATGTAGCGCACGACTTCGCCGCCGCCGGTGGAGTGGCCGATATGAATTGCCTTCGTCAGGTCCAACGCCGCGACGAGCGCGGCGAGATCGTCCGCGTAGGTGTCCATGTCGTTCCCGGCCCAGGTCTGGGTCGAGCGACCGTGACCGCGGCGATCGTGCGCGATGGCGCGAAACCCGTTCGACGCGAACAGGAACAGCTGCTCGTCCCACGCGTCCGCATTGAGCGGCCATCCGTGGCTGAAGACCACCGGTTGGCCCGAGCCCCAGTCCTTGTAGAAGATCTTCGCGCCATCTTTGGTCGTGATCGTCGGCATGGTTCCTCCGTGTGGTGATGTCAGCGAGTTTCGCGCGTGGGCAACACTCACAAACGGGGCGGTGAATCGGACGCGAGAAAGGCGGTCGCCTGGCGCGTGAAGATTCATGAAACTGGAACGGCGGGCCCCGTGCGGACGCAGTCTACCTAACGAGTAACGATCGCGCCCGCGAGCGCCGTCGCGCGAGCCAGCAACGTGTTGGCGACGGCCGCCTGGCGCCATGAGACCTTGGGCCTAGGCGTGCTCGACGTCTGATCGTGAGCTCGTTCGAACGAGATTCGCGACCGAATTGGACCAAGGCCCACTGCAGCGACGCCGACGAATGCGCTACTCTCTCGCCCCCGGCGGGAACCAACGTCTGCGTGGAGGGAAACATGAAGCCACTCGATCAGCAGCTTGCCGACCTGTCTGTCTGCGCCAAGCAGGCGGAGGATTCGTTCGCAGCGGCGAGAAAGGAAACACACGACAGGGTCGTCGCGCGTCGAGAGAAAGCGCGAGCCAGCGCCGCCGCGTTCGCCGACAGAGTCGACAAGGACATTCAGGCGGTGGGTGATTCCGTCGCGGGACAATGGAACGCGTTGCAGGCGAAGGTCGCGGCGGACATCAGTCGGCTCAAGGCGACTTACGACGAACGCCAGCACGACCGAGCGGCGAACCGTGCCGAGAATCGAGCCGAGCGGTTGGAGTCCGAGGCTGGGGTTGCCATCGACTTCGCGCTGGCGTCAATTGAGGACGCAAAACGAGCCGTCCTCGACGCCGTCGCCGCGAAGCTCGAGGCGCAGGACGCGCGCAGCTGACTGGCGACAGTCGTACCCGATCGGCCGGCATGCCTAACGACGTTGCCGCCCGGATCGGCCAGCGAAGGGCTGGCTGCTTCTCTAACAGACGGTGCATGACGAAGCCGGCGAATCGATTCGCCGCTTCGAGTGGTTCTACCGTGATGTCGAGAGAGGAGAACTCCCATGATCGCGGACGACCTCAGGACCGCCTACAACCGCAGCAAGTGGGGCGTCGCACTGCGGGGACTGTTGGGCATCGTCATTGGCATCCTCATTCTCACGCGTCCGATCGCATCCGTCGCGGCGCTGGCGCTCGTCGTCGCACTCTGGGCGCTCTTCGAAGGAATCGCCGCGATCATGCACGCGTTCGAGTTACGCTCGATCGTACAACACTGGTGGGTGCTCCTGCTCACGGGCATCGTGAGCGTGCTGTTTGGAGCCGCCGCGCTCTATTACTACCCGGGCCTCTCGCTGTCCTTCGTGGTCCTGTGGGTCGCGTGGTGGCTGATCACCGCGGGGGCGATCGGTGCCTTCGTGGCTTTCCAGGAGCGCAAGATCGGCCTCTCGTGGGGTTGGACGCTGGCGTGGGGCGTGCTCGCGATCGCGGCTGGCGTGATGGCGATCATGTATCCCGGCGTTACGCTCGCATGGATCCTCGGCCTTCTTGCCGCGTTCGGCATTGTCGGCGGGATCATGCGGCTCGTCGTCGCGTTCCGCATGCAGTCGTTCCAGAGCGGAGTGCAACACGCGGTGCGAGATCCGATGCGGACGTGAGTCGGCGACCGCCTAACGGGCGTGGCATGCCTCT